>NZ_JASATR010000009.1:0-146775 GCF_038440395.1 Aeromonas sp. OTU364
ACGCATCTTACGCCCCTCACTTCGAAAGTCAAGCGATTGTTTTCGCTTTTCTTTCGGCGCCCACTTCGCAAGGAAGCTGGCTCATCAGTTCGGCGTGTTCCGCCGTGCTGGTAGGGGCGCATTATAGGGAGCCGCGCCGGGATGACAAGGGCTTTTTCACCTTCATCGCTCGTTCGCTCAGTTCTGCAGCAAGACGTTCCTTTTTTGCTCACCACCCCACCCAAATCAGCATTCCCTGGATTTAAATTGAACATTTTAAAAGCCACTTTATAATTGGCTTTTCAAATGTTCAATTAAGGTCGCTGTCATGCACCAGATCCTCGATAGCCATAAGGAGGAGCAGATAGTTCCCCTGTTCCGCCTGGGGTTTCGCCCCTTCTTCCTGCTCGGAGCCCTGTTTTCTTGCCTGGCCATGCTGGGTTGGCTGGGACAGCTCAATGGCTGGTTCAGCCTGCCCGGTATTGGCAATCCCATCTGGTGGCACGCTCATGAGATGTTGTTCGGCTTTGGCGCCGCCATAGTTGCGGGGTTTCTACTGACCGCCGTCCAGAACTGGACGGCTCATCCCGGCGTTCGCAGCTGGCCATTGGCGCTGATCGTGGGATTGTGGGTGCTGCCAAGGAGCCTGCTACCCTGGCTTGGAGAAGATAATCTCATTCTGATGGTACTGGACCTGGCCTGGTTGCCGCTCTGTGCCTGGTTCCTCGCCAAGCCCGTCATCATGACGCGCCAATGGCGCAACCTCTTCTTTGTCCCCCTGCTCCTCATATTGACTCTGCTCAATGGCGCCAGCTGGTTATGGCGAGATGACTGGAGCACAGTGGAGCATCTGCTCATCACGACGGTATTGCTGTTCACCACCCTGATCGCAGTGATGGGCGGACGTGTGATTCCCTTCTTTACCGCCAGGGGTACGGGTCAGGAGAAGGCGCCGCCCAGCCCTTGGCTGGAGCGCGGGGCACTGGCCTCTCTCTGGCTGATCCTGCTGCTCTGGCTGCTGCCTGGCTCATGGATCAACTCTCTATATATGGTGCCTCTATATATAGTGGCGGCCGGCTTGCATCTGGGCAGGCAACTGCGCTGGCGACCCGGCACCACCCTGGCACAGCCCCTGCTATGGTCGCTGCACCTGGCTTACCTGTTTATTCCCCTTGGCCTGCTCGCCCTCGCGGCCCAGGCTGCGGGACTGCCTCTCAGCTTGTCCCTCGCCAGTCACCTGCTCAGTGCTGGCTGCATGGGGACCATGATCCTCGGGATGATTGCCAGGGTGTCACTCGGTCACAGCGGCAGAGCCCTGCACGTCGGGCGTAGGATCACCCTGGCATTCGCGCTGGTGATCCTCTCTGCCTTCATGCGGGTCTTGCTCCCTCTGCATTGGCCTACCTTGACACTGACGGGATGGAACCTGAGCGGCTGGAGCTGGATAGCGGCCTATGGTCTGTTTGTCTGGGTCTATACCCCCATCCTGACCCGCCCCAGAGCGGACGGTCGTCCGGGTTAACCATCAGAGGCGAGTGGCAGGGTAGTGGATCAGATTGTGGAAAACGGCCGGGGCTATTCCCAGATTGCGGTAACCATGGGGACGATCGGCGGAGAAGCGTACGGCTTCTCCCTGATCCAGCGAGCGCCACTGCCCATCGACCAGCACCTCCATCACACCGCTGATGACGATCACATGCTCGGTCACCCCGGGCTCATGGGGTTCAGATTCCCGCTGATAGCCGGGTAGCAGGGTCAACTCGAACAGCTCGAAACCGAACCGGCCTTCATAGGGAAACAGGGGCGCCACCTGCATGCCTTCGCCCGCCGGTTGCTGGCGAATGTCATCGGCGATGCGATAGAGTGTCTCCCCCGCCACCGCCGGGGTCGGCTCGATAAAGCTGGAGAAGGAGACCCGAAACCCGGTGGCGATCTTCCACAGGGTCGCCACCGTCGGGCTGGATTCCCCCCGCTCTATCTGCCCCAGCATGGCCTTGCTCACCCCGGTCTCGCGGGCAGCCACATCCAGACTCCACCCCAGTTCGGCGCGCAGCCCTTTCAATCGCTGAGCCAGATGCCGATTCATCTCCTGCATACGTCCTCTCCCGAATGCTGCATCTTCGCCTTGTGCGCTATAGCGCACGCCGCTATAGTCAAAGCCACATTGTACGTAATAACGCACAAGCTATCAGCATACACAAGGATGTCGCCATGCCCTTTGCTCTCCCTCATCTGGTCGCAGGCCTAATCGCCGTCCTGGTTGGCTATACCAGTTCGGTCGTACTGATCATTCAGGCGGCTACCGCCGCCGGCGCCGATGCAGCCCAGGTATCTTCCTGGCTATGGACGCTGGGTATCGGCATGGGCGTGAGCTGCATCGGCCTCTCCCTCTATTACCGCACCCCCGTGCTGACCGCCTGGTCAACGCCGGGGGCCGCCCTGCTCATCACCAGCCTGGGCAATTTCAGCCTGGCGGAGGCCATAGGCGCCTTCATCATCTCCTCCTTGCTGATCACCCTGTGCGGCATCAGCGGCTGGTTCGACAGGCTGATGCGCCACATCCCGGCTCCTCTGGCCGCCGCCATGCTGGCCGGGGTGCTGCTCAGATTCGGGCTGGATCTGTTCAAGGTGGCCCCCCAGGATCCCCTGTTGCTTGGCGCCTTGCTGCTGGCTTTCCTGCTCGGCCGCCACCTCTGGCCCCGCTATACCATGGTGCTGGTCCTGGCCACCGGCATGCTGCTCTGCATCCTGAGGGGCGAGCTGCAACTGGCTGAAGTCCACTGGCAGCTCTCCAGCCCGGTGTGGATATCGCCAGCCTTTTCCATCAACGCCGTGCTGGGGATAGCGCTGCCGCTGTTCCTCGTCACCATGACGTCGCAAAACATGCCCGGCATCGCGATCCTCCGTGCCCATGGCTATCAACCTGCCACCTCTTCCCTGATCGGCTGGACCGGCCTGACCGGTCTGCTGCTGGCCCCGTTCGGTGGTTACGCCTTCAACCTGGCCGCCATCACGGCCGCCATCTGCATGGGCAAGGAGGTGGATCCCGACGCCGCTCGCCGCTGGCCCGCCGCCGTATGGGCGGGTTGCTTCTACCTGCTGACCGGTTGCTTCGGGGCGACTGTGGTCGCCTTGTTCAGCGCCTTCCCCACCGCCCTGGTGACCTGCGTGGCCGGACTGGCACTGCTCGGTACCATAGGCAGCAGCCTGCACGGCGCGCTGCAGCAGGATGAAGAGCGGGAAGCCGCGCTGCTCACCTTCCTCATCACGGCCTCGGGGATCAGCCTGCTCGGGGTCGGTTCAGCCTGCTGGGGATTGCTGGTCGGTGTGGCGCTGCATCAAGTCAACCGGCTCCGCGCCTGACCTGACCATCTGGGGAGACCCCAGTGAGACACAACACATAATTCGGCAAGGATGCTTCACAGCCGAACCCAACTCCAGTCTAGTGAAGAAGAGGCGCAGATTATTCCCGATGCGCGCCTCTGTCAGACTCAATACTGGAGAAGAAGAATGAGGAATCAGGCTGTCATTTTATTGCTGACCCTGCTGGGCGCCACCAGTGCCCATGCCGCCGACACGGACAGGGAGCTGGCACGCCAGCTCGCACTGCAGCAGAAGAATCTGCTGCCCCTGCTCGCCAATCAGGAGTACCAGAGTCCGCTGCCCAACCTGCTGCAAAAGGCGAGCCCACGCCTCAAACGGCAGGCCAGCGATGCCAACCAGGCCGCCATCAACCGCCAAGGGCTGGAGGGGGAAGTCAAACAGCTGATGCAGTTGCGACTGGCCAACCCCGAGCAGGCCAATGCGCTCAAACAGGGAACAGAGCCACTGATTGCCTACGTGCCGAGCGGCGATGAGAAGAGCTGGAGCGCCATCGAAGCGTTCGATGGCGCTGGCAATCCGGTCTACCTCGACGTGAACCAGCCACCAGCGCGACCCGTGCTGGTAGTAGAGGCCGACCCCGTCAAGGCCAAGAATGCCGGCCTGAAGGTGATGCGAAAGGCGCTGGCTGCCGCCGACATCCAGGCGGCCCCCCGCGCCGCCGACAACACGGTCCCCCTCAAGACCAGCATCCTCAAGAAGATCAGGCTCAGCGATGATCAGGAGCCCTGGCTGCTCGGCGCCGCCGAGGTCTATGCCGTCGTGGCCGGGGTCAATCCGAGCCGGGACGAACCCGTGGTGGACATAGTCGACATGCCCTACCTCGACCATGACAACACAGACTACAGCCCGAACCAGATCCTGGTGTACTGGGATCGCTATCGCTGGGGCGCGGTCGACCTCGTCATGATGGAGCAGGATGACAACGTCAACTACAAGGAGCTGAGCGCCCTGCTGATCGAAGCGCTCAAGCTCGGCTTCACCGCGGGTGGCGTGCCCGAGGCTCTACCCTTCCTCGATCTCGGCGGTCGCATCGTCAAGGCACTGCCCGACTCCTGGATGACCAACAACGACGACTACCTGGATACCTTCTACACCCTGGAGCAGGACCAGAGCTACCACCAGTATCCCGGCGCCGCCGGCAATGCGGTCATCACGCTGGAGCCCAAGGAGATCCAGCCGACCAGACCCTGATCATCACCCACGGCAAAAAGCCAATGAGGCAACTCATTGGCTTTTCTCGTTTCTGTATCAAGGGCTCAAGGCCAGCTGACATCATGCAGATCTATTTCAGGGCTGGACGCCCTGGCGCTCAGGGGTGGGTGAAACAGGGCAGGGAACGGCTGAATCTGTGCTCGAACACCAGGGAGGTCTCGAGGTGTACTACCTCTTCCCGGGAGGTGAAGTGATCGAACACGAAGTTGCGCAGGTGCTCGGTGTCGGCGACGCAGAGGTGCACCAGGAAATCATCCTTGCCACCCATGTGAAACAGGCTGATCACCTCGGGCAACGCCAGGATGGCATCGCGAAACGCATCTATGATTTGCCGGCTGTGGCGCGCCAGCTGCAGGGAGACCATGGCCTGGATATGGCCGCCCAGGGCCTGATAATCCACCTCGCAGTGAGCGCCCTTCAGCACCCCGTCCTGTTGCAGCTTGCGCACCCGCTCCAGGCAGGTGGAGGGAGCCACCCCGACCAGGGCCGCCAAATCCTTGTTGGTCATGCCCGCATCGCGAAACAGATGGGCCAGGATGTCCAAGTCCAGTTGATCCAGGTTTCTCATCTCTACTCCTTCCATCGCTCTATTTTTTTAGACTCTGCCCGTAAACCGGGCCGAACACAACGCAGATTGACATCGCACCCGCGCCCTCTATGCTGTGCCGCACTCAATCAAGGGGCCAACAAGTTCGTTTGACACCCGATTAGCACCGACAAGGATCCTCATGCTCAGTGCCCACCCCTTCTGGAGCCTGGAGGTTCCGCGCCTCGACGGTCAGCTGTTGCTCACCCCCTGCCCAGGCAACCAGCAGGTTGCCATGCCGCTCGCCCTGGCCCAGTTGCAGCTGGCCGGTGCCGGCGGTGTGCTCACGCTGATGACGAAGGATGAGCTGGCCGCACGCGGCGCAGGCTCCCTCGGCTCACTGGTCAAGGCCAGGGGCATGGCCTGGTTCCACCTGCCCATAGCGGACGATGAGGCCCCCGATGAAGCCTTCGAGCAAGCCTGGCTCCCCGTGCTGCCGCAACTGATCGCCCTGCTGCGCGAGGGCAGGCACCTGGCCATTCACTGTCACGGAGGGAGCGGTCGCACCGGGCTGGTGGCGGCCCTGCTGCTGATGGCCCTTGGCCAGCCCCAGCCGGAGGCCATGGCCGCCATCCGGGCCAGGCGGCCCGGCGCCTTCACCCTGCCCTGCCACCGTCACTGGCTCGACACCCGGGGGCGACGGCTGGCCGGGGCCGACTGAAGGGTGCCCTGGCCCTTGAGCTGCGGACAATTGAACACCTTGCCGATCTCTTTCAGCCATAGCGGGTGCGCCGGCCCTACACCTGGCCCTTGGGCTGCTCGTAAGTGAACACCTTGCCGATGTCCTCCAGCCGATAGCTGGTGAGCTGATAGACGTAGTAGTTGAGCCAGTTGGAAAACAGCAGGTGGCCGTGGCTGCGCCAGCTGGCACGCGGGGTCTGATCGGGATTGTCGCCCGGGTAGTAGTTGACCGGGATGACGGGGGTGAGACCCGCCGCCAGATCCCGCCGATATTCGCCGTCCAGGGTCAGGGCATCGTATTCGGGATGGCCGGTGACAAACACCTGGCGGCAATCCTTGGTCGCCGCCAGATAGACGCCAGCCTCCTCGGACTCGGCGAAGATCTGCAGATCGGTCTGGGCGCGGATAAGATCCCCGTCGAAGGCCGCATAGCGGGAGTGGGGCGCGACGAACTCGTCATCGAAGCCACGCAGCAGCGGCTCGTGCTCGTCGAGGCGGTGGTGGCGATAGACCCCTGACAGCTTCTCGCCGTGGGTCTGCTTCTCCATGCCATACAGGGCTTTCAGCGCCGCCTGCACCGCCCAGCAGAGGAACAGGGTGGAGGTCACATGCTGATGGGACCACTCGATGATCTCGACGATACGCGGCCAGTAGACCACCTCCTCGAACTCCACCAGCCCGAGCGGCGCCCCCGTGATGATCATGCCGTCGTAGTTGTTGCCACGCACCTGCTCGAAGTCGTGATAGAAGTTCTCCAGGTGCGCCTGGGGCGTGTTCTTCGACTCCCGATCGTCGATGCGCAGCAGATCCACGTCCACCTGCAAGGGCGAGTTGGAGAGCATCCGCATCAGCTGGATCTCGGTCTCTATCTTCTTGGGCATCAGGTTGAGGATGAGCACCCGCAGCGGACGGATGTTCTGGGTGACGGCCCGGGATTCCGTCATCACGAAGATGTTCTCCTGCCCCAACACTTCGGCGGCGGGCAACTGGTCCGGGATCTTGATCGGCATGCTGACTCCCTGTACTGCATCGGTAAATATGTCTGGACATCTAGAAGCCTATAATAAAGCACTCATCCTGTCATCAGATACCTTTTGTATTCACCCCTGCCTTTGACTAGCATACGGCTCTGTGTGTCTCTCGTGCCCAACCCCATGACAGGAATCAAGATCTCGGTCGATCGGCTGCAAGTCGGCAATTACGTCTCCCTGCCACTGGGATGGCGTGAGCACCCCTTCCTGTTTTCCAGCTTCAAACTCAAGAGTGAAGAGGAGATAGAGCTGATCCGCCGGCTCGGTCTCAAGCTGGTGACCATCATCCCCGACAAGAGCGACGCCCCCCCCAAGCCCCTCGATCAAGTGCAGCCCGCACCGGATGGCGCTGACGATCTGGTCGGGCGCCAGCAGGAGATGCAGCAGGAGAAGACCAGGCGCATCGAGCAGTTGCAGCGCTATCGCCGGGATCTGCAGCAGTGCGAGAAGCATTTCCAGCAGTCCCTGGCCCAGGTGCGCAACCTGATGGGCAAGATCCAGTCCCGCCCCCTCAACGCCATCAATGAGGCCCAGGAGCTGATCAACGCCATGACGGAGCAGCTGCTGTCGGTGGACGAGATGGTGCTGCACCTGGTCTCCGACAGCGCGGATGGCAACAGCCTCCAGTTCCACTCCCTCAACGTCAGCGTGCTCAGCATGCTGCTGGCCAGGGAGTGCAAGCTGCCGGCGGAGGCTATTCGCCAGGTCGGCATGGGGGCCCTGTTCCACGATATCGGCAAGCTGAAGATCCCGAGCCAGATCCTGCGCAAGACAAGCCCACTGACCAAGCCGGAGCAGAATCTGATGGCCCAGCACCCGCGCTACGGCCTGGAGCTGCTGAGCCTGGCCAGTGACTTCCCCGAGCCGGCGAAGCGCATAGTGCAGTACCACCACGAATACCTGGATGGCAGCGGACCACAGGGGCTCAGGGGGGATCAGCTCGACCCCCTGACCCAGATCGTCTCCCTCATCAACGAGTACGACAACCTCTGCCACCTGCAGGCCAAGGTGCCCTACTCGGCCCTCGGCAACCTCTACAAGCAGCGCAAGGCCCAGTTCAACACCGACCACCTCGGCATGCTGATCCGCCTGATGGGCATCTACCCGCCCGGCAGCGTGGTGCAGCTCTCCAACGGCCAGGTCGGGCTGGTGATGTCGGTCAACGCCTCCCGCCTGCTCTACCCTGCGGTGCTGGTATACGATCCCCGCATCCCGCGCCAGGAGGCGGCCATCATAGATCTCGAGCAGGCCGAGCTCTCCATTGCCAAGGTGATCCACCCCAAGCGACTGCCGCCGGCGGTGTTCGAGTACCTCAACCCCCGCACCCGGATCAGCTACTACTTCGAGCACAACAAGCCCTGATCGGGGTCCACCACCCAAGGAGTCTGCATGCGTATCGAGATCATCAGCACGGGGGACGAGATAGTGACCGGCCTGGTGGTGGACACCAACGCCGCCTGGCTCAGCGCCCTGCTGCTGGAGCAAGGCTGGCAGGTGCGCCGTCGCCTGACTGTGGGGGACAACCTCGCGGATCTGAAGGCCGCCTTGCAGGAGAGTGCCGACCGCGCCGAGGTGGTGCTGGTGTGCGGGGGGCTCGGCCCCACCGCGGATGATCTCACCGCCCAGGCGGCGGCCGAAGCCTTTGAGCAGCCGCTCGCCCTGTTCCCCGACTGGCTCGCCACCATGGCCGAGCGCTATGCCAGCCGGGGCCGCATCATGGCCCAGAGCAACAGCAAGCAGGCCTGGCTGCCCCGGGACTGCGAGATCCTCGACAACCCGGTGGGCACCGCCTGCGGCTTCGTGGTCAGCCACCCGGCCAGCCACGGCCAGAGCCGGCTCTTCTTCACCCCGGGCGTGCCGTTCGAGTTCAAGCAGATGGTGCGCGAGCAGATCTTGCCGCGCCTCAAGACGCTGGCGGGGGAAGAGACGGACACCGAGCTGCGCCGCTTCTATACCTTCGGCATCTCGGAGTCCGCCCTCTCGGACAAGCTGGATGGGGCGCCCTGGCCTGCGGGCATCGAGCTCGGCTACCGCTCTTCCATGCCCCTCATCGAGCTGAAACTCATCGGCCATGGCGCCAGCGCCGCCGACATGGCGGCCGCCGAGGTGCGCCTGCTCGGAGAGATAGCCCCCTGGCTGGTGGGGCGGGGCAACGAGGAGCCGGCGCAGCAGATCCTGGCCCTGCTGGGGGAGCGGCAGCTATGCCTGCAGGAAGGGGAGAGCCGAGGCGCCCTGCTGGCCATGTGCCACCCCCATCCGGGGCTGGAGGCCAGCTTCAGCCACAGCCTCCCCTGCGAGCTCGACCATCTGACATGCAGCGGACGGGAACCCAGCCTGACCATAGGCAGTGCGGGCCCCGACGGCGTGCCGCTGCTGCTGTGCGCAGACGGGCAGCGAATCGGTCAGCGGGTGAAGCTAAGTCACCCGGATCCCGAGAGCGGCCGCCGGATCCTCGCCTTCGCCGCCCTCGACATGCTGCGCCGCCACCTGCAGGGGCTGCCGGTGCTCGCCGACTACCTCACCCTGACCAGAACCGCCAGCCGCATCGACTGATGCCAGGCTAGAAGGTGCCTAAGCCCGCGCTCCCATGCACCCAGTACCCGGCGAGCGCCAGGGTCAGCAGGCAGAAAGCCCTCTCGTAGCCCCCGCCGCTCTTGAGGGGCAGGCCGGGCAGCCGAAAGCGTCGGCGCCAGGGCCAGAGCAGGGGGATGCCCATGGGGGTGAGCCAGTCCCCGAGCAGGTGGCTGAGGTAGCCGACGATGAGGGCATCCTTCATCACCCCGGACAGAAGGCCGGGGGCCTGAAACTGCGCCAGCCCCCATATCCCCAGGCCGACCGCCAGCAGGCTGTGGGTGAAGCCGCGATGGCCGAACAGCCGGGAGAGGGGCCCCGAGATCCAGGGCAGTTGCCGCCCGAGCAGGGACTTGGGGTGATCGAGATCCGGCAGCAGGGCGCTGGCCAGGGCCATGGGCACTATGTGCCACAGGCTGCCTTCGGCCAGGGCCGGAGTGAGCTCGACCTTGTGGGCAAGCAGGGCGCAGGTGACGGAAAACAGCAGGTGGCCTTGGGCGGTCATGGGGCTCGTTCGGTTGGACAAGAGGGCAGTAGGGTCGGCAGCGACCCGCGTCAACGCCTCGGGGCGGCGGCAGATTAAAATCCCTTGAACCGCCTCTGGCAAGGTGAATCGTATCGCCACCCTGAACTTGATACCCATCGGGGGCCGCCGTCGGTGAAATAGTCAGCAGATACCGCCAAACACACCTCATTTGACACTCAGCAAGCGGTCGAGCCAGCGCCATCGGCCCAACTCCCCGTCACAGAGTATTTCCTCAACCCGGCTCACCCATTTGCACTCGGCTCGTTGACCCGGACGGCGAAATGCCAGAATACTGCGGTTCTTGGCCGCTCTCGCTCTGGCGGCATAGGTTCTTGGCAAGGATCCCGCCCCCGGCCACAGGGGGGCTAGCCGGATCGGGACAACGAAGGAGGATCCCGGTGTTAAGCAAAGCGTGGTTTCAGCTGTCGGCAGACATGACCTATGTCTGTCTGCGTATTACCCCGGGTCTCACCGAGCCCGTCCAGGAGCAGCATGTCCTGGCCCTGCTGCGGCTCTCCAACTGCCGACGCTATCAACCCCTCGACGAGGGGATCCGGCAGGCCGTCGCCCTGCTCAACACCCTGCTGACCCAGCCGGACGCCCCCTCCCACCCTCCCGTGCCCATAGCCCAGCGTCAGGATGCCCGGCTCCTCGTCCTGGTGGACAAGGATCAGATGAGCGCCAGCGCCCAGATCACCGCCGACTGGGGCGGCAGCCCCCTGACCCTGGCGCAGTTGCAGGAGGCGGTGGCGGCGAGCCCGATCAAGCAGGGGGTGAGCGAGCGGCTGCTCGCCGCCGCCATCAAGGCCGCCAGCGAGGCGGCTCCCGGCACTCGCCTCACCCCCGTCATCGCCCTGGGCAAGGCCGCCAGACACGGCCTGGATACCCGCCTGGAGCGGCTGGTGGAGACGGCGGCGGAGCGGATCCTGAGGCCTCAGGAGGTGGACCACGGCAAGGTGGACATGCGCGATCTCGGCACCCTGCTCACCGTCAAGGCGGGCGCCCCCCTGATGCGGCGCCACCCCGCCACCCAGGGCATAGACGGCTTCACAGTGACGGGCCAGACCCTGCCCGCCCGCCACGGCAAGGAGAGCGCCATGACGGCGGGAGAAGGCACCTGCTTCTCCCCCGAGGATCCGGATCTGCTGCTGGCGACCCGCGCCGGGCTGCCTTGCCAGGAGCGGGCCGGCATGAGGGTGGACGAGGTGCTGAGCGTCAAGCAGGTCGACATCCGCCACGGCCATGTCATGTTCGAGGGCTCCCTGCTGGTCACCGGGGACGTCATGCCCGGCATGCGGATCAAGACCAGCGGCGACGTGGTGATAGGGGGCTTCGTCGAGGGGGGCTATATCGAATCCGGCGGCACCATCACGGTGCGCAACGGCATCATAGGGCGCAAGCTGGAGGGGGACCAGTACCTCTGCCACCTCAACGCCGGGGGCGAGATCCACGCCAGCTATGCCCAGTACGCCAGGCTGGAGGCCGATGGCGACATTCATATCCAGAGCCAGCTCAGCCACAGCTATTGCCGCAGCGGCCAGGACCTCAGGGTCGGGGACAGCGCCATGCGCAAGGGCCACCTCATCGGCGGCATCAACATCGCCAACCGCCTCATCATGGCCCCCGTGCTCGGCACCTCGGCGGCGAACCGGACCCGGCTGCAGATCCTCGGCGGCTACTTCAGCCACAAGGAGCGGGAGCAGGCCCTGCGTCAACGCAAGCAGGCCTGCCGGGAGCAGCTCGACAAGCTGCAGGATCTCATCCTGCGGCTGCTGCAACAGCCCGGCGACAAGCGCAATCCCGAGACCCTGCAGAAGATCAAGGCGCTGCGCACCCGGCAGCTGGACGAGAGCAAGTCCCTCGACGAGCAGCTTGCCGAGGCACAGCGCGAGCTGCAGGCCCTGATGGCCAACATGGACATCATCGCCACCCAGCGCCTCTTCCCCGGCGTCGAGGTGGAGATGGCCCATCACCACAACAGGGTCGACATAGAGCACGGCCCCATCCACTTCGCCATCCGGGAAGATCAGCTGCAGCTGACCCCCTATCAGGGCCAGCGCTGAGAGGCGCCATGGCTCCTCTGCGACGATGGCGGCGTGATCCCGGCGGCGATTTTCGCTACACTCGGCCTCCCCTTGGCCCCATAGGGCGGGCCGGCCAGACTCAGGTAGTGAGAAGATGTACAAGCTGATCGCATTGGATATGGATGGCACCCTGCTGAACCCGCAAGGTCAAATAACCCCCCGCACCCATGCCGCCATCGCGGCCGCCCGCGACCAGGGCGTCACCGTGGTGCTGACCTCCGGCCGCCCGCTGGAAGGCATGACCCCCTATCTGGCCGAGCTCGGCCTCACCGGCCAGGATGACTACGTCATCTGCTACAACGGCGCCCTGGTGCAACAGGTCGCGGATCAACGCATACTGCGCAGCCAGCTGCTGACCGGCAGCGATGCCAGCGCCATCGCCCATCTGGCCTCCGAGCTGGGGGTCAACGTCCACGGCTTCTCCGTCCGCCAGGGCCTCATCAGCCCCAGGGTCAGCACCTACACGGAGCACGAGTCACGGCTGATCAAGATGCCGATCAACCTGGTGGACTTCGCCACCCTGCCCGCCGACGAGCAGATCATGAAGGTGATGATGATAGACCCAGAGCCCCAGCTCTCCCGCGCCATCGCCCAGCTGCCCGCCGAGCTCTATGAGCGCTACACAGTGGTGCGCAGCTCCCCCTACTTCCTCGAGTTCATGAACAAGCGAAGCAACAAGGGAACCGGCGTGGCCGCCCTGGCGGAGCACCTGGGTCTGGACGCCTCCCGGGTGATCGCGGTGGGTGACGCGGGCAACGACCGCCACATGATCGAATATGCCGGACTCGGGGTCGCCATGGGCAACGCCACCGACGAGATCAAGGCGCTGGCGCAGCACACCACGGCCCGCAACGACGAGGACGGCGTGGCCAGGGTGATAGAGCAGTTCATCCTCAATGCCTGAATCGACGAGGGGCCTGCGGGCCCCTTCTGCTATCCGGCCATCAGGACCAAATGTTTAATATATCCACCACGACTTTCCCCTAAACGCCCGCCAACTGCGGCTAAAGCCGCTGATGAAGGGACTCAAGCTGGCTCAGACATTATCGAAATTAACATTTTGGCATCATTTCGTTTGACATATTGAACGGCCTTGGCAGACTGGGATCGGGATCCAGGCTGTCATCGCCCAGGCTGACCGACGATTCTGGCACTGCGGCACGACCCTGATCCCATGACCATGCCTTGAGGCATGCCCTTGCGAGAGTGACGCGGCAAGGGCCTTCCCAAGGCGCAGGATGAGACCGCCAAGGATAGCCAAGGTGACCTATGCCCAACCCCAGTTCCCGTTCCAAACCCGTCGTGCTGATGACCATGGGGGCCCAGGCCCGCAGCGGCCACGCCTACCAGGTAATGACCCACAAATACATCACCCCCCTGGTGGAGATCAGCGGCTGCGTGCCCCTGCTGGTCCCCACCTGCTGCGGGACCGCTGATCTGGAGCAGTATCTGGATCTCGCCGATGGGGTCTACCTGAGCGGGGCGGGATCCAACATAGATCCCGCCCTCTACGGCCAGGAGAACCTGACCCCGGAGAAGGCACAGGACAGGGACAGGGATCTGTTCGACATAGCACTGGTGCGTGCCGCCCTCGATCGGGGACTGCCCCTGCTCGGCATCTGCCGCGGCATGCAGGAGATCAACGTGGCCCTGGGCGGGGACATTCATCAGAAGGTCTATTGCGAGCCCGGCTATGCGGATCACAGGGAGGATGCGGACGATCCCGTGGAGGAGCAGTATGGCCACAGCCACCAGGTGAGCCTGGTGCCCGGCAGCTGGTTTGCCGACCTGATGGGGGAGGTGCAGATCCCGGTCAACTCCCTGCATGGCCAGGGGATCAGGCGCCTTGGGGAGGGGCTGGCACCGCTTGCCCATGCCGAGGATGGCTTGATCGAGGCGATCCACGCCCCCACCCTCTCCCCCTTCCTGCTGGCTGTGCAGTGGCACCCGGAGTGGAAGGCGAAAGAGAACCCCCACTCCATCAAGCTGTTTCGCGCCTTCGGCGACGCCTGCCGCCAGTATCGTCAGCGGG
Source organism: Aeromonas sp. OTU364 (assembly GCF_038440395.1). Classification (NCBI taxonomy): domain Bacteria; kingdom Pseudomonadati; phylum Pseudomonadota; class Gammaproteobacteria; order Aeromonadales; family Aeromonadaceae; genus Aeromonas; species Aeromonas sp. OTU364. Next base: position 14,087 of record NZ_JASATR010000009.1, read on the forward strand.
AGGGCTAGTCGCCGAACCCCTTGCCCTTCAGCTTGGGCAGGGCCCCGCGATCGGGGCGCAGGGTACGGCAGACATCCAACCCCTTGAGGCCTCGCTGGACATGGTCAGGGGCCTGCCCCAGCACCATGCCGTTGCCGCGATAGAGCCGGGCCTCTTCCAGCTCGAACAGCTCGCCGCCGATCAGCAGCTGTTCGCGGCCATCGACCACCTTGCCCCGCTTCAGGGGCAGGGTCATGTCCACCAGTATCTCGCCGGTGGCGCACCCCTCGCGCCAGCGGGCCTGATCCGAGAAAGGCGAAATGGCGATATCCCGCCAGGATCCATCCCGAAACTCCATCCGGTAGTGGTCGCGAAACAGATCGCAACCCGCCAGCACCATGGGGATGGCCAACCAGATGACACTCTTCATTCCACTCACGCCCAGCACTCCCTTGTCAGTCCGCGCCAAGAATAAATAAATGGCCTCGCCTGTGCACCTTTTTCTCTGCCCCTCAAGAGGGCTCAGAGCAGCAGCCCGGCCAGCTCGTCGAGGGTGGCGAGCTCCACATCCGGCAGCAACCGCAGCGACTGCCAGGGCAGCTGGCGCTCGTTGAGCCAGGCGGCCCGAAAGCCGTGCAACCTGGCCCCAAGCACATCCGTCTCGGGATGATCCCCCACGTGGAGGATCTGGCCGGGGGCGAGCCCGAGGGCCTCTTGCACCTGCACGAACATGTCGGGCGCCGGCTTCATCCTGGCCCCGGCCCCCGCCTTGCAGACCAGGGTGAAGTAGCCAGCCAGACCCGCCTGCTCCAGATCCAGGTTGCCGTTGGTGATCACCGCCAGGGGGTAGCGCGCCGCCAGGCGAGCCAGCAGGGCGTGAGTCGCCTCGCTCACCTCTATCTTCGAGCGCTCGGCGAGAAAGGCGGCGAACACCCGCGCTGCCTCCTGCTCGGCCAGGGAGGCGGCCATGCCCCCCTGCATCATGGCCTCGCGGATGCCGTGCTGGCGCGCCAGGCTGACGTCCTGGCGCAGCTCGGGCCGGGCCAGCAGCAGGTTGCGCTTGAGCTCGAGCCAGCGCGGCTTGTCCAGCATGGCGGTGGCCAGGTATTCGCTGCGCAGGTGGCTCAGCATCCACTGCTCGGCCCGCGCTATGGCGGGGCCGTTGTCATAGAGGGTGTCGTCAAGGTCGAACGAGATGGCGGCCACCGGCTGCCAGCGACGGTAAAAATGCATGCATTCTCCTCTGCGTCATCAACAGGAGCCCCCGGGCTCCTTGCTGTCACTCATCTTCCGGGGTGGCAGGATCCCGCCTGGCTCTGGCGAGGGGAGCGCTGTCACTCCCCTGACCCCCTTGATTGCGGGCCACCATCAATCAAGTTCACTCATCTTCCGGGGTGTCGGGATCCCGCTTGGCCCTGGGGTGGGCGCTGTCATACACCTTGGCCAGATGCTGGAAGTCGAGGTGGGTATAGATCTGGGTGGTGGAGAGATCGGCGTGGCCCAGCAGCTCCTGCACCGCCCGCAGATCCCCGGAGGACTCCAGCATGTGGGTGGCGAAGCTGTGGCGCAGCTTGTGGGGATGGACGTGGGCATTGAGGGCCTGCTTGTTGCCCCAACCGTCGAGCCGCTCCTGTACCGAGCGGGCCGACAGCCGCTGCCGGCGTTTCGAGACGAACAATGCCTCCCCCTCGTCCCCCGCCAGCGCTGGCCGCACCTTGAGCCACTTGTGCAGCCACTCCACCGCCATCCTGCCCATGGGCAGCACCCGCTCCCGCGACCCCTTGCCGGTGACCCTGAGCTGGCGCTCGTCGAGCTTCACGTCCGCGAGGTTGAGCCCCACCAGCTCGGCGAGGCGCAGCCCGGAGGAATACATCAGCTCCATGATGGCGCGATCCCGCACCGCCAGCGGATCCTGCTCGTCGGTGATGTTGAGCAGCTGGTACATCTCGTCCACATCGAGATTCTTGGGCAGCGGCCGCCCCTGCTTGGGGGTGACGATGCCGCGGGCCGGGTTGGCAGGGAGCCGCCCCTGGCGCACCTGCCAGTCGCAGAAGCTGCGCAGGGCAGAGACCTTGGTGGCGAGGGTTCGGGGGGCCAGGCCTGCCTTGTGCATCCGGGTCACCAGACTGCGCACCTGGCTCGCCTCGAGCCGGGCCCAGTCATCCACCCCCAGCCTGACCAGCTCGGCGGCCATGGCCTCCAGATGGGCCTGATAGTTGCTGCGGGTATGAGGGCTGAGCTGGCGCTCGACCCTCAGGTATTCGATAAAGGCGGTGAGTTCCCCCGCCAGGGCGGGAGGCAGGGGGTCGGTGGCGGGAAGGGGTGCCTTAGCCACGAACCAGCTCGGGTAGACGCAGTTGCAGCAGACGCCCCAGCTGACCCAGCAGCAGGGTGTCGTTGTGGGGGGTGAAGTGGCTGGGATCCGAGCTCGCGAAGGCCAGCACGCCGAGATCCCCGAGCCGCATCAGGGCCACGGAGTTGACCAGCACGTCGCTGCCAAACAGCGCCTGCTTCTCGCTCTGGTTGAGCCGCCCGAAGTAGTAATCCGTCCCGGGCAGTCGCTGGCCCAGCAACTGATCGAGCTGCTTGCCGTCCGCCAGGAAACGCTGCTCCGGGCCGCTCAGCTGGAATTTCTTCGGGCTGAGCCAGAGGCGCAGGCCGGTCAGCCGCAGCCGCTGCACGAAGGCCTTGCCCATCACGGCGCTCAGCTCGAACAGGGTCTGGCAGCCATACAGCTCGCCATAGAGATCCGCATAGACCCGGAAGATCCGCTCGTTCTCGCTGGCGATCCCCATCAGTTCGGTGATCTCCTGCTCCAGCTGCTCGATGCGCTCGCGCTGCCTGTCGAGTTGGCGCTCCACCAGGGAGATGGTGCCCTTGTGCTCATGGGGGATGCGGATCCTGTCCAGCATGGCCCCGTGGCGCTGGAAAAACTCGGGGTAACGGGCCAGGTACTCCAGCACTGTGGCTTCGTCCATCAGTGATTCCTGCCGTTTGAGTTCGCTCATAACTTGGTTGATCCATCCGAAAAAGGGGCACAGGGCCCCGACATTAGCGCTTGGCAGAGCGGAGTCATCTCCGCCCCATGCCTACAACTCTATCTGGCCGTCGAACACATGCTCGGCCGGGCCTGTCATGTAGACCGGCTGACCCGGCCCCTTCCAGGCGATGGTCAGCTTGCCCCCCGGCAGGGTGACGGTGACCCGCTCCCTGAGCTTGCCCTGGCTGATGCCGATCACCACGGCGGCGCAGGCGCCGGTGCCACAGGCGAGCGTCTCCCCCACCCCGCGCTCGAACACCCGCAGCTTGATCTCGCTGGCGCTGACCATCTCCATGAAGCCGACGTTGACCCGCTCGGGGAAACGCTCGTGGCGCTCCATGATGGGGCCCAGGGTCTCCACCGGGGCATCGGCCACCGAGGGCACCTCGATGACGCAGTGGGGATTGCCCATGGAGACGGCGCCGCACATCACGGTGTGATCCTGTGCCCGCAGCAGGTAGGTCTTCTCCGCCTTCTGGGCGCGAAACGGGATCTTGCCCGGCTCGAACTGGGGCACCCCCATGTTGACCGTGACCTGGTTCTCCCCCTCCAGTTGCAGGGTGATGCGGCCACGGGCCGTGCTGACCGCGATGCGATCCCGGTTGACCAGCCCCTTGAGGCGCACGAAGCGGGCAAAACAGCGGGCACCGTTGCCGCACTGCTCCACCTCGCTGCCATCGGCATTGAAGATACGGTAATGGAAGTCGAGCTCGGGATCATAGGGCGGCTCCACCAGCAGCAGCTGATCGAAGCCGATGCCGAAGTGGCGATCCGCCAGCTTCTTGATGACGTCGTTGCTGAAGAACACCTTCTGGGTGACGCCGTCCACCACCATGAAGTCGTTCCCGAGGCCGTGCATCTTGGAAAATTCAATCAACATCGCGCGTTCCTGTCTCACCGTTAATCACGCTCTCACATGGAGGAACGCTGAAAATCCATCCATCACGGCAGCAGATGCTCGCCACGCCAGAGGTCGGCCAGTTGCTCCCGCTCACGGATGAGATGGGCCTGGTCACCGTCCACCAGCACCTCGGCCGCACGGGGACGGGTGTTGTAGTTGGACGACATGGTGAAGCCGTAGGCCCCGGCGGAACGCACCGCCAGCAATGAGCCCTCGGCAATCGCCAGGGTACGCTCCTTGCCGAGGAAGTCGCCGGTCTCGCACACCGGGCCGACCACGTCGTACAGCGCCTTCTCGTGGGTCGTGCGGCTGTCCACCTCTATGATGTTCATCCAGGCGCCATAGAGGGAGGGACGCAGCAGATCGTTCATGCCGGCGTCGATCAGCGCGAAGTTGCGGGTCTCGCCGGGCTTCAGGAACTCGACCCGGGTCAGCAGCACCCCGGCATTGGCGACGATGGCACGGCCCGGCTCGAACAGCAGGGTCAGATCCCGGCCCGCCAGCTTCTGCTTGAGCGCCTCGGCGTACTCGGTCGGATGCGGCGGCTGCTCGGCGCCATAGTTGACCCCGAGACCCCCGCCCACGTCCAGGTGATGGATATGGATGCCTTCCACCGCCAGATCGTCGATCAGCTTCAGCAGCTTGTCCGCCGCCTCCATAAAGGGATTGAGCTCGGTGAGCTGGGAGCCGATATGGCAATCCACCCCCTTGATCTCGATATGGGCCATGGCCGCCGCCTTGCGGTAGATGGCGGGCGCCTGCTCGATGGGGATGCCGAACTTGTTCTGCTTGAGGCCGGTGGAGATATAGGGGTGGGTGCCGGCGTCTATGTCCGGGTTGACCCGCACCGAGACCCGCGCCTTCTTGCCCATGCTGCCAGCGACCCGGTTCAGGCGCTCCAGCTCGGCTTCCGACTCCAGGTTGAAGCAGAGGATCTCTTTCTCCAGCGCGAGGCGCATCTCGGCTTCGCTCTTGGCGACGCCGGAGAAGACCACCTTGGCCGGATCACCGCCCGCCGCCAGCACCCGGGACAGCTCGCCGCCGGAGACGATGTCAAAGCCCGAACCAAGGCGTGCCAGCAGATTGAGCAGCGCCAGGTTGGAGTTCGCCTTGACCGCGTAGCAGATCAGATGGGGAATGTCGCCCGCCGCCTGATCGAAGGCGTGCCAGTGGCGCTCCAGGGTGGCGCGAGAGTAGACATACAGCGGGGTACCGTACTGGTCGGCGAGCTGTTGCAGGGGAAGCTGCTCGGCCTGAAGCTGGCCGTCGGCGTCGTAGTTAAAGTGATCCAAGGGGGCGGTTCCTTCCTAGATTATTGCGGCGCGGCCTCGGAGGCCGGTTTGGCGGTCGCAGGCGAGGCGGCTTGCGGTGTACTCTCTGTCTTGGGCTGTGCCGGTGCTTGCTCAGTGGAGACGGGTTGCTCGGCCGGTGGCATGTAGAGCGGCCCCGTCAGGCCGCAGGCGGCCAACCCGAACGACAGCGACGCGGCAAACAGGCACTTGGTGAACTGGGTAATCATAATGGTTCGCTGCGAAAAAATTTTTGGCCCTCTATAATCGCACTCACATTGTTAAAAGCAACAGGATAAACCGATGAAGGATCACGAGTATCACGCCCTGACCGACGCCTTTTTCCAGTATGTGGAAGACGTTATCGACGAGGGGTATCCGGATATCGACTGCGAGCGGGCCGGCGGTGTGCTGACCTTGAGCTTCGAGAACAAGACCAAGGTCATCATCAACAAGCAGGAGCCCCTGCACCAGATCTGGGTCGCCACCCGGGAGAACGGCTTCCACTTCGAGCTGCGCGGTGACAGCTGGATCGACAACCGCTTCGGCGACGAGCTCAAGGCCCTGCTGACCCGGGCCTGCACCACCCAGGCGGGCGAGCCCGTCCGGTTCCCATGATGGCTGAGCCCTCCATGATGGATCTGCATCCCCAGGGCGCCCGTCACGCGGTGATCTGGCTGCACGGGCTGGGGGATTCCGGCGCCGGGCTCGCGCCCCTGGTGGATGCCCTGGCGCTGCCCGCCACCCTGCCGGTCCGCCACCTGCTGCCCGATGCGCCCGAGCGGCCCATCACCATCAACATGGGCTACAAGATGCGCGGCTGGTACGACATCAAGAGCTTCGAGGATCCGGCGGATCGCGCCGTGGAGTCCCATGTGCGCGAGTCCGCCGATCGTATCGCCGCCCTGCTGGATCGGCTGGTAGCCGAGGGCTTCGCCCCGGGCAACATAGTGCTGGCCGGCTTCTCCCAGGGGGGCGTCATCGCCTCCTTCACCGCCCTGCGCCATCCGGTGCCACTGGCGGGCCTGCTCTGCATGTCCACCTATCTGGCGGCCCCCGAGCAACTGGTCGAGGAGATGAGCGAGGCCGCCCGCGCCCTGCCCATCTGCTACATGCACGGCATCTATGATGACGTGGTGAGCCTCTCCATGGGCTGGGACGCCAAGAACCGGCTGGAGGCGGCAGGCCTCAGCCTCGAGTGGCACGAATACCCCATGCGCCACGAGATCTGCCGGCCCCAGCTCGCCGACATCCGTCGCTGGTTGCTGGCCCGCCTCGACCCCTGATGCAGCACCACAGATAGGACAACGGCCTGCATCATGCAGGCCGTTTGTTTTCATCCCTTCCGGCGCTAGACCGGCACATCATCCCGCTTCCCTCACCCGACTTCCCGGGCCGCCCCCGGATTGTCCCGCTGCGGGCTCTGGCTGCGGTAGGGGATCACCTCCAGCTTGTCGCCCATCTGCACGATCTCGTAATACTGGGGCAGGTTGAAGTTGCTGAACTGGCCCGCATTGCTGAATCGCTCGTGGCCCGAGGTGTAGAAGCGGTTCACCCCCTGCACCAGCTCGTCCTTGTTGCCGGCGAAGTGCTGGTAGATCTCCACCCGGTTCGCCTCGTCCAGGATATAGATGTTGGTGCCCGCATCCCGGGTATCGAAGAAGAACTGCACCAGCCCTTCGCTGGCGTAGGCGTCGACTATGCCGGGCAGGTGCTGGCTGTGGGTCTTGTCGAGCCGCAGCGGCAGGTGATCCAGCTTGTTGTGGGAGATGTGGCGATAGAAGTCGATGGCGTTTTCCAGCTTCTTCACCGAGACCCCGCGCCGCTCGAAGAAGATGCCGTACTTCTCTTTCCCCAGCGCCAGCGTCTTGACCAGCTGCTGCTTGTCCCGGGCCAGACGCAGCTCGATGCACTCGGCCACCAGCTGCTGAAAGCGGGCGCGCACCAGGGAGCGGAAGTGCTGGCTGTAGCAGAACACCTCTATCTTCTCGGGGGCGGCGGCATCCTGGTGCATCTTGCCGAGTATGGTGGTGAGGGCATCCACCACCGCCTCCTCCCCCTGGAAGTGCAGGGTGCGGATCTCGCTCCAGGAGTTGCGATAGACGAGGTCCACGGATCCCACCAGACACTCCTGGTTGCGGCCGAAGGAGAAGACATCCGCGGCATTGGCGTCGAACTCGATCACCTGGCCCACCCAGTGGCTGGACGGATCCGTCTCCAGGTTCAGGAAGATGGAGAGCTGGTGGATCTCGCAGGGGCGGCTCAGGGCCAGGTTGGTGGCGCGGGGGTACTTGACCGGGAAGGTCCCAGAGAGATCGCGGCAGAACTGGTGCAGGTTGTCGATGTGCAGATCCGAGCCCTGATTGAACAGGTGCACCCTGGACTGGGGCGTCAGCAGGCCGTTGAAGTAGGCCCAGGCCACCAGCTTGCTGATGTAGCCGTTATATTCGAGCGGCGCCCGACCTATGATGTCGGCGGGCTCGAGGGAATGCTTGTAGAGATACCAGCCGGCGCGATTCAGGCGGCCGTGGGGCACCTGTACCAGGCTGAGATCCGGTTCGCCGAGATCCGGCGCTATCTTGAGGTTGATGCGCTGCACCTTGCCCGGCAGGCTCTCGAAGGCGGCATAGAGCTTGCGCGACAGTATGCCGATGTCTTCCGGGTTGATGGACTCGCTGATGTTGTTGCGCCGGGCGAACTGGATGAGGTTGCGGTAGCTCTGCATCAGGGCCTCCAGCAACTCGGCGTAGGCCACCTTGACGTCCTCGACCTTCCACTCCTGGCGATGATCCAGGTGATGCAGCCGCTCCGGACTCCAGCCCCAGTAGGCCACCAGCTGGGCCATCTGCTCCCGGCGCCAGTCCGGGGAGTGATCCTCCTTCGGATGGCTCAGACCGTCGCACACCTTGAGATAGAAGCAGCGGCGCACCAGATCCAGGCGCTGCATGTCGCCGATGGATTTCAGGTAGTTGGTCACCTTGTCCAGCATCAGGCAGTAGTTGTCGAGCCGGTAGTGCATCCCCTCGTTGTGCTGGAACCAGTCGCGGCTGGTCACCGACAGCAGCCGGGTGTTGGGATACTCGTGGGAGTAAGCCTCCATCAGCACCGACTTGAGCACCGCCTTGTAGGGGGAATCTATGCCCTTGTAGAGCTGCCACAGGGCTGAGCCGAAGTACTCCTCGGCGGGGATACGGTCGAAGCCCCCGAGGTCGAGCCAGTCATCCTGGCTCAACTTGCCGTGGGCGAACAGGCCGTTGACGTAGTCGTCGTAGTGATCGTCGTATTCAGCCGGCACCAGATACCAGAGCAGCCGCTTGCCCGCGATGTGCATGGCACTGCGATAGAACTCGTCGAGCAGCAGCAGGTGCTGGGCGCTGCCGCAGCTCTCCCCCTGCATCTGGGCATCGTTGCGCTGGCGGAACTTGTCTTCGGGGATCAGGAAGAAGTTGAGATCGACCCCGCGCTGCTCGGCCCACAGGGAGAGGTGCTGGCACTTCTGCTCCAGCAGGGCGAGGCGTTCCTGGGACAAGCCGGCCACGTGACAGACCCAGATGTCGAGATCCGAGTGGCAGCACTGACCGATGGAGGAGGTGCTGCCCATGGAGTAGAGGCCCTGGATCGACTTATCGTGGGTGCTGAGGCCGCCCTGACAGTTGGCGTTCTGGCACAGATCCTGGATGAAGGCCTGCTGGGCCTCGTTGGCGACGAAACTCCAGATACCATGAGGCACGTCCCCTGCCACATAACCGGGCAGAAGGGGATGATTGAAGTGCAGCATGACAGGCAGCAGTTGGAAGACCTGCTGCCCATAGCGACTCATGAGATCCAACGCTCGTTGCGTCTTGAGACGATTCAGCTCGTCGTAGCGCGCCACCAGCGTGTCGAGTTTTACCAGCAATGCCCTACCTATGGGGAAGAGAAATGACGCACCAAAACGGGGAGACGTCAAAAAAGTGTGATCATGTTAACAATGCAAACAGCAGTGGTAAACAAGCCCGCACACAATCACCGGATTATTTCTGGCACGCCCCGTAACGGTATCAATGGAAAGCAATAAAAAATAATATTTTCAATTAGTTGCCATCATATAATGAGCGAATGAAAATTAATTTCAGCGACCCTTTTTGAGCTTGGCCCCGCTTTTGCCGGCTGCGCCATGAAAGCCCATGCAAAGGGTGGTAAGATCGTTTTCCTCACTAAAGATGAAACAACTGATTGATATGGCAGCCCGAACCCTGAGAATTGCCACTCGCAAGAGCCCACTGGCCCTGTGGCAGGCCAACTTTGTAAAAGATCGGCTGGAAGCCCTCTATCCCGATCTGCGAGTCGAACTGGTCCCCATGAGCACCCAGGGTGACAAGATCCTGGATACGCCGCTGGCCAAGGTCGGCGGCAAGGGGCTCTTCGTCAAGGAGCTGGAGACTGCCATGCTGGAAGGGCGGGCCGACATCGCCGTCCACTCCATGAAGGACGTGCCGGTGGAGTTCCCCGAGGGGCTCGGCCTGCACACCATCTGCGAGCGCGAAGACCCGCGCGATGCCTTCGTCTCCAACCGTTTCAAGCAGATAGACGAGCTGCCCCAGGGGGCCGTGGTCGGTACCTCCAGCCTGCGCCGCCAGTGCCAGCTGCGGGCCGCCCGCCCGGATCTGGTGATCCGCGACCTGCGCGGCAACGTCAACACCCGCCTCGCCAAGCTGGATGCCGGTGAGTACGACGCCATCATACTCGCCGCCGCCGGCCTGAAACGGCTGGAGATGGCCCACCGCATCACCGCCTTCCTCGAGCCGGAGCAGAGCCTGCCCGCCAACGGCCAGGGAGCCGTCGGCATCGAATGCCGCCAGGACGATGTTGAGCTGCACGCCCTGCTGGCGCCGCTGGAACACGCCGAAACCCGAATCCGGGTGCTGACCGAGCGCGCCATGAACCGCGCCCTGCAAGGGGGCTGTCAGGTGCCTATCGGTGCCTATGCCCTGGTGCAGGGGGACGAGGTCTGGCTGCGCGGCCTGGTGGGCAGCCCGGATGGCACCCGGGTGATCCGGGACGAGATCCGCGGTCCGCTGGCGGACGGCGAGGCACTGGGCCACGCCCTGGCCCAGCGTCTGCTGGCCGCCGGCGCCGACGCCATTCTGGCCGAGGTCTACCGGGCATGAGTGCAGCGCGGACCGGTTCATGGTCATGTGCCCGGAGCGCCGCCTGATGGTCCCGCTGGTGGTGCGCCCGGCCGCCCAGGCCACCCTGCTGGTGCAGTTGCTGCGCCAGCAGGGCCATGCACCACTGTGCTGCCCGCTGCTGGAAACCCGGCCGGGCAGTGAACTCCCCCGCCTGCCCGAACAGCTGCCCCAAACGGACATCATCATCGCCGTCAGCGCCCATGCCGTTAAATTTGCTCATCATTTTCTGTTGCAAACTGGTCTGACCTGGCCACATATTGACTACTTTGCGGTCGGTCAGGCGAGCGCGGATGCCTTCAGCGAGGTGGGTGTCCAGGCCCTCTGCCCGACCGATCCCCGCAGTGAAGGCCTGCTGGCCCTGCCGCCCCTGCAAGGGGTGAGCGGCAAGCGGGTGCTGATCCTGCGCGGCAACGACGGGCGGGATCTCATCGCCCGGACACTGGCCTCACGCGGCGCACTGGTGCACTATTGTGCCACCTACGAGCGCCACTACCCCGAGCTCGACGGGGACGCATTGACCCGCCACTGGCAGGCAGCCGGCCTCGACAGCCTGCTCATCACCAGTGGTGAACTCTTGCAGCGGTTGCTGGCCCTGGTGCCCGGCCCGCAGCGACCCTGGCTTTATGACCGCCTGCTGGTGGTGCCCAGTCCCCGGGTGGCCGAGATGGCCGAGGGAGCTGGTTTTACCCGTATCGTGATTGCCCAAGGTGCATCCAACCAGGCTCTGGTGGCCGCCCTGGAACTGAGGAAGATGGAATGACTGAACAGCAAGAAGTCCAGCCGAGTGCTGCGGCCCCCGGGGCCGACAACAACAAGCCCGAGCACAAGGCCGTCGGCAACAAGAAGGGCGGCGCCGGCGTCGTCCTCGGTGGCGTTGCCATCCTGCTGGCCCTGGGGCTGACCGGCGGCCTCTATCTGCACGGCCACCAGAATGCCGTCGCCCAGCAGGCCGAACTCGGCGCCCTCAAGCTGCAGCTGGCCGAGGCCATGGGCAAGCTGGAGCAGAACAACAGCAAGGATGCCGAACAGTTCAGCGCCCTCGGCAAGAACCAGCAACAGCAGCAGGAGGCGCTGGACGCCCTGCAGCACAAGGTGCTGGATCTCGACGACAAGCGCCCCAACGACTGGATGCTGGCCGAATCCGAATACCTGGTACGCATGGCGGGCCGCAAGCTGTGGCTGGAACACGACATCGTCTCCGCCATCACATTGCTCGGCAACGCCGACGAGCGGATCAAGGCGCTCAACGACCCCAGCCTGATGCCCATTCGCAAGGCGCTGGCGGAAGACATAACCAAGCTCAAGGGGATGCCGCGGGTCGATCGCGAAGGCTTGACCCTGAAGCTGGCCGCGCTGTCGGACCAGATAGAGCTGCTGCCCCTCTCCACCGTGAGCATGCCACAAGCCAAGGCCGAGCCGGATCAGGCGGTCAGCACCAATCCGGACGAGTGGGAGAGCAATCTCAAGAAGAACTGGGTCAAGTTCACCGAGAACTTCATCACCATACGTCGCCGCGACGGGGCCGTGGAGGCCCTGCTCTCACCGCAGCAGGAGATCTTCCTGCGGGAGAACCTCAAGACCAAGCTGTTGCAGGCCCAGCTCGCCGTCTATCGCGAGCAGCAGGCGCTCTATACCGACAGCCTGGAGAAGGCCCAGCGCTGGCTGACCCAGTACTTCGATACCGACAACAGCGCGACCCAGTACATGCAGTCCGAGCTCGACAAGCTCAAAGACGAGCAGATCCAGTTTGACTACCCGGATCAGTTCAAGACCCAGGCCATGCTGGAACAGGTGCTGACCGAGCGCCTGCAACGCATCCTGGCCGGCAACTGAGGAGGAGACCATGATTCGTCTGATCGTCGTGGTGGCCGTGATGGTCGCGGGCCTGATCTTCGGCCCCGAAGCGTCCGGCAACAAGGGCTATGTGCTCATCTCGCTCGGCAACTACACGGTGGAGTCTTCGGTCACCAGCGCCGTGATCCTGGCGGTGCTCTTCTACGGTGCCCTGCTCATCGTCGAGTGGGTGCTGGGCCGGGTCTTCGGCCTGCGCCGCAAGACCCAGGGCTGGTTCGGCTCGCGCCGTCGCCGCAAGGCGAACCTGCAAACGGTGAATGCCACCCTGGCCATGGCCGAGGGGCACTACAACCAGGCCGAGAAGCTGCTGATCAAGGGGGCCGACAACAGCGACACCCCGCTGCTCAACTATCTGAGTGCCGCCAAGGTGGCCCAGGCCAGAGGCGATGACGTGCGCCGGGATCACTACCTGCAAAAGGCGCAGGAGGAGAACCCCAAGGCCGAGCTGGCATTGACCCTGATCCAGACCCAGCTGCAGATAGAGCAGGGCCAGTACGACAGTGCCCTCGGTCGGCTCGAGTCCGTCTACGCCCTGCACCCGCGCCATCCCATGGTGCTGGATCAGCTGCGCCAGGTCTATCTGGCCCGGGAAGACTGGGCGGCCCTCATCGATCTCGCCCCGGCCCTGCGCAAGGTGGGCAAGTTGACCGCCCAGCAGGAAGAGGCGCTGCTGCACCAGGCCTGGATTGGCCGTCTCGAGGCCGCCAGCGGCGCCCTCGAGACCCTGCGCCCGGTGTGGCAGGCGCTGCCCCGCAAGCTGCGTCAGGACCCCGCACTGCTGGCCAGCTACGGGGATCGTCTGCGCCGGCTCGGTGCCGACAGCGAGGCGGCCGACCTCTGGCTGGAGGCCCTGCGCAAGGATCCCTCCCCCGAGCTGTTCGCCCGCCTGCCCAAGCTCAGGCTGGATGACTATCAGCCCATGCTGACCCTGCTCAAGAAGATCCAGGATCAGCCGGGCGCCGAGGCGGCACTGGCGCGAGTCTACCTGCTGGCCGGCCAGCTGGACGAGGCCCAGCACCTGCTGGAGCAGGAAGTGGCGAAGCGGCCGGATGCCGCCCTCTACCATGCCCTCGGGCAGGTGATGGACAAGCGCCGTCTCACCAACAAGGCCAACGAGTACTATCGTCAGGCCCTGCAACTGGCCGACGTCTGACCTTCCCCGTCACGGGAGACAAAAAAAGGCCGCAATTGCGGCCTTTTTCTATTCCGGGTTTCTCCACGTTTCGCGATCGTTCGAATACGCTTCGCTATTCGAACCTACGAGAACGGCTGGATGTGGAGGCTTGATTGGCCATGTAGGTTCGATTAGCCGCGCAGCGGCGTAATCGGACAAGGTGATGTCGTTGCGGACATCGCCACATCATCGGACGAGCCACCACCTCGCCTCAGGCAGTCAGCCGCTCCATCTCGCCGATAAGCCAGACGGCCTCCTGGCGGTGTGAGCCGCACACGTCCTGCATGGGCCGAAAGCTGCTGCACACCGCAGGACGCTCGGGCTGGCCGAAGATCTTGCAGCCCAGCCACTGGTCGAGCTGAACACAGGGAACGCCGGCCGGCTTGCCCTCCGGCATGCCGGGGATGGCACTGCTGATACTGGGGGCTGTGCAGCAGGCACCGCAACCTTGACGACATTCCATATGATGCATTCCTGTGCATGGCGAAGCAGTCTATCAAAGGGCCCCGATTCCCCTTAGCCTTATCCGCCCTGTCCCGCTAAATAGTCCAGACCCGGACGCAGGGCAACAAAAAGCCCGACGGCAGCAGCGGTCGGGCTTTTCATCTTGCAGCAGGTTCAACCCACTCTCATCAGAGAATGATGTCGCGCACCACGCTGTCCTTGCGATCCAGGAAGTGAATCGACTTGATGCGGCGGATGGTGCGTGACTTGCCGCGGATCAGCAGGGTCTCCGTGGTCGCCATGACGCCATTGCTGGTGATGCCTTCCAGCAGATCACCCTTGGTGATGCCGGTGGCCGAGAAGATGACGTTGTCATTCTTGGCCAGATCTTCCAGCTTGAGCACCTTGCTCACGTCGATGCCGAGCTCCTGGCAACGGGCAATCTCCTGCTCGCCCAGGGCACGCACCTCGGGGCTGTCCCCCTTGACCTGGTGACGGGGCACCAGGCGCGCCTGCATGTCGCCGTCCAGGGCGCGGATCACCGCCGCCGAGATCACCCCTTCCGGAGCGCCGCCGATGCCATAGAGCATGTCCACTTCGCTGTCAGGCAGACAGGTGAGGATGGAGGCGGCCACGTCCCCGTCGGGGATGGCGAACACCCGCACGCCCAGCCCCTGCATCTCCTTGATCGCCTTGTCATGACGCGGCTTGGCCAGGGTGATGACGGTCAGGCGGGAGAGGGGCTTGCCGAGCGCCTTGGCGACGGCCTTGAGGTTCAGCTCCAGGGCCTGATCGAGATCGATGGCGCCCTTGGCACCCGGGCCCACGATCAGCTTCTCCATGTACATGTCGGGGGCCTTGAGGAAGGAGCCCTTGTCGCCGACGGCCAGCACGGCCAGGGCATTGGACTGCCCCATGGCGGTCATGCGGGTGCCCTCTATGGGGTCGACCGCGATGTCCACGGCGTCGCCCTGACCCGTGCCCACCTTCTCGCCGATGTAGAGCATGGGGGCTTCGTCGATCTCCCCCTCGCCTATCACAATCTCGCCATCGATCTGGATCTGATTGAGGATGTGACGCATGGCCGCAACGGCCGCGCCATCGGCGATATTCTTGTCACCACGTCCGAGCCACTTGTAGCCAGCCAGTGCAGCCGCTTCCGTCACTCGGGAAAATTCGATTGCCAGTTCACGTCTCATCGCATATCCAACCTTAGGAGCTCGAAAACGGGCGGCATTCTACCACAAGGGCAAACCTTTGCGCGCAAAAGTGGCGACCAGCCACATAAATCCCGGTTTTCATCCCGCTGACATGAAACCGCCACGGCTTGTTCACACCCCGGTCACCCCGCTGTCATCTGTCACTTCTAGCATGGCCCCGTCTTTTAAAACAGAAGCTTGCAACACAAGGGATCATGATGAAAAAGCTGACAGTAGTAGCATTGGCTCTCACCGCCGCCTTCCAGGCTCAAGCCGTCGAAGTCTATAAAAATGACTCCACTCTGCTCGATCTCTATGGCCGCATCTACGCCGGCCAGTTCTTCGGCGAGAAGAAGGAGCTGGATGCCAATGGCGACATCAAGAACGAATACAGCGACAAGCAGGGTGCCAACCAGTTCGTCCGCCTGGGCGCCAAGGTAGAGAGCGAGATCAACCCGGGTCTCAAGGCCCTGGCCCAGTACGAATTGCAGATCTACGTCAATGACAGCGAGAAGACCGTCAGCGAGAACTCCGACAACATGCGTACCCGCCTGGCCTTCGCCGGGGTGGGTGCCGACTGGGGCAATGTCACCTTCGGTCGCCAGAAGGGCGCCCCCGGCCTGCTGGCCGACTGGACCGACGTCTCCCTCTCCGACGGCTACGGCAACGACGCCCTGGGCGCCAAGACCGACACCTTCGCCACCAACCGTGCCGGCTCTGTGCTGAAATACTCCGGCCTGTTCAACGGCTTCCAGGTCGATACCAGCTACAAGTTCGACGGCGGTGACACCGAAGAGACCACCAGCAAGGACAGCGATGCCGCCTACGGTGCCGCCCTGGCCTACACCTTCCCGTTCAACCTGGCCCTGGGTACCGCCTACAACGTGGGTATCCGCGACAAGAGCGGTGAAGAGGATGCCAAGCTGTGGCTGCTCTCCGCCAAGTACGACAACAAGGCCGTCTATGCCGCCCTGAGCTACGCAGACGGCAGCGACTTCCTGGCCACCGGCAAGGATCACACCGGCTGGGAAGGGGCCCTGGGTTACAACTTCGAGAGCGGCTTCGGCCTGATGGCCCTGTGGAACAAGCAGAAGGTGGAGCAGAGCGGCAAGAGCGACTACGACTCCATCGACTACTACACCCTGGGTGCCCAGTACAAGTTCAACAAAAACCTGAGGGTCATCGGCGAGTACCGCATCAACAACCTGGACAGCAATGACAGCGGCAAGCTGAACACCAAGGATGACTTCCAGCTGGCGGCCCGTTACGACTTCTAACACCGGCCCCAGACAAAACGGCGCGCAGATCCCTCTGCGCGCCGTTTTTCATTCTCCCCTCCCGCTGGGGGGCTGAGCCACAGAGGCTAGAGTTTCTTCTGCCAGAACAGGGCCCGACCCACCTGCGAGTTCAGCTCATAACCCTCGAAACCGCTGGCCAGGTAGGCGGCCTGGGCCACCCTGTTGCCCTCCAGCACCTCCAGGGTCAGCTTGCAGCAGTCGAGCTCCCGGGCGAGCCGCTCCACCTGTGCCAGCAGCCGTTTGCCGAGGCCGCGCCCGCGATGATCCGGGTGCACCGCAAGGTCGTGGAGGTTGAGCAGGGGCCGGCAGGCGAAGGTCGAGAAGCCCTCGAAGCAGGTGGCCACCCCGGCCGGCTGCCCATCGACCCAGGCCAGCAACACATGGGCACCGCTTCTCGCCGCCAGGGCCTGCGCCAGATTGGCCTTCACCTCATCGGCGAGGGGGCTGCCCCCGCCCATCTCGTCTTTCGCGTATTCGTTGAGCAGATAGACCAGCGCCTCGCCGTGCTGCCGGTTATGAAGGTCTGCCCTGATGATCTCTTCCATGTTCCGTTTCCTGTTTCCCTGGGGCGGCATCGGTGCCACCGAACCCGGATGGTAAACCAGCCCTTTGCCACAACCAAGACTCATCCGATGCGTTGCATCAGAGCAATGAGCCTCAACTGACCGCAAAACTGGTCGTAGGTGTGGGCTTTTTGCATCTTTGCCTTGCCAGCCAAATGAAAATAAATATCATTAGCGCCCTCCCGCATCGGGAGCATTTTAATAATTACTAATAAATCAATAAGTTCAGGCCAACAGGTCGATTAGAAGAGTCACACGCAGATGCATAACCCCAACCCCCCGCGCGCCCTGCTGGGCGTCGCCTTGCTGTCCCTTTGCGCCAGCGCCCAGGCCGAAGACGAGACCCTCACTGTGGTCGGCAAACGCAGCCAGCACGAAGAGGTGGCCACCGCCACCCGCACCAGCACCCCGGCCAAGCTGGTGCCCCAGACCATAGAGAGCGTCTCCGCCAGCGAGCTGACCGCCTACGGCCAACCGACCCTGAGCGAGGCCCTGAGCGGCATCCCCGGGGTCAACGCCAGCGGCGACACCCGCTTCGACGGCGTCAACATCCGCGGCTTCAATGCCAGCAACGACTTCTACCTCGACGGTCTGCGGGACGACATGCAGTACACCCGCGACCTTGGCAACATAGAGCGGGTCGAGGTGCTCAAGGGGCCGGCCGCCGTGCTCTACGGCCGTGGCAGCACCGGGGGCATAGTCAACCGGGTCAGCAAGAAGCCGCAACGGGGCCAGGCCTCCAGCGTCACCGCCCGGGTCGGCAGCTTCGACAGCCAGCGCCTCGCCGCGGATCTCAATGCCGAGGCAGGCGAGCGGGTGCAGCTGCGCCTCAACCTGGCCCAGGAGGACAAGGAGAGTTTTCGCGACGGCGTGACCAGCAAGCGCACCCTGCTGGCCCCGTCCGCCAACTGGGAGATCACCGACAAGCTGAACTGGCTGGTGCAGTACGAGCGCAACGGCAGCGATCGCACCCCGGATCGCGGCATCCCCGGGGTCAACGGTCGCCCGGCCGATGTCCCCATCGAGATCGTCTACAGCGACACCAGCCGCGACTTCATCGATGACGTGGCCCAGTCCACCCGCTCCCAGCTCACCTGGGATCTGAACGAGCAGTGGCAACTGCGCCAGCAGCTCGGCTACACCAGCCTCGACAGCCAGTTCGACAACACCTATGTCACCAGCGTCAAGGGCGACCAGGTGACCCGCGCCCGCTGGCAGCAGGATCTCAAGGCCAACAACCTGACCAGCAACACGGAAGCGGAAGGCCAGTTGCAGACCGGTCCCGTCGAGCATCGCCTGCTGGTGGGCCTGGAGCAGAGCTGGCAGGAGCGCACCCCCAAGCTCTATCAGAACGCTACCGCTATCCCCCCGGGCAACCTGTACGATCCGGGTTCACTGCCCAGCTACAACGGTGCCATGAAGCTCTCCAGCGACGCCAGACACAGGGTGCGTGGCTACGGCCTCTATGTGCAGGATCAGCTCAGCCTGGGGGACTGGCACCTGCTCGGCGGCCTGCGCCGGGACGCGTTCATCGTCACCAGCCGCCGCAACGACCTCGACAAGGAGGAGACCCTCTCGGTCACCAGCCTGAGCCCCCGTCTGGGCCTGGTGTGGAACCCCATCGAGGAGCACGCCTTCTACACCTCCTACAGCAAGACCTTCACCCCGGTCGGCGGTGAGCTGATCGGCATCACTCCGGGGGACAAGAACAACAACCTGGATCCCCAGCACACCCGGCTCTACGAGGGGGGCGTGAAGAGCGACTGGCTGAACGGCCGCCTGGCCACCACCCTCTCCCTCTACCGGCTGGAGATGTACAACAAGCGCAGCAAGGATCCGCTGGCTCCCACCAAGGTGCTCCTCACCGGCCTGCAGCGCACCGACGGCATAGAGCTGAGCGCCCGCGCCCAGCTCACCGACGCCTTCTACCTGCACGGCGGCATCGCCATCCAGGATGCGGAGCAGGTCAAGGCGGATGCGGATCTGCAGGGCAAGCGGCCGATGAACGTCTCCCGCGAGAACGGCCAGCTGTTCGCCGGCTACCAGAGCGGCAAGCAGGGCTGGTATGGGGAAACCGGGGTGACGGCGGTGGGGGATCGCTTCGCCGACAACGCCAACACCACAGTGCTGCCGGGCTACGCCCGCTATGACGCCCGCGCCGGCTACCGCTGGCAGCACTGGGATGCCCAGCTCAGCGTGGAGAACCTGACCGACCACGACTACTTCGTCAGCGCCACCAGCGCGGCCCAGATCATGCCGGGCAGCCCCCGTCAGCTGAATCTCACCGCCGCCTACCGCTTCTGATCCTCCTGCCCACAGCCAAACTGGCCAGCCTCTGCTGGCCAGTTTTTTTATGACGCGCCACCATGATGAAACCCAAAAGACTCCCCCTTCACAACAACAAGTGGGTGCGCCGCATCCACGCCTGGGCGGGCTTTGCCACCCTCACCCTGATGCTGCTCTACGGCCTGACCGGCCTCTGGCTCCAGCACAGGGCCGTGCTGCCCCTGCCCGGCCCCCACACCGAAAAGTCGAGCGAGGAGATAGCGCTGACCACGCCGCTGGCGAGCCCTGACGCACTGAAAGCCCTGCTGCAACAGCGTTACCCCGAGGGCTTGGAGGAGGGGCGGATCAGCATCACCCCGGCCCGGACCCTGCCCACCCCCACAGGCCCCCTCACCCTGCCGGCTCGCTGGGAGCTGCGCGGCGTCACCCTCCGCCAGAGCCTGGCCGCCAGTTATGTGGAGGGTACCCTGCTGGTGCAGACCGAGCTGCAGCGGGCCAACGTCGCCGCCAGCCTCAACCGGCTGCATCGCGGCATGGGCACTGGCCTCTCCTGGCAACTGGTCGGCGATCTCGCGGCCCTCTCCATGCTGCTGCTGGCCCTCACCAGTTTGCTGATGTGGAACAAGCTGCACGGCCCGGCTGGCCGCGGCATCGCCCTGCTGCTGACGGGCGCCGTCGCGACAGTGCTGGTCGCCCTGCTCTAGGGCTTTTACCGACACCAAAACGGGATCCGCCTCCCACCCGGGGTAACCCTGCCCATCCCCCGGGTAACAAAGGGTAACCGGCCACCGATGGGGGTCACAGTTGACGACCCCCCGGCTGGAAGAGGCATGTGCCCGGCTGCTAGGGTGCCGGGTTTCAGCCGTCGGAAACCATCATGCGCATCTCCAGCATCGAGTGCGGGCGAGTCCTGGCCATCCTGGCCGTGATGACCATTCACCTCTCCCCCTTCAGCAATCCGTTCGATCCCACTCTCTGGGACGGCACCCCCTACCTCTGGCTCGGGGCCATCATCAACCAGCTGTGCCGCTTCGCGGTGCCGCTCTTCTTCCTCTGCGCCGGCTACTTCCTGCAACCCGCCCTCGCCGCAGGCAAGCCGATGGCGGTGGCGCTGCGCTACTGCCGCCCCCTGCTAGGGCTCTGGCTGGCCTGGAGCCTGCTCTATCTACTGGTGCCCTTCAACCCGGTCGCGGCCATGACGGAAGGCTATCTGACCAGCATGGCGGGCCAGTGGCAGATGCAGCTGGGGGATCCTCTCAACGCCTGGTGGGTGGGTGGCATGATCCACCTCTGGTTCCTGCCCGCCCTGATGCTGGCCGTCCTGCTGCTGGCCCTCTGCTGGCGAGTCAGGCTGCCCCGACTGGCTCTGGTGGCGGGCGCCCTGCTCTACGGGCTGGCCCTGATCGGCGGCTCCTATGGCCCGCTGCTAGGGGGCGAGTGGGCCCTGCTGACCCGCAACGGCCCCTTCTTCTCCCTGCTGTTCGTGGCCCTAGGCGCCGAGCTGCGCCTGCGTGGCTGGCAGCCGGATGCCAGGCGCAGCGCCCTGCTGATGGTGGCGGGGATGGGGCTCTATGCCCTGGAGGCCGCGGGCCTGCTGCGTTTCGCCGCCGTGCCCCTCAACCGTCACGACTTTCTGCTGGGCTCCCTGCCCTGGGCGCTCGGCCTGTTCGGCCTGCTGCTGGCCAACCCAAACTGGGGCAGGGGCAGCTGGCTGGAGCGCCAGGCCCCCAAAGTGCTGGGTCTCTACTGCCTGCACATGATGCTGGTGGTCTGGCTGATGGTGTTCGGCCCGCAGGGCAAGCTGCTGTGGTGGGAGCTGGTGAAGGTGCCGGTGCTGCTGGTGCTCTCCCTGCTCGCCTGCCGACTGCTGGCGACAAACCGGATCAGCGGCTGGCTGCTGCGGGCCCGCTGAGGCCGCTCGTGCAGGCCTCTGCAGCCAGCGAGCCTGCATGAGCCAAGGGATGCGAGCAGCGGGTGGGTGCTAGCGCGGTGCACGACAGGGTATTTGACGTCAATGAGCCCCAGAGCCGTCTCACCTTCGGCATCCTATAAACCGGCCCAAAGCGCGGGCTCAGAACCTCAGGGTCAAGCCGATATTGGCCTGCCACTGGGTGAGCAGATCCCCCCGCACCCGGAAGGCGCAGACCTCGGGGTTGCAGAGAAACGCGCTGTCGTCGTTGAGCAGGGAGCCGTAGCCGCGCACCTCGGCCCGCAGCGCCAGATGTTGCCCCAGGCGCGGCTGCACCCCGAGCGCCAGGGACATGGAGGGGGCCGTCTCGCTGTCATAGGCATCGAAGCGGGTCACCCCGATCCCGGCGCCGAGATAGGGTGCCATCAGGTTGTCCGAGAGGGTCAGTGCCCCGGCGAAGTGCAGGGTATCCACCGTCAGCCTGTCCGGCTGATCCGGGGAGATGGGGGTGGACTGATGGCTGTAGAGCAGCTCCACCATGCCGGGATCATCCACCTCCCGGCTGATGAAGAGGCCCCAGTTGCCCGAGCTCTCCCCTTGCAGTGAGTCGATGCCGGTCGAGTGCGGCGTGGGAGCGGGTTCATCCATGGCCTCGAAGTCGATGGACGAGCTGTAACCCAGGAAAGGGGTCAGCTGCCAGCCCGAGGCGGCGGGCTCGGCCGCCCAGCCCGTCAGCGGCAAGCACAGTCCCAGCATCATCATCGCTCGCGTCACGCTCTTCTCCCGGTTGTATGGATTGCGTCAAAAGCATATCAGAGCCCGTTCCATCCGACCCTTGACGGGGGCTGTATCGTCCCGTTTTGGCGGCCCGCCCCCGTTCCCCGCCCTCTCTTTTCATCAAAGCTTGCGCCGGCTCACATTATTCATCTGGGATTAACCTCTGCCACGTAAGCTGTCGGCGCCACAGAGGTGGCGTTAACAGGACGAGGATCTCAGGAATGGTTGCCGCGCAACTCAACGACCCACAAAGCACGCTCTCCGATACCCTGAGGGCCACCGCCCACGCCATCGAGGAGAGCCACATCAGCCTGCGCCAGATGCTGGCTCTGGTGGGGGAGCAGGGCATGCTGCTGTTTTGTGTGCTGCTCACCGTTCCCTTCCTGCTGCCGGTCTCCATCCCCGGCGTCAGCACGCCGTTTGGGCTCCTGATCCTCTTCATCGGCGTCGGCATCACCCTCAACCGGGTGCCCTGGCTGCCCGCCGTCCTGATGGAGCGGCGCTTCGCCGCCGAGCACATCAAACCGGCCCTGCACAAGGGGGCGGATCTGCTGGCCCGCATCGACCGCCTCATCCGGCCGCGCCTGCTGATCCTGACCGGCAGTTACGCCATCAACCGCTGCAACGGCCTGCTGATCATGCTGGCGGCCCTGCTGCTGATGCTGCCGCTCGGCGCCATTCCCTTCACCAACGCCATGCCCGCCTGGGCCATCTTGCTGCTGGCCATCGGCATGTTGCAGCGGGACGGTCTCTTCGTCGCCCTCGGCTACGCCCTGGTGAGCGCCACCCTGGTCTGGTTCAGCGTGCTGGCCATAGGCCTGCTGATGGCGGGCCAGAACATCTCGACGCTGTTTGGCTAAGACGAGCGCAGATGCAGACAAACGAAGGAGGGCGACACAGGGTCGCCCTCCTTCGTTGCAAGCCCGGGTGCTTTTCAGGGATCCCCGTCGTGGGCCACCTGGTTGCGCCCGCCCCGCTTGGCCCGATAGAGCCACTCGTCCGCCCGGGCCAGCACGGCGCTGAGCTCCTCCCCCGGGCGGATCAAGGTGGTGCCCAGGCTCACGGTGACGGGGGCCGGATCTGGCGCCATGGCCGCCACAGCGGCGCGGATCCGCTCCGCCACCTTCAGCAATATCCCCTCGTCTATCTGCGGCAGCAGGATCAGAAACTCCTCGCCGCCGCTGCGCACGAACAGATCCTCCCCCCGCAGCTGGGCGGACACGCACTCGCAGACCCGGCACAGCACCCTGTCCCCGGCCTGGTGACCGTAACGGTCGTTGATCTGCTTGAAGTGATCGAGATCCAGCATGATGAGGCCGGTGAGCGGCTGGCCCTGCACCCTCTGGTGGTATTGATCGAAGAAGAAGTGGCGATTGTAGAGGCCGGTCAGCTGATCCGTCTCCCCGAGCCGCTTGAGCCGCAGTTGCAGCTCGTGCTGGCGGGTGATGTTGCGGGTCATCCAGGCCACGGCCCGCTTGCCGTCGTAGAGGGAGGGCAGCGGCGCTATCTTGCCCTCGAAGCGCTGCATCCCCTGGGGCCCCGCCTCGGCATCTATGCCCTCCACCTCGGCGGGAGAGAGATCGTACTCCACCACCTGCACCTGGCCGCCGGCCAGGGCTCGCGCCACCTGCTCCATCACCCAGAACGCCTTGTCTGCCGGCAGCACGTCGAACAACCGCTTGCCGATCAGGGGGTTGCCATCCTGATATGACTGCTGCTCCACCCCGCCTATGTACTCGATGTAATGACCATCTTCACTGAGGATGAAGACGGGGTCGGGCAACTGGGTCATCACTTCATAGAGTTGTGCCACTGAGAGAGCCATCTGTGCTCCTTTTAATCTGCGGGGAGGGCCCTGTGCTGTCTGTTATAGACGCCCCGTTCAGTATCGCATACGGCCAGAATGTCGTGGCTGCGCCACAGGTGTGGTAGTGAACGGCTATTTCCCCGGACCCGCCTTCGGTACCCGCAGAGGGGATATGGCGCCACTCGGCCCATGACAGGCGCTCGCAACGAGCACGCTGGCGCCTTGAAACGAAAACGCCATCGAGAGGGGCTCGATGGCGTTTTCGGTGGCCGGGATGAGGGGATCAGCGGCTGGCGGAGCGGCTCCCGCTCCAGAGCAGCTCGCCGCTCTTGAGATCCATCAGGCTCATGGCGAGGCGGTAGCGGCTCCCCTCGGAGAGAAGATCCCCGTAGAGCATGTAACCGGCCCCGGTCTGGCGACCCAGACGCACCAGGGAGGCGGGGTTCATGCCCCCCTGCTGGTACTCGAGCTGACCCGTGATGGCCGCCACCTGGCCGGGATCCGCGAAGCGAAAGCCGCTGTTTGCCTGAATGCGCTGGCTCATGGCCACCGCCATGGGCTGGGTACTGAAGGGCTCCCCTGTGCCGTTCTGGGGCGCCATCAGCAGCAGCACTGGGCTGCCATCCTGGCTCAGCGCCTGCACCTCGGGGGCCTTCAGGAAGGCATCCGCCATGGCGAGCGCCAAGCCGGTCGGGGCCACGGGTGCGGGTGCTGGCACCGGCTCTGCCTGGTCAGGCTCGGCCACAGGTTTCTCTGGCTGGCTCACCGGCTTGTCCGGCTCGCCGACCGGCGCGGGCGTCCCCCCATAGGGATTGACCGCACAGCCACCCAGCAAGAGGGCACCCACCATCAACAAGGAACGCAGCTTCATCTTTTCTCTCCACCGGAAGTGCGCAAGGCGCACTTCGTCAACCATCCATTTTGACGGAGCCCGGCTCCGCCTCCCCTTCATGCTAGAGACAAACCGGCCCCGGGTCGATGCGCATATGGAACGGGGACGACAAAGGCTGGCGAACCGGGGCGTACAAAAAGGTGGCAAGGGGCCGTCCGGTTCCGTTAGGGTATCCTGAGCCCAGATCCCAGAGGAGCACCCCATGCACGGACCCGATCCCGCCAATCCCCACCCCATGGAGGGCTTCCCCCAGGTGTGCTTTATCAAGAACACCATCAAGGGGCCCAATATCGAGGTGGGCGACTACAGCTACTACGACGACCCGGAGGATTCCGCAGGCTTTGAGCGCAACGTCCTCTATCACTTCCCCTTCATCGGCGACAAGCTGATCATCGGCAAGTTCTGCGCCATCGCTCGCGGGGTCAAGTTCATCATGAACGGCGCCAACCACCAGACCTCCGGTTTCTCCACCTACCCCTTCTTCATCTTCGGCAACGGCTGGGAGAGCGCCGCCCCCGCACCGGGCACCCTCCCCTACAAGGGAGATACCCTTATCGGCAACGACGTCTGGATTGGCTATGAGGCCCTGATCATGCCGGGCGTCAGGGTCGGCAACGGTGCCATCATCGCCGCCCGCTCCGTGGTCACCACCGACGTGCCCGACTACGCCGTGGTCGGCGGCAACCCCGCCAAGCTGATCCGCTACCGCTTCGACGACGACACCATAGCCCGTCTCAACGCCCTCGCCTGGTGGGACTGGCCGGTGGAGCGGATCAGCCGGAATTTGAACTTGATCAGCGGCGGGGACATTGGCGAGTTGGAGAGGGTGGGGTTATAGCTACCCACCTGGAGGCATCGAGGAGATGCCTCCCCATACAGCCCTGGAGAGCACGCATCCCTCTCCCGGATCAGTGCGTTACATGGGAATTTAAAACCATCAGGTCCCACTGGAGTTATCAACATGACCACACCCGCTTTCACTGTCGTCCACTCAACACCGCCCGTCGAAACCTATCGCTATCTTCGAACCGCAGCCGGACTTAGCTCGAAGACTCTTGAGGCCGCAGAGCGTGGTCTGCCCAATACGCTGTTTGCCGTCCAGGTGTTTTGTGGCCAGACCGCCATCGGCATGGGTCGCATCATCGGAGATGGCGGGACATTTTATCAAGTGGTTGATATTGCGGTGCTGCCTGAATATCAGGGTCAAGGGGTAGGCAAAAAGATCATGACGGAGATCGCCGACTATATCGCCCGCGAGGTACCGGAGTCAGGCTATGTCAGCTTGTTGGCAGATGGGGAGGCTCATCGACTCTATCAGCAATTCGGTTTCTCGCTCACGGCGCCTGCCAGTGTTGGTATGGGGCTTAAGCGAATGGCCGCCGAAAAGACCTGACCATTCATTCACATCCATACCCAGGACAGCCATGTTGGGATATCCCCCTTCTTGTCTGCCTGGTGAAACAGGTCAGCCCGCACAGGTGGCACTGAACAGCCGCGGGCAGATAGCCGAGCTGGAAGCGGCAACCCGATAGAGACAACCACCATCAAGCAGGAAGCACTATGCAATTGACCACACCCCAACCCCCTCAGGACGATGAGATCGAAGCGCTGCGAGTTGGCCTCTCAGGCTACAACCTGGATCACGCCGGCACCCACCTGCGCGAGCGGATCGCCAGCTTTATCAAGGATGAACAGGGCAAGGTCCACGGCGGCATCATCGCCGACATCAAGTGGGGCTGGCTGCACGTCGACTGGCTCTGGATCGACGAAAGCATCCGCAAGGATGGCTGGGGCAGCCGCCTGCTCGGCGCCATGGAGCAGTACGCGCAGAGCAAGGGCATCACCAACTACCATCTGGAAACCACCAGCTTCCAGGCCCTCCCCTTCTACCAGAAGCAGGGTTACGAAGTCTTTGGCCAGCTGCCCGATTTGCCGCCGGGGCATATCAGTTACTTCCTGAAAAAGCAGGATAAGTGATGCCATTCCAGCGCCTTGCCAACGCCAATCTCGTTATTCGCCCGTTCGAAGCGGGCGATGCCGACGAGTTTGTCCGCGCGGCCCACGAATCCATCGAGACGGTCGGCAAATGGATGAGCTGGTGCACTCCCTCGTTCAACCGGGAGCAGGCGCTGGCCTGGTTTGCCAACTGCGATCAGGACCGCGGGGCGGGACGAGCTTTTGACATGGGCCTCTTCTGCGTCGCCACCGGACAGCTACTGGGTGGCGCTGGCATCAACCAGCTGGCCGCCCATCATCGCTACGGCAATATCGGCTATTGGGTGCGGCAGTCCCGGCAAGGCCAAGGCATCGCCCGGCAGGCAGTCGCCCTGCTGCGTGACTTTGGTTTTCAACAGTTGGGTCTATTTCGGCTGGAGATCGTGATGGGGGTTGGCAACACCGCCAGCGATGCTGTCGCCATTGCCGCCGGGGCCACCTTTGAATGCCGGGCCAGAAATCGTATCTTCCTTCATGACCAGCCTCTTGATGCGCATATCTATTCGCTTGTTCCCACGGACTGAAACCTATAACAAGGCGTATCCTGCCAGCTTATTCGAGGTGACCGAGCGATAGTTACAACCACTACTTTCTCAGCACCCCCCTTATTTACTACGCTCTAACTTAAGTGGTAGTGCCTCAATTTTTCATCGAATAACTCAGTTTATCACGGGAATATAAAGTCGCTTCAAATAGATATAGCATTGCATAAAAGCACTGCTTACAATGAGAATCTCGATAACTTTACCAGAGGTGTTTCGTGAATTTAGATAGTTTAATCACAGTCGCAGGATTGTTTGTTGCCGTTTATGCAATCACTCCAAGAGTAAGACTACTTGAAATATCGCTTAGGTTTGGAACGACTGGTTGGATAATATTATCCACATCATTATCACTTATCTTATACTTGCAGTTCTATAAAACGTTTCTAGTTCTCGGCTTGACACCTGGATTAAACCTATCTCGATGGTCAATAAATACATCCAACGCTTCATTTCTCATTATGCTTGTTACCGCTATTGTTTTATACGTATACATTAGAATTAAACGCTTCTCTCGTGTGGATGTAATGAAGTTCAGAGACTATATTTTTGAACTATCACGCGAGAAAAGATATTCTGAGTTATTTTCTTTGATTGAAGGAAACCTTGCGCAAGTAACTAAAACATACCACGATAGATTTCTACTATCCAGACTTAGATTTTACCTAGAAAAACGCGCCGCCAGTTACCCATCAATAACTTCGTTAAGCGACTCAGAACTCCAAGCATTGATTGATAGATTAGCAAATTCTCCGTCCAAAATAAACAAGCGATTATGCTCAACAATTGATGGATATTGGCGAAAACTCCTAACTGAACTGTCCAGAAGACTTCCAAACTATGAAAATGAAAAAACTGCTGCCAAGGAAATAATACATGAGCTTTTAATAAATAAAAATACAGTCAAAGCCATCACAGAGATAAAACCATATTTCGCACTCGACATACTATCTATAAAATTCAATGAAAATCATTACTTTATAGATACATATCTAAGGTATCTAGCTGAAGATACAAAAAGTATTATGTACCACGAAGTGCGAAACAATCAGAACTTAACACACCAACATTGCTATTCACTACCGAGCAGCAATAAGTTGCTACATTTTTTATTTGCAAACTGTAATGTTGCTGAAAGCTATGCTGTATATAAGCCTATAGGAGAGTTTGTTATAGTCTACTTAGATCGCCTCTACAGTGGCTCAATGCCAGATCCGTATAATGATCCTATAGGTGACTTTATTCAAAGCGGTCGATGGGATTCTGAGCTTTTTGTTGGCATTTCATTCTTCGACATTATGGTTACTAGCGCATTGTATCAAAACATTCAGTGGCATATGTGGCTTTATTACTACACGCACTTTGTTGAGCGCATAGTTAGAAATATCGCGCCTAACGAGAAACTTGTTAACCCACATGATGAGTGGCCGACTAGATATCATCGGGCACTATATGAGATAACATCATCTCTTTGCAAATGGGTTACAGCTGTTAGCGACATTGATTTATCTCAAGATAATATTAAATTACAGACGACATCGGCAACTCATGAAAATGGAAACATTCCAAAGAGTAGCATGCTAGCTCTAGGGAGAATATTCCAACTGATAATGTTGAGCGACAATATATTGGACACATTTAAATTATATCTGGCGGACATGATGTATCGTGGATATTTTAATCTTAAAAGTCAATCTAAAACAAATTCATATGCAAACGCATTTATAAATGCTATACGATGCGGTGGCTTCAGTACAATAGCACCTAATTATAAATATGCCGAATACCTACTATATGCGTTCGAAAAGTTTGATAGTATTCCATATGACAAAGACCTAACTAATGAATTACATGAAATACTTTTAGATAATGTCGCTCAAGCTAAATTGTAATATACGCAGTACCATTGGATATAATTAATGAGGTGAATTCACATCAATATATTAAAGTGGAGAAATGCTCTCCGCTTATTGCACCCTACGATTCCCCTGAGGTTATGGCAGGCACGGTCTTGGTTCCCCCTCTTATTCGCTGAGGCGAGCCCGCTTGTCCAGGCCGCGAGACAGGATGTCGAGCGAGCGGCGCCGGGCCATGGATGGCCCGTCGGCACGTGCCGTCGGACAAGCGGGTGAGCCGAAGGAACCCGACGAAGTCGGGCGAATAAGCGGGGGAAAAGACCTTTGGTGACTTTGGGTCTTTCCAAAGTCACTCGCCCCAGCCCGAAGGGCGGGCGAAACCCCTTAGAGGCCAGCGGCCTCGCATCCTGCACGGCGAAGCCGTGCCACCACACAACAGCCACTACCGCCAACGCCATACCTCGGAGCGGACGATTACGCCTACCGGCTAATCGACCCTACAACGGTGCGGCATGGCCGCATCAAGACCCCTCCCCAGCCCTCCCCTTCCCAGGGGAGGGAGCCAACGCATCGCTGCCAGCAAGACGCGAGACCGAACAGCGCCCAACCGTTATGCCGGGCGGCTGCCAGGCCAAAGGGGTGCCTGGCCGCCCCTATCGGCCCAAGAACGCCTCCCAGTCCTTAAACACCGGCTGCAACCCGGCCTGGCGCACGGCGGCGGCCACCTCTCCTACCGGCCTGTCGTCGTGGATGGCGAACTGCTCCAGCTCTTCCTTGTCTCCCTCCGCATAGCCGCCGGGCTGGGTGCGCGACTCCGCCGACATCTGGGTGATGCCAAGGCGCAGGGCGCCGTTGCGAAACGCCGGGGACTCCCGGGTGGAGAGGGACAGCTCCAGGGTCGGCGAGAAGAGGCGCCAGGCGCAGATAAGCTGCACCAGCTGACGGTCCGACATGGTCACCTCGGGCTCCAGCCCCCCGGTACAGGGGCGCAGGCGCGGGAAGGAGAGGGAATAGCGGCTCTGCCAGTGGTGGCGCTCCAGCCAGGCCAGGTGCTCTGCCACGAAGTAGCTGTCGGCGCGCCAGTCCGGTGACAGGCCGATCAGCGCCCCCAGGCCAATCTTGTCGATGCCGGCGCGCCCCAGCCGGTCCGGGGTGGCGAGACGCCACGCGATATCCTGCTTGTTGCCGCGCAGGTGATGGCGGGCGTAGGCGGGGGCGTGATAGGTCTCCTGGTAGACCATGACGGCATCCAGCCCCAGGGTCTTGAGCTCGGCATATTCGGCTTGCGACAGGGGCTGCACCTCCATCGCCAGGGTGCTGAAGTGGCGGCGGATCCGCGGCAGATGCTCGCGAAAGTAGTCCATGCCCACCTTGGTCTCGTGCTCGCCGGTCACCAGCAGCACGCTGTCGAAGCCGCGCGCCTTGAGGGCCAGACACTCGCGCTCTATCTCCTCGCTGTTCAGGGTCTTGCGCTTGAGGCGGTTGCTCATGGAGAAGCCGCAGTAGGAGCAGTCGTTGGCGCACAGGTTCGACAGATAGAGGGGCACATAGAAGCCCACTGTGTTGCCGAAACGCTGGCGGGTGAGGCGCTCAGCCAGCTCCGCCATCCGGGGCAGGAAGGGCTCGGCGGCCGGGGAGATCAGCGCCATAAAATCGCTCAGGGTGCGGCGGGAGGTAGTCAGCGCCCGTTCTACATCGGCCGCTGTTTTGGCACGGATCTGCATGCCGATATCGTCCCACTCCAGCTCCTGCCAGCGATCGAGAAAGGAGGGCTCCTTAGCCCTCACCCCCATCCCCTCTCCCAGAGGGAGAGGGGGGAAAATAGCCTCCCCTGACAAAGGGATGGTCGGGGTGGGGTCAATGGCATGCTGGCTCATAACGCCCC
Source organism: Aeromonas sp. OTU364 (assembly GCF_038440395.1). NCBI lineage: Bacteria > Pseudomonadati > Pseudomonadota > Gammaproteobacteria > Aeromonadales > Aeromonadaceae > Aeromonas > Aeromonas sp. OTU364. The sequence continues at coordinate 44,948 of NZ_JASATR010000009.1, forward strand.
CAGGAAATCGGTCAGGGGGCTGGAGGCCTGGGCCTGGCTGCCGCGCGCCACGAGGCCCGCCTCATAGGCGCTGCGACCGGCCTCGCAGGCGAGCGCAAAGGCGCGGCCCATGGCCACCGGATCCCCGCTCACGGCGATGGCCGTGTTCACCAGCACGGCGTCGGCCCCCAGCTCGAAGGCGGCGGCGGCGTGGCTCGGGGCACCTATGCCCGCATCCACCACCACGGGGATATTGGCCTGTTCGATGATGATGGAGAGGAACTCCCGGGTCACCAGCCCCTGATTGGAGCCGATGGGGGCGCCCAGCGGCATCACGGCGGCGCAGCCCACCTCTTCGAGCCGTTTGCAGAGCACGGGATCGGCGCCGCAATAGGGCAGCACAACGAAACCCTCTTTCACCAGTTGTTCGGCGGCCTTGAGGGTCTCTATGGGGTCGGGCAGCAGGTATTTGGGATCGGGGTGGATCTCGAGTTTGAGCCAGTTCGTCCCCAGCGCCTCCCGGGCCAGGTGGGCGGCAAACACCGCCTCGGCGGCCGTCTTGGCCCCCGAGGTGTTGGGCAGCAGCTTGACCCCGAGGGCCAGCAGCGGAGTGAGGATATCGTCGTGGCGCTTGCCGGGCTCGAGGCGCTTGATGGCCATGGTCACCAGCTGGGAGCCGCTCGCCGCTATGGCGGCCGCCATCAGGTCGGGGCGGGCAAACTTGCCGGTGCCGGTGAAGAGGCGCGATGAGAAGGTATGGTTCGCTATGGTCAGCATCTCAGCCTCCGGCGATGGCGGTGAAAAGGTGGATCTCGTCCCCGTCATTGAGGCGGGTGTCTGGCCAGCGGCTGCGGGGCAGCACGGCGCCGTTGAGGGCCACCGCCACCCCCTGGGGGGCAATCTCCTGCACCGCCAGCAGCTCAGTCAGGCGCTGGCCGGTGGGCAGCGTCAGCTCGATATCGTTCAATCGGATCTTCATGGTTAATCCTTCAGGGCCGGGTTGGTGCTGCCGCAGACCGGGCAGTCGGGGTCGGCGGGCAGTTGCAGGCACTGCCACTCATGGGTCAGGGCATCGAAACGGCGCAGGGTGCCTGCCACCGGGCTGGGGCGCCCGAGCAGCAGCTTGAGCGCTTCCAGCGCCTGCAGGGAACCCATCACCCCCACCAGGGGGCCGGTGACGCCGCTGCTCTGGCAACTCTCCCTTACTTCGGTATCCGCCGGGTAGAGGCAGGCGTAGCAGGCATGCTCAGGGGCGCTGCGCACCATCAGCTGACCCTGCCAGCCGACGGCAGCCGCCGAGATCCAGGGCTTGCCCTGCTCGACGCAGGCGGCGTTGATGGCGTGGCGGCTGGCGAGGTTGTCGCAGCAGTCGACAACCAGATCCACCTCGGCCACAAACTCCGGCAGGCTGGCCCCATCGAGGCGCTGGTTGATGGCTATCAGCTCCACATGGGGGTTGTGGGCCGCCAACCGCTCCCTGGCCAGCTCCGCCTTGGAGCGGCGCAGCCCCTCCCCGTCGAACAGGATCTGGCGCGGCAGGTTGCTGGAATCCAGGGTGTCGCCATCGGCGAGCCACAGCGTCCCCACCCCGGCCCCGGCCAGATAGAGGGCGAGCGGCGAGCCGAGGCCGCCGAGGCCGACGATCAGCACCGACTTGGCTTTCAGCCTCACCTGCCCCTCTTCCCCTATCTCGGCCAGCATCAGCTGCCTGCCGTATCTCAGGTACTCTTCGTCGCTCAGCGACGCCTCGTCAGAGAGCATGTGCCACCTCCTTTGCCGGGATGGCGGAGCACGCCGGATCTCCGGCCCCCACGGCAGCCAGCAGGCGGGCGGTCGCCCCCCGCCAGTCGTCGCTCCCTGTGATGGCCGAGACCAGGGCTATGCTGCCGACCCCGCTCTCCTTGACCACCGCCACGCGATCCTCGCCGATGCCGCCGATGGCGACCGTGGGCCACTGCGCCATCAGGGCTCGGTAGTGGTGCAGCCGCACCAGCCCCTGGGGGCGGGACGGCATCTGCTTGGTATTGGTGGGGAAGATATGGCCGAGCGCGATATAGGAGGGGGCGAGTTCGCGGGCCCGCATCAGCTCGAAGTAGCCGTGGGTGGATATGCCAAGGCGCAGGCCGGCGGCCTGAATGGCGGCGAGATCCGCCGTTTCCATGTCCTCCTGACCCAGATGCACGCCGTAAGCGCCCGCGGCTATGGCCTGCTGCCAGTAGTCGTTGATAAAGAGCCGGGCCCCGAAGCGGCGCCCCAGGGCCACCGCCTCGGCGATCGCCGGCGCCACCTGGGCGGCGGGCAGCGCCTTGATGCGCAGTTGCAGTGTCCTGACCCCGGCTTCCAGCAGCCGCTCCAGCCACGGCACCGAATCCACTACCGGGTAGAGGCCGAGACAGTGTTCGGTCGGGGCAAAGGGCCCCTCGGGCAGGCGTGCGCTGCTTGTCTCATAAAGTCCGAAGCGGCGATCCAGCGTTGATCCTGCCAGCACGGCCCGGGGGAACTGGCCGAGATCCCCGGGCCAGCCGAGGTGGGCGATGGGGCCGGGGCCCGCTCCCACCCCCTGCGCCCCTGCCAGCCCTTGCTGCAGATAGGCGCGCGCCAGGGTGATGGCATCCTCCACCGGATAATCCAGCGCCACCACAGCCGCGATGGCGCTGGCGTAACAGCAGCCGGTGCCGTGACCGTGGCGGGTATCGAGCCGTGGCGCCGCCAGCCAGAACTCGCGGTGCTCGTCCTGGTAGTAGTCCAGACAGAGATCCCCGCTCCACTCAAGGTGACCGCCCTTCACCAGCACGGCGCGGGCACCGAGTTCACGCAGCCGGGCCGCGCCCGCCCTTAACAGAGCGGGGCTGGTCGCCGGAATGCCGGTCAGGGCTTCCAGCTCGGGGCCGTTGGGGGTGATGAGCGACAAACGGGGCAGCAGGTGCTCGCGCACCGCCGCCAGCATGTTGGGCTCCGCCATGGGGGTGCCTGTGCTGGCGATGGCCACGGGGTCATAGACCACGAAGGGGGCGCTTATCGTATCGAGCCGCCGGGCCAGCACCTCCACATGGAGCCGGGTCGGCAGCAGACCGATCTTGATGGCGGCCGGGGGCAGATCGACGCCGAGGGCGTCGATCTGGGCGCAGAAGGTCTGCATCAGCACAGGATCCACCATCTTCACCGCCACCGAATTCTGGGCGGTGATGGCGGAGATGACCGAGCAGCCGTGCACCCCGAGGGCGTGCAGGCTGTGCAGATCGGCCTGAATGCCGGCACCGCCCCCCGAGTCTGAACCGGCTATGGTCCAGACGATGGGTTTGCTGCTCATGCTTCTTCCCGCTCCTCTTTGAGGGCGGCCGCCTGATGGTAGAGCTCGCCCCCCTTCTCCTTGAAGGTCTCCGCCATGCGGTGCATGCCGCTTTCCACCTCGGCCACCACCCGCTCCTGCTGGCCATCCATGCCTACCAGTTTCACCTCGACCGCTTCCAGCTTGGCGGCGTAGTCGCGCACGTCCTGGGTGATCTTCATGGAGCAGAACTTGGGGCCGCACATGGAGCAGAAGTGGGCCACCTTGCCGGACTCCTGGGGCAGGGTCTCGTCGTGGTAGGCACGGGCGGTCTCGGGATCCAGCGCCAGGTTGAACTGATCCTCCCAGCGGAACTCGAAGCGCGCCTTGGACATGGCGTTGTCGCGGATCTGGGCGCCCGGGTGCCCCTTGGCGAGATCCGCGGCGTGGGCGGCGATCTTGTAGGTGATGAGGCCCTGCTTCACGTCCTCCTTGTTCGGCAGCCCCAGGTGCTCCTTGGGGGTGACGTAGCAGAGCATGGCGCAGCCGTACCAGCCGATCATGGCGGCGCCTATGCCGGAGGTGAAGTGATCGTAGCCGGGGGCTATGTCGGTGGTGAGCGGGCCCAGGGTGTAGAAGGGCGCCTCGTGGCAGTGCTCCAGCTGCTCCGTCATGTTGCGCTCTATCATGTGCATGGGCACATGACCCGGCCCCTCTATCATCACCTGGACGTCGTACTCCCAGGCGATTTTGGTCAGCTCCCCCAGGGTGTGCAGCTCGGCGAACTGGGCCTCGTCGTTGGCGTCATAGACGGAACCCGGACGCAGGCCGTCGCCGAGGGACAAGGCCACGTCATAGGCGGCGCAGATCTCGCAGATCTCGCGGAAATGCTGATAGAGGAAGTTCTCCTTGTGGTGAGAGAGGCACCACTTGGCCATGATGCTGCCGCCACGGGAGACGATGCCGGTGAGGCGCTTGGCGGTCATGGGCACGTAGCGCAGCAGCACGCCGGCGTGGATAGTGAAGTAGTCCACCCCCTGCTCGGCCTGCTCCAGCAGGGTGTCGCGGAACAGCTCCCAGGTGAGATCCTCGGCGATGCCGTTGGTCTTCTCCAGCGCCTGGTAGATGGGCACGGTACCGATGGGCACAGGGCTGTTGCGCAGTATCCACTCCCGGGTCTCGTGGATGTAGCGGCCGGTGGAGAGATCCATGACGGTGTCGGCGCCCCAGCGGGTGGACCAGACCAGCTTCTCCACCTCCTCCTCGATGCTGGAGGTGACCGCCGAGTTGCCTATGTTGGCGTTGATCTTCACCAGGAAGTTGCGGCCGATGATCATGGGCTCCGCTTCCGGGTGGTTGATGTTGCTGGGGATGATGGCGCGGCCGGCGGCCACCTCGTCGCGCACGAATTCGGGGGTAATGTTCTCGGGCAGGCGGGCGCCGAAGCCCTGACCCGGATGCTGGCGCAGCAGCAGTTCTGAGCGCACCCGCTCGCGACCCATGTTCTCGCGAATGGCGATGAACTCCATCTCCGGAGTGACCATCCCCTGACGGGCATAGTGCAGTTGGGTCACCCATTTGCCCGCCTTGGCGCGGCGCGGTTTCGGCAGATGCTCGAAACGCAGGTGATCCAGCCCCTCGTCGGCGAGGCGCTCCTGGGTGAAGGCGGAGCTGAGACCATCCAGGGCTTCGGTGTCGCCCCGCTCCAGCACCCAGTTTTCACGCAGGCGCGGCAGACCGCGGCGCACGTCTATCTCGGCACGCTCGTCCCCATAGGCCCCCGAGGTGTCGTAGACGGGCACGGGAGCGTTCGGCTCGAACTGGGGGGCTTCCTTGCTGCCGCCGACCAGGGTGTCGGCCAGGACTATCTCCCGCAGCCCCACCCGGATGTCGGGACGGGAACCCTGGATGAAGATGCGTCTGGAGTTGGGATGGGCCATGCCCTTGAGGCTGTCGATAAAGGCCTGGGCACTGGAGCGCTGCTCCCGGCGGCTGGCGGGCACGGACTTGCTGTTTTCAGAAGAGGTAGACATAGCAAAACTCACATTAACTGGTTGAAGTTATGGGTGTTTGCTTGTCTGGAGTTCGAGGAGAAGTGATGAACTTGCAATCTGGGTGCGCTCTCAAGAGGGAGCGAGCGCGGGATGGATCATCCCTGCTCTGCCGTCCCGCCCCCCTTGCGGGGGACATTCGCCGCCCTGACGGGCAAGCGGTGGGACGACCTCCCTCCTGTGCGCCTGTTCTTGCCCTGGGCTTCCCCTCAAGGCAAGGGGGAAGTGGCTACTCCCCCGGCGCGGCAACTCGCAAGTTACCCTTGTTTCCCTTCGCAGGTCTTAACCTGATCAGGTTCCACGGATCCCGAATTAACGGTCTCAGCTTTGCGTCGTTCGACGGTCAGCACTCCGACAAGATGGCGCCAGTATAAGTGGGGAATTTGAAAGTACAAGGCATTAACACAGCCGACCAGTGGCGAAGCCAGACCAGGGTGGCGCCCTGACGGGCGAAGGAGCTGGTTGAATAGGCCAGTCCACTCTCATACCCACGAACGAGGCGGCTGACTCGCGGCCAGGACTGGTAACGCACTCAGACACGCCAAACCGAAGGCAGCGAAAAACGCTAAAAATGAGACTTTCCACAAATAAAAACCGGGCAAAAGCCCGGTTTTATAACACGTTGTCACTACCCTCGGATTACTGGTCGTTAGCGGGTTCCAGCTTGATCTGGACGTTGTCAAAGCCCAGCGCCGAGAGTTCGCTGGCATCCAGCGGCATCTCCAGACGCAACCCGCCGGTCTGGCCGTCGACGCTGCGAGCACGGCGCACCTTGCTATCACCCCCGATGGGCACGGCCGCACCTATCTCGATATTGCCGGCAAACTGGCTCTCGGCGTGGAAGTCACCCGTGATGCTGGCGCGCACCGGGCGCAGCACCCTGGCCAGGGCATTCTTCATGGTATCGGCACCGTTCTGTTGTATGGTCCAGTTCCAGTCCCACCACTTCACCTCACCCGGGATATAGCGCTTGTCCCACTGGTAACGGATGCTGCTCGCCTTGTCCTTGAACGGGCCTATGACGAAGCTGTGACTCTTGGTAGGCCGGTTATCCGGGTGAGTGTACCAGGCGTTGCCCCCCCAGCGCAGGAAGCCGTTCAAGGTGAGGTCATAGCTGACATCCGCCTTGAACTCGTAGGGGTAGGAGATGTTCGCCTTATAGAGCTCGATCTTGACCGGGATCTTGGCGTGGGCGGGCACGGTCGGGCGCGCCGACTGGGAGAGGGAGGCGGTGGTGGAGCCCCCGTCCTGCTGAGCCCAGGACTGGCTCGCGGCGATCTCGATGGAGAGTTCTGTCTCACCCACCAGGGGCCACTTGAACTTGTTCTTGGTGGAGACCTTCTCGCTCAGACCATAGGTGCTGGTCTTTGACCAGTTGGTGGCCGTGTCATAGCGCAGGGTCACGTCGTAACCGGACTGGGGGGTGTCGCTGTCGTTGATGGCCCAGCCCACTACCGTCTTGACCAGGGTACGATCGGACTGGGTCACCTCACCGTGGCTGAAGCTCTCGGGATCCAGGGTGTAGGCGAAGTTGCTGACCCGGATGCTGCTCTTCTCACCGCAGCGATAACCGTCGCAGCCACCGTCGTTGTTGCCGCGGATCAGCCAGCTGTCACCATCCTGGGTCACATCCATGTCCTCGCCCACATAGGGGCTGTGGTTACCACCGACCCAGGCGTAGCCGAGATAATGGGCGAGGTAGCTGGCAGGCTTGATGAGATTGGCGCTGTCATGCACCAGCCGCCATTGCACGTCCTTTTCATCGCCATCTGGAATATTCAGCGCAGGTAATACGGGTATTTCACTGGTGACCGGCTTGGTCGGATAACACCAGGTATCCGAGGCTGAACCGGGTTTTATTTCACCGTTATAACCCGATCCCATGATCACCCAGTTATTGGCCAATCCACTTATTTGCCACTGACCCATCATGCCCACAATATTATTGCGGACACTCTGTGCCTCTTCCCGATTGATCGGACGATAGTTGGCACCACAGACCTCTTTCCCGAGCGAGAAGAGACGCAGTTGATCAGGATAGATTGGCTCTGCCCCATGGGCCTGGCTCATCAACAGCGTCGAAATGGTCAACGCCAAACCCGTTATTTTTAGTTTATCCATAGCTCCCCCAATATTGTAGGTATAGGCATGCAAATGATATTTATCTCGCTGCATGCCAGGGGGACAATATCAGTCAAAAAAAGCAACGAATGCGATCGAATCCACATTTTAATTATTCTAAAAAGGCATCCACACAATTAATAGGCAGGGTATCAATTAATGACAAAACAAATATCAGAGTTATTACTTTATTATTTAATTTATAATTTACGTGGTGTTAAAGGTTTTAATTATTGAATGTAAACGTCAGCGGCATCGGCCAGATGAAATATCAGCCAGATGACTGCGTTATATCCTGGCTATTTATTCGGGATTCTCTTCCGGGTTGGGGATCAGGATCTCGGTCAGGCGGCCCTCATCATCCCGGCTCAGCACCAGTCTGCGACCCGGTTGCAGATCGGCGCGGCTGCCGTTCACCCAGCGGGTACCGGCATCAAACACCAGCACCCCCAGCTGCTGCAGCAGCAGGCTCTCTCCTGCGGTGGCGACCAGCCTGTCCTCCGCCCGCAGCCACTGGCTGCTCTGGGCCGGATCTGGCGCCGTGGCGAGTACCCGGATCTGCTCGGCCACGCCGTACCGGCTCTGGATGGCGAGGCGCATGCCGGGCCTGAGATCGTCAAACTGCGCCGCCCCGATCAGGGTGGCGCTGCCGAGCTCCAGCTCGGCCCCCTGGAACTGCAGGCGGATGCCGTCGTTGTGCTCCAGCTCCACCAGCCAGAGTTCGGACTCGTCGGCAAGGGCGTGAAAGGAGAGCAGCAGGAACAAGGCGGTTCTGGTCATAGCAAGCAGGCCCATAGTCAACCCGGCAAGGAGGTTTAACTATGGGCCTGGACGGGCAATTTTTCCGGTCGGGTGGTGCAGCGGCTCAGTCGTCCTCCCGGCAGCGGCTCAGACGCATGCCGTCGAAGCGGCACTCCAGCTCCAGCCAGCGCCCTTCGAAGGGGGCCAGGCTGTCGTCCGAGGTGACATAACCCCAGATCCGCCCCTGAGCCACAGGCCCTTCCAGCTCCATCTCGTGCTTTTCTTCCAGCGGCTCCACCTCGCGGACCAGCCGCCTTTCTCCCTCGATCACCCCTTCCAGATCGACCCAGGTGCCGCCGAGATCGTCTTCGTCCAGCCCATCCTTGAAGCGGGTCTGATCATCGATCACGAAGGGAATACCGTTGACCATCAACTGGCCCAGTTGCCAGCTGGTGCGGCCGGTCAGCTTGAACTCGGCCGCCTGCACCAGGCCAAAGGGCAATAAAATCAATAGCCAGAGGGCGCAGAGAGACTTCTTCATCGGGGATCCTCGGGGTTACACTGGCACACAGGATGTCTCATCCGGTGTGAAATGGCCGTGAAATCTCGGCCCAAACCAGGAGATCAGAGCATGAAAATACTGGTGGTGGAAGACAGTCCCCAGGTGGCTGAGACCGTCATGGATTATCTGGAGCTGGCCGGGCACAGGGTGGACTGCGCCTATCACGGCCAGGCCGCCCTGCAACTGCTGGCCGAGCAGCGTTTCGACGTCATCATCATGGACGTCATGATGCCGCGCCTCGACGGCCTGCGCACCGTCGAACGGTTGCGCTCGGACGGCATCGCCACCCCTGTGCTCTTTCTCACCGCCCGCGACAGCCTGGACGACAAGCTGGCAGGTTTCAAGGCGGGGGGCGACGACTACCTGGTCAAGCCGTTCGCCATGGAGGAGCTGGAGGTGCGGTTGCAGGCCCTGGCCCTGCGCGGCCCCCGCAGCGACATGGGGGCGCTGGCGTTCGGCGAGCTGGAGGTGGATCCCGCTGCGGGCCGCGCCACCCGCGCCGGGGTGGAGCTCAAGCTCGGCAAGATCCCGTTCCAGATCCTCACCCTGCTGGTGAAACGGGCCCCTCATCTGGTGACGCGCCAGGAGGTGCTCGACACCGTCTGGGGCGATGAGGAGCCCGACTCCGACGCCCTGCGCAGCCACATCTATGCCCTGCGCAATGCCCTGGACAAGCCCTTCCCCAGTCCCATGCTGGAGACATTGCACGGCCAGGGCTACCGGCTGGTCAAACCATGAGCTCCCCTGTCCCCCCAAACCAGCAAGCCTTGAGCCTGCCGAGCCTGCGCCAGCGCCTGATCCTGGCTCTGGGCGGGGCCGGCTTGCTGCTGCTGCTGATCCTGAGCCTGCTGATGGTGGTGGCCGAGAACAAGATGGAGGAGCTCAGCCTGCGCCACTGGCTGGAGGCCGAGGTCACCCGCTACAACGATGACTGGCTGCGGCTCGGCCAGGCGGCCCCCGCCCCCAGCCCGCGCCAGTTCTCCAGCTACTGGACGGAGGCGGGCCGCCTGCCGGCCTGGCTGAAACCCTACCGGACTCCCGGCTTCTTCGAGCACCAGCTGGGGGAGGAGGACAAACACTTCCTGGTACGCGCCCACCCCTCTGGCCAGGGCCTGCTCTATCTGGTGTTCAACGACGACGCCGACGACTATCTGGATCCTTACGAAGACAGGCTGCACCTGGTCACCCGGCTGATCGGGCTGGCCCTGCTGCTCGGCTGCATAGTGTTCGGCATCTGGCTGGTGCGCCACATCACCCGACCCCTGGACAGGCTGCGTCAGCGCGTCGCCCACCTCACCCCGGATCAGGTCGACTTCGTGCCGGACGCCCCCTGGCAGGAGCTGCGGGAGATCGAGCTGGCGCTGCTGGCGGGCAAGCATGAGGTGGCCGCCGTGTTCGCCCGGGAGCAGGAGTTCAGCCGTTTCGCCAGCCATGAGCTGCGCACCCCCAACATGGTGATCCAGGGCTCGGCCGCCCTGCTCGGCAAGGTGAGCGACCTGCCCGCCCCCGCCGCCCGGGCCGCCAGCCGCATTCGCGCCGCCAGCGACGAGATGGCCCTGCTCACCGAGACCTTCCTGCTGCTGGGGCGCAAGGACGCGGTCGAGCGCCCCCCGCAATGGGTGGCACCGCTGATCCAGCGGGAGCTGGCGCGCCTCGCCCCCTTGCTGCAGCGCGAGAGCCTGGACATCCGCCTCAATCTGGACGAGCAGAGCGAGGTGCAGGCCCCCCTCTCACTGCTCGCCATCGCGCTCGGCAACCTGCTGAAAAATGCCCTGAGCTACGCCGAGGGTCACATCGAGATCGCGCTTCAGGGGCAGGTGCTCACCATCAGCAACCCGACGGCGGCGGCGCCGGATCAGATCCTGGGCTACGGCTGCGGCCTCACCATCATCCAGCGCATCTGCGAGAAGCTGGGCTGGCAGATTGAGACCCGGCTGGAGGATGGTGTCTTCAGCGCCAGGCTGGCGATGATCACCGCCGAACCCAAGGCATAGCCCCTTATCCCCGGCCCTGCTCCCGCAAGGGGAGAAGGGAGACAACAGACACTCCCCGGCAAGCCCGCTGCCCACCCGACCAGATAGCAACAAGGCGCCCGAGGGCGCCCTGTTTTTACCTGTCTGACTCTCGTCCGGGACTCACTCCGCCGGCTTGTGCTTGCGACTCGCCTTGAGCTCCAGAAAATCGATGATCTTGCCCGCCACATCCTTGCCGGAGGCGGCTTCCACCCCTTGCAGGCCGGGGGAGGAGTTCACCTCCAGCACCAGGGGGCCGCGGGCACTGCGCAGGATGTCCACCCCGGCCACGTCCAGCCCCATGATCTTGGCGGCCTGTACCGCGGTCGCCCGCTCTTCCGGGGTGATCTTGATGGCCGACGCCTCGCCGCCACGGTGCAGGTTGGAGCGAAACTCCCCCGGCTGGGCCTGACGACGCATGGCCGCCACCACTTTGCCACCCACCACCACGCAGCGAATGTCGGCGCCGTTGGCCTCGCGGATGTACTCCTGCACCAGGATGTTGTTGTTGGTCTGGATGAAGGCCTCGATCACGCTCTCGGCCGCCTTCTGGGTCTCGCACAGCACCACGCCTATCCCCTGAGTCCCCTCCAGCAGCTTCACCACCAGGGGCGCCCCGCCGACCATGGTGATGAGGTCGGGCACGTCGTGGGTGCTGTGGGCATAGCCGGTGATGGGCAGGCCTATGCCGTGACGGGAGAGCAGCTGCATGGCGCGCAGCTTGTCCCGGGAGCGGCTGATGGCCACCGAGCTGTTGAGGGCCATGGTATTCATCATCTCGAACTGGCGCAGCACGGCAGTGCCATAGAAGGTGATGCTGGCACCGATGCGCGGGATCACGGCGTCATAGCTCTCCAGTTCCCGTCCTTCGTAGTGGATGGAGGGGCTGTGGGAGGCGATGTTCATGTAGCAGCGCAGGGTGTCGAGCACCTCGACCTGATGCCCGCGCGCCTGCGCCACCTCGACCAGACGGCGGGTGGAGTAGTTGTTGGGCTCGCGGGATAAAATGGCAATATTCATGGAAATGACAGACCTGATAATCGGACTGGAGAGTATAAGGTGCCATGAACGACTGGCAACGCCAATCCTTTCCCCTCACCATTCGGCGTTCTGCAAGAACCGCAGAACCAGATTCAATGCGGACCACGCAGCCCCTGCTGCAGGCTCAGCAGCAGCGCCACCTCCTGCAACCGGCGTGCAGTGGTCCCGGCCCAGCCGCCCACCGGCACAGGAGCCAGCAGGGTTTGGGCTATGCAGTCGCGATAGAGGGGCCCCTCATGTTGCCAGCCCCGCATCCCGTCGGCGTCGTGATGGTGCAGCCACTCCAGATTGCCGCTGCGAAGCAGCTCGATGCGCCGTCCATCCCTGAGATGCAGGCATAGCCCCTTCTTCTCCACCCCGGGACCGGCGTACTTGTCGAGCCAGAGGGTCAGAGGCACACCTGCCGCCTCGCCGCGCAGACAGGCGCGCCCCTCGGCGGTCTCCAGATCCCCGCGCCGGATGGGCTGGCCAAGCCGATCGCAGACCCCGTCCGCGACCAGATGCAGGCTGTCATCCCCGCCGAGGGCCACCAGCAGCTCGCGGATCATCGCCAGCAGATGGGTGCCGATGTCGAGGATCACCCCGTCAGGGTGACGCAGGACCCGCCGATCCGGCTCGCCGGTGGCGAAGTTGAGGGCATAGGGATGTCCCTGCTCGTCGAGGCCGCAGGGCTCCAGCAGGAAGCCCTCCACCGAGGCCACATCGGCCAGGGTGACGGACGAAATGGGGCCAGTCTGCCCGGCTTGCGGCCGCCAGTCATCCCCCAGCCCGCCACTCAGCAGCCGCTGGACGGCGTTGCGGGCCATCCAGTGATCCAGCGCCAGCACCCGGGCGGCGACCTCGGGATCCGCCAGCAGGGCCTGCAGTCGGGCCTGTTGGGCCAGGGTCGCCACCACGGGCTTCTCCACCAGGATCAAGGGGATGGGGCTTGCCAGCGCCTGCTCCAGCACCGGCAGATGCAGCAATGAGGGGGTGGCGATGACCAGCCGATCGAGGGGCTGCGCCAGCAGCGCCTCAAGGGTTGGCAACGAGGTCACCCCCGGCAGGCTGCGGGCGGGGTCGAATCCCCAGATCGCCATCTCTGGCGCCAGGGCCCGCAATGCCGGCAGATAGGCGGTCTCCACCACGGCCCCCAGGCCGACAAATCCAATCTTCATAACGACTTCATCCCCACTGGGCCATAGACCCGTGAATGGGCCAACCGGGTGGCCAGGCCAGGTCACGCCAGCTGGCACAAGCAAGGTGACACGCCCAGAGCAGGCATCACCTTCATATCAATAAAAAGGGGAAGCAGATTCAATGGAGGGGGCCGGCCCCGTTTTGCTCCAGTCGCCAGCGCAGCAATGCCCGATCAAAATCTACCCTTGTCTGAGTGATATATCGCTCCGACCGTTGCAAAAAGCACGCGAGATGATCTCGATGGATCTGCGCCCGCTTCACCACGAACCGTGCCGGCTCGTGGGAGGTGCCGTCCCGCCGCTTGCGTTCACGCCACTCCACCCTGAAGTTCAGCCCGTCACGCAGGGCAACCATTTCCGACGAGTCATAGAAACGATCGCGCTCATGAAAGAAACCGGCCAACGCAGAGGCCGACACGTCCAGCGCCCGGCAGAAGACCTTGAAGTCGATAAACCCCTCGTCATCCGCCTCGGCCAGACAGCGGGCAATCAACACCTCATCCGGCCATATCTCGCCATCTCTTGCCTTGTCCATTTTCCCTCCTAGCCACTTGCACTATGGCATTCCACCTGATCAATGCAGGTTCGGCCCCAGCCAGCGCTCGGCCTCCACCAGCGTCATGCCCTTGCGCTGGGCATAGTCTTCCACCTGATCGGGCTGGATCTGCGCCACCGCGAAGTACTTGCTCTCGGGGTGGGAGAAGTACCAGCCGGACACCGCCGCCCCCGGCCACATGGCGTAGGACTCGGTGAGCTTCATGCCGATGGCCTGCTCCACACCCAGCAACTCCCAGATGCTCCCCTTCTCGGTGTGCTCCGGACAGGCCGGGTAGCCGGGCGCCGGGCGTATGCCGCGATAGTTCTCGCGGATCAGCTCCTCGTTGCTGAGGGCCTCGTCCGGGTCATAGCCCCAGTGCACTTTGCGCACCTGCTCGTGCAGGTACTCGGCAAAGGCCTCGGCGAGACGGTCGCACACCGCCTGGATCAGGATGGCGTTGTAGTCGTCGTGATCCGCCTTGTAGGTTTGCGCTATGGCCTCCTCGCCGATACCGCCGGTCACCGCGAAGGCGCCGATCCAGTCGGGCTTGCCACTCTCCTTGGGGGCCACATAGTCCGCCAGACAGTAGTTGGGGAAGCCCTGCTTCTCGCTCTGCTGGCGCAAATGGTGCAGCACTTTTTTCACTTCGCTGCGCGACTCGTCGGTATAGACCTCTATGCTGTCCCCCACGGCGTTGGCGGGGAACAGGCCTATGATGCCGGCGCAGCGCACGCTCTGATCCTTTTCCAGCCGATCCAGCATGGCGTTGGCATCGGCAAACAGCTTGGTTGCCTCTTCGCCGATGATCTCGTCTTCCAGGATGCGCGGATACTTGCCCGCCAGCTCCCAGCTCAGGAAGAAGGGCGTCCAGTCGATGTAGGGGCGCAGCACCGAGACGGGCACGTTCTCGAAGGTCTGCACGCCCGGCTCCCGGGGGGCTGGGGGCTCATAGCCGACCCAGTCCAGCTGATGGCGGTTGGCGCGGGCATGGGCCAGGGAGACCGGCTTGGAGCGTGGCTGCTTGCGGGCATGCTGATCCCGCGCTATCTCGTACTCCTTGTCGATGCGGGCGACGAAGGCGGGCTTGAGCTCGGGGTTCAGCAGGCTCTGGGCCACCCCGACGGCGCGGGAGGCGTTCGACACATAGACCACGGGTTCGGAGTAGTTCTGCTCTATCTTCACCGCGGTGTGGGCCTTGGAGGTGGTGGCGCCGCCGATCAAGAGCGGCAGCTTGAAACCCTGGCGCTCCATCTCTTTCGCCACGTGCACCATCTCGTCCAGGGACGGGGTGATGAGGCCGGACAGGCCTATGATGTCCGCTCCCACTTCCCGCGCCGTCTTGAGAATGGTCTCGCAGGAGACCATGACCCCGAGGTCGACGATCTCGTAGTTGTTGCACTGCAGCACCACACCGACGATGTTCTTGCCGATGTCGTGCACGTCCCCCTTGACGGTGGCCATCACGATTTTGCCGTTGCTGGAGCCGCCTGACTTCTCCGCCTCTATGTAGGGCTGCAGGTAGGCGACCGCCCGCTTCATCACCCGCGCCGACTTCACCACCTGGGGCAGGAACATCTTGCCGGCGCCGAACAGATCACCCACCACGTTCATGCCGTCCATCAGCGGCCCCTCGATCACGTGCAGCGGCTTCTCGGCCCCGGCCCGCGCCTCCTCGGTGTCCTCCTCGATGAAGTCGGTGATGCCCTTGACCAGGGCATGCTCCAGCCGCTTGCCCACCGGCCAGCTGCGCCACTCCTGATCCCGCGGATCCTCGGCCTGGGCGCCGGCGCCGCGATACTTCTCGGCGATGGCGAGCAGATCCTCGGTGGCGCTGTCATTGAGGTTGAGCACCACGGCCTCGACCTTCGCCTTCAGCTCCGCCGGAATGTCTTCGTAGATGGCGAGCTGACCGGCGTTGACTATCCCCATGTCCATGCCGTTCTGGATGGCGTGGTAGAGGAAGACGGCGTGAATGGCTTCCCGCACCGGCTCGTTGCCACGGAAGGAGAAGGAGACGTTGGAGACGCCGCCGGAGATCATGGCGTGGGGCAGATGGGTCTTGATGTCCTTCACCGCCTCGATGAAGTCCACCGCGTAGTTGTTGTGCTCGTCGATGCCGGTCGCCACCGCGAAGATGTTGGGGTCGAAGATGATGTCTTCCGGCGGGAAGCCGACCCGATCCACCAGGATCCGGTAGGCCCGCTGGCAGATCTCGAACTTGCGGGCACGGGTATCGGCCTGGCCCACCTCGTCGAACGCCATCACGATGACGGCGGCGCCGTAGCGACGCAGCAACTTGGCCTGCTCGATGAACTTGGCCTCCCCCTCCTTCATGGAGATGGAGTTGACCACAGGCTTGCCCTGCACGCACTTGAGGCCGGCCTCCAGCACCTCCCACTTGGAGGAGTCGATCATCACGGGCACCCGGGCGATGTCCGGCTCGCCGGCGATGAGGTTCAAGAAGCGCACCATGGCCGCCTCGGCGTCCAGCATCCCCTCGTCCATGTTGATGTCGATGATCTGGGCGCCGCTCTCCACCTGCTGCTTGGCCACGTCCAGGGCCTCGTCGTAGAGCCCCTCCTTGATGAGGCGCTTGAACTTGGCCGAGCCGGTGACGTTGGTGCGCTCCCCCACGTTCACGAACATGGACTCGGGGGTGATGATGAGGGGCTCGAGGCCGGACAGCCGGCAGGCCACCGGCAGCTCGGGCAGGGCGCGGGGCTTGATGCCCGCCACGGCGTCCGCCATGGCGCGAATATGGGTCGGGGTGGTGCCGCAGCAGCCCCCCACCAGGTTGAGAAAGCCGCTTTGGGCCCACTCGCGGATATGCTCCGCCATCTCGCCCGCGTCCAGATCGTACTCGCCAAAGGCATTGGGCAGACCGGCGTTGGGGTGGGCGCTGACGCAGGATTCGCTGATGCGGGACAACTCCTCCACGTACTGGCGCAGCTCGTCCGGGCCGAGCGCACAGTTGAGGCCGAAGGAGACGGGTTTGACATGGCGAAGCGAATGGTAGAAGGCTTCCGTGGTCTGGCCCGAGAGGGTGCGGCCTGAGGCATCCGTGATGGTGCCGGAGATCATCACCGGCAGGCTGTAGCCCAGCTCATCGAACACCAGATCCACCGCGAAGGCGGCGGCCTTGGCGTTCAGGGTGTCGAAGATGGTCTCGATCAGGATGAGGTCGGCGCCCCCCTCGATGAGGGCGTGGGTCGATTCTGTGTAGGCGGCCACCAGCTCGTCATAGGTGACGTTGCGCTTGCCGGGGTCGTTCACGTCCGGCGAGATGGAGGCGGTGCGGTTGGTGGGGCCCAGGACCCCTGCCACAAAGCGCGGCTTGTGGGGCTCTTTCGCCGTCCATTCGTCCGCCACGGCACGGGCCAGACGGGCCGCCTCCCGGTTGATCTCGGCGGAGAAGGCTTCCATCTCGTAATCGGCCATGGCGATGCGAGTGGCGTTGAAGGTGTTGGTCTCGAGGATGTCGGCCCCGGCGGCACAGTATTGATCGTGGATCTCGCGGATCACCGCCGGCCGGGTCAGCACCAGCAGATCGTTGTTGCCCTTGATGTCGGTATGCCAGTCGGCGAAGCGCTCGCCGCGATAATCCGCTTCACCGAGCCTGTACCCCTGGATCATGGTGCCCATGGCACCGTCGATGATCAGGATCCGCTCCTTGAGACAGGCTTCCAGTTTCTTCGTTATGTCCGACTTCTTGCTCGACTCTATGCTCGACACCGCTTCTACCCCTTACATCCATGCAACTGCGTGAGCTCCATCCTAGCAGCAAAAAAATCAAATGGAAATCTAGCCGTCTATCTGTCCGAAATCTCGAGTATATACTCACAAATGGGTAATGAGTAAGATGTGGCCCGAGAGTACCCTATGCCCGTCCTCAACGGGGATACGTGCTTGCTGTTTACTAAAGAGAAAAATAACTATGAGCGTCTACTACACACTCTGTTTCTTGGCAGCGTTGGCGATCTTCATCGCCTTTGCCAACCAGTATGTCGTGAAGATCCAGACCACCATCGCCATCACCGCAGGATCCATGCTGATCTCCGCCCTGATGGTGCTGTTTGGTAAGTTGGGTTGGTTCAATCTGGAACCTCTGGCCGTCGAGACCATGGAAAGCATCGACTTCCAGAACTTCCTGCTGAAGGGGATCCTCGGATTCCTGCTGTTTGCCGGCGGTCTCGGCATCAATCTGAAGGCATTGCGCAGCCAGAAGTGGGAGATCACCATTCTCTCCATCGCGGCGACCCTGCTCTCCACCTTCCTCATCGGCTACGGCTTCTGGTTCATCGCCAGGCTGCTGGGCTGGGAACTGCCACTGGTCTACTGCATGCTGTTCGGTGCCCTGATCTCCCCCACCGACCCCATTGCCGTGCTCGCCATCGTCAAGAAGATGAAGGCGCCGCCCCAGATCGCCATCCAGATCGAGGGGGAGTCCCTGTTCAACGACGGGGTCGGCCTGGTGATCTTCGCCACCGTGTTTGCCGTGGCCTTTGGCGGCGTCGAGCCCACCTTCGGCAGCGTGGCCGGCCTATTCCTGCATGAGGCCCTGGGCGGCATCCTGTTCGGCGCCGTGCTGGGCCTCATCGCCCACGTGATGATCAGCGCCACGGACGACGGCTCCCTGGAGCTGCTGCTGACCCTGTGCATCCCGACCGCGGGCTTCGCCTTTGCCAACATGATCGGCGTCTCCGGCGCCCTGGCCATGGTGGTCACCGGCATCATGATAGGCAACTGGACCCGCCACTCCGGCTTCTCCGAGCAGAGCCGCCACCACCTGGATCACTTCTGGGAGTTGATGGATCAGTTCCTCAACGCCCTGCTGTTCCTGCTGATCGGCCTGGCCCTGGTGCTGCTGGATCTCGCCTGGCAAGACTGGATCCTGCTGGTCATCGCGGTGCCGCTCTGCCTCGCCGCCCGCTTCATCAGCGTCTCCCTGCCCTATGTGGCCTTCCGCAAGTTCCGCAGCTACAACCGCTTCTCGGTGCGCATCCTCACCTGGGGTGGCCTGCGCGGCGGTCTGGCCATGGCCATGGCACTGGCGCTGCCCTCGGGGGTCATGGTGCTGCCGGAGCACGGCGTCGATCTGCGGGAAGTGATCCTGGTGATGACCTACTCGGTGGTGATGTTCTCCATCGTGGTGCAGGGCATGACCATCACCCCCATGATCACCGCCGCCAAGAAGGCCAGCGGCGACTACTGAGTCAGTCGCAGGCCGTGACTGGCAAAGGCAGAAGGGCTCCCTCGGGAGCCCTTCTCGTTGGCGGCGCGGCAGTGAAAAATACGCCACCGTCGTAACATCGCACAATTAGTGTTTGCTTTTTATTCATTTCGAGGAGAGAATGCGCGCCGGCTAGTTAATCAGCCCTGTTTATGTTCGCAATGCTTCAACGTTAGATGAATCCTGCCAGTACCCACATAACCTTCCTCTGATTTACTCGCCTTGAGAACCGTCAGGCTGTCTGCCTGCGTTGCCCGGCTCTCACGGTGCAGACCCGATCTGCCCACCCAATTTGAACTATGCATCCGCATATTCCTTGATAGTGCAGACGCCCTTATGGGGCTGGGTATTCCTGCGCGGATCTGACCGCGCCCATTGACCTACATTTGCAAATACAAGGAGCAATTATTTAATTTATATAGAGAAATACCATGATGAAAACCGTACAGACACACAAACCCCTGCGTCGCAGCAAACCCATCAACCTGCCCGTGCAAGAGCATGACTATGATGCGTTTCTGATCCAGTTCAGCACCCGCTCCAGCGGTGGCTTCGCCATCTCCTGTGATGGCATCCCTGGCGAGTTCTCCATCGAAGAGCTCAACTGATCCTGCCCACCGGCAGCAACAGATGCAGACAGGCCGCAGCTCACGGCGGCCCCCTTGTCTCCCTCGCCTTCAGCCTTGTGATCCCCGCTTCTGATTGACGGCCCCGCCATCCCTCAGACAGTGCAGGCCTGGGTATCGGCCGCTTCCAGCAACAGACACTCGTCGGCATCCTCGCTCAGCCTGACCAGACGGCTGCGCACCAGACCCAGCTTGCCCAGCAGCGCCACGGATCGCTCGTTGCCCGGAGTGACGATGGCGATGACCCGCTCGATGCCGAGCCGCTCCCGCCCATCCTTGAGCGCCGCCCGCGCCGCCTCTATGCCGTAGCCCTGACCACGAAAGGCGGGCAGGAAGGCGTAGCCGATGTCTTCACAGGGCAGGGTGTCGCGCTTGATGAGCCCGCAGATGCCGATCCTGGCCTCGTCTTCCCGTCGCATCACCAGATAGAGACCGTGCCCGTGTTGGGCATAGCTGACCGCCGGCCCCTGCTGGATGTAGTTTTCGGCGTCGTCCAGGGTGCGGATCCCGCGATCGCCGATGTAGCGATGGAAATCGGGGTCGTTGAGCAGTTCGAGAATGAAGGGGGCGTCGGTCAGGTTGAGCTCGCGCAGGGCGAGGCGCTCGGAGAGGATCATGGCAAGGGCTCGTGTGATGGGAACAACAGCCATCAAGACTGCCCCCACAGCCGGCGCTTGGCAAGATCCCCGGCCAAAAGGAGGCCGTCATGGAGCGCAACCCGGCCGACCACAGCCCCCGGCAGCCGACATTTAGTCCCTGCCACATGAGTCGCGCGGCGGTTCCGGCTATACTGCCCGCCCTATCCCACAGAACAACAAGCAGGACCCCCCCATGACGGACACCACAGAATTTTTTGACGAACAGACGCTGCTGGAGATGGTTGAAAACCAGCTCGCCGACGGCCATCCCCTGCAGGTGAAAGCCACCCTGATGCGGCTGGTGATGAAGGGCACCCCGCGGGACGAGGCGCTGCAATACATCGCCTGCGCCCTGGGTGCCGAGCTGATGGCCATGGAGGCGGATCAGAGCCCCTTCAACCTGACCCGCTACGCCGAGTTTCTCGACAGCCTGCCCGAGATGCCCTGGGCCGAGTGAGATCCCCGCGTTAGGCAAGGCGGACGACCAGCCATTATCATTACTGCCACCACCAATGACGGGAGTAGGCAGATATGCGCTGGCAAGATCGCCGTGAGAGCAGCAACGTGGAAGACAGGCGCCAGGAAGGCGGTGGCAGCGGGGGCGGCGGCCTACCTCTCGGTGGCAAGGGGCGCCTCATCCTGATCGTGGTGGTGATGATCGCCGGTTACTACGGCGTGGATCTCAGCCCATTGCTCGACGAACCGGCCCGGCAGAGCCAGGCACCGCGCCAGAATGTGTCCCAGCCGGCCAGCGATCCCCTGGCCAGATTCACCTCTGTGATGCTCGCCTCCACCGAAGACACCTGGGGCGAGATCTTCTCCCGAAGCGGCAGCCAGTACCGGCCCCCCAGGCTGGTGCTCTATCGCGGCGCCACCCAGACCGGCTGCGGCCAGGGCCAGTCCGTCATGGGCCCCTTCTACTGCCCCGCAGACAGCACAGTCTACATCGATCTCTCCTTCTATCAGGACATGCGCGACAAGCTGGGGGCCGATGGCGACTTCGCCCAAGGCTATGTGGTCGCCCACGAGGTGGGTCACCACGTGCAGCACCTGCTCGGCATCTCGACCAAGGTGCGCCAGCAACAGCAAGGGCTGAGCCAGGCCGCCCAGAACAAGCTGTCGGTCAAACTCGAGCTGCAGGCCGACTGCTTCGCCGGAGTCTGGGGTCACCATATGGAGCGGGAGCAGGTGCTGGAGCACGGGGATCTGGAGGAGGCCCTCAACGCCGCCCAGGCCATAGGTGACGACCGCCTGCAGCAGCGGGGTCAGGGCCGGGTGGTGCCCGACAGCTTCACCCACGGCAGCTCGGCCCAGCGCCTCGCCTGGTTCAAGCGGGGCTTTGACAGCGGCAAGCCCGCCAGCTGCGACACCTTCGCCGCCCGCTGAGCCGGGCCAGACGACAAGGCCCGGTACCCAGGGGTCCGGCCTTGTCGCATCCGGCAGACGGGAGATGGGCCTGCCGTTCTGCCGGGGCACCTGCCCTCAGGGGGTCTCATCCGGCAGCAGATCGGTAAAGACGAAGCCGTCCCGCACCACTGTCTCCCCCACCCGGATCGCCAGGGGCCGCAGGAACATGGGGCCATCAAAGGCCAGGGTGTGGAACTCGCCGTTCTCGCCGCACGGATCCACCCCGGCGGGCAGCGCCGCCAGCAGCGCCTCGTCGAACTCGTGCCCCCCTAGGCTCATATCCAGTTTTTTCGGATCGAGCGTGCTGATCCTGGCCCTCAAGCCGGCGGCCATCATCTCCTGCGCCAGCTCGTCGGTCTTGCTGCCCCAGAGCGGGAACAGCGCCGCGATGCCCGTGCCCGCCAGCTGTTTCTCTCTATAGGCGCGCACATCCTCGAGGAAGAGATCCCCGAATGCCATGTGGCGGATCCCCATGGCCAGCACCTCGGCGATGAAGCCGGTCATGATCCGGCCATAGTCCTCGTTGCTGCAGGGCCAGGGCAGATCGATGCAGTGCAGTGGCAGCCCCACGCACGCGGCCTGCTCCGTCAGCAACTGCTTGCGCACCCCGTGCATGGCCACCCGCTCGAACGCCTGATTCAGGGTGGTGAAGAGCCCCACCACCTCGATCGCCGGATCCTGGCGCAAGCGATGCAGGGCCCAGGCGCTGTCTTTTCCGCTGCTCCAGGAGAGCAGTACCTTTTTCGTCGTCATGACCTCTCCAATCCCTTGCCGCAAGGTGCTGCAAGACAGTGTTGCGAATTGTGCGATTTACTTCCTGGGATACAAAAGCATACCCTCGTGGGTGAGCGTATCCCCGCAGAGCATGGGGGAGAATAACTAAAAAAACGATGGGAAACATAAGGATATGACTACAGTCAGCACACATCATGACCACAATCGCCCCCTCAACCGACAGGATTACAAGACCTTGAGCCTGGCGGCGCTGGGTGGCGCCCTCGAATTCTACGACTTCATCATCTTCGTCTTCTTCGCCGTGGTGATAGGCGAGCTCTTCTTCCCGGCCGACATTCCCGAGTGGCTGCGCCAGTTCCAGACCTTCGGCATCTTCGCCGCCGGTTACCTGGCCCGCCCGCTGGGGGGCATCATCATGGCCCACTTCGGCGATCTCATCGGTCGCAAGCGGATGTTCACCCTCAGCATCATACTGATGGCACTGCCGACCCTGCTGATCGGCCTGCTGCCCACCTATGCCACCCTCGGCATTGCCGCCCCGTTGTTGCTGCTGCTGCTGCGGATCCTGCAAGGGGCCGCCATCGGGGGCGAAGTCCCGGGAGCCTGGGTCTTCGTGGCCGAACACGTGCCCGCCCGCCGGGTCGGCGTCGCCTGCGGCACCCTCACGGCCGGGCTGACCGCCGGCATACTGCTCGGCTCCCTGGTGGCCACCGCCATCAACCGCGGCATGAGCCCGGTGGAGGTGAGCGAGTGGGGCTGGCGTCTGGCCTTCGTGCTCGGCGGTGTGTTCGGCATAGTCGCCATGTACCTGCGCCGCTGGCTGCACGAGACCCCGGTCTTCGCCGAGATGCAGGCCAACAAGGCCCTGGCCGAGGAGCTGCCCCTCAAGACGGTGCTCCGTGAACACAAGGGCAGCGTCATCGTCTCCATGCTGCTGACCTGGCTGCTCTCCGCCGGCATAGTGGTGGTGATCCTGATGACCCCGACCTACCTGCAGAAGGTCCACGGCATCAGCCCCGCCGATGCCCTGACCGCCAACTCCCTGGCCATAGTGGCCCTCACCCTGGGCTGCATCTTCTACGGCCGCCTGATAGACAGCCTCGGCAGCGGCCCCACCTTCGTCCTGGGCTCATTGCTGCTGGCCGGTGCCACCTATGCCTTCTACCACGGCCTGGCGGCAGGCATGGAGCAGCTGGTGCCGCTCTACATGCTGGCGGGCTTCGCGGTGGGGATAGTCGGCGCCGTGCCCTATGTCATGGTCAACGCCTTCCCGCCCGTGGTGCGCTTCTCCGGGCTGTCGTTCTCCTACAACGTGGCCTACGCCATCTTCGGCGGGCTCACTCCCATGCTGGTCACCCTCTGGATGAAGAACGACGTGCTGGCTCCTTCCCACTATGTGGTCAGCCTGGCCGGTCTCGGCCTTGTGCTGGGTCTCTGGCTCTGGCTGCAACAGCGCACTCGGCGTCAGGCAACGCCACAAACCGCCTGACAACTGCGGGCCCCGGACTGTCGGGGCCCCTTCGTTCCGGCTATATTCAGCCTGGCTGCCGTAGAGTAGCCCCCCCTTAGGCCAGACCCCCGTCTGGCCCTGTTGTTTTCCAACCACCCCGAGGTGCAAGATGTTTTTCCAGGTCGTATTCATCGCCTTGCTCGCGCTGCTGCCCATGGTCAATCCCCCCACCACGGCGACCCTGCTGCTGGGATTGAGCAAGGGCATGTCCCGTGAGCACGTACGCCGCCAGATCAACCTGGCCGCCATCTATCTGTTCGCCACCCTCTGCGTCAGCTTCTTCATCGGCTCCTCCATCCTGGATCTGTTCGGGATCTCCATTCCCGGCCTGCGGCTGGCCGGTGGCCTCATCATCGCCTTCATCGGTTTTCGCATGCTGTTCCCCGCCCCCAGCCAGGCCGCCGGGGTCGACATCAACCAGAGCATCGCCTTCGTGCCGCTCACCATGCCCAGCATGTGCGGGCCGGGCACCATGGCCCTGGTGATCAGCGGCGCCGCCCAGATTGCCGAGCTGCCCGACGAGTACAACCGTTTCGTCATCTATGCCGCCATGGTGACCGCCTTCGCCCTGATGAGCCTGCTCAGCTGGGGGGTGCTCAAGCTGGCGGATCCGGTCTGCAAGATCCTCGGTGCCACCGGCATAGACGCCATGACCCGGATCATGGGCTTCCTGCTGGTGTGCATGGGCATGCAGTTCTGCATCAACGGCATCAAGGAGGTGGCGCAGGATCCCGTGTTCCACGGTGCGCCCGCGGTGCAGACGGCCCCGGCGCAGTCACACGCCGCCCTCGAACACCTGCCCGCCGCGCGCCAGCCCTGACTGAAAACGCTGTCATCTCGCTCGGGAATCGTCGCCGAACTTGCGCCTGATCATGTTGCCTGCCCACGGACGGTGTAGTGTGTTTTTTATACAGGCAAGGTTCAGAGGGTCGCTGCTAACGTGACCCGTGCAGACCCAATCACTTGAGGAGACATGCAAATGGAAAAGATGCTGACCGAGATTGGAAGCTACAGCCTGTTCCACGAATATCTGAACGTGGTCGGGGCCGTCAGCCCCGCCCTGACCCGGATCAAGAGCGGGTGGGAATACAAGCGAAGCGATCGGCTGGTCGCCCAGATCAGGATAGATCCACAAGGTCACGCGCGATTCTATATCGACGCCCGTGCCATATCGGCCAACTGAGCCCATCAACCCCCTTCACCCGCCCCGGTCCACTGACCGGGGTTTTTATTGGTGCGCCCCGACAAAAACAAAACCCCGGCTGCGGGCCGGGGTTTGCTTGGGTCTGGTGATGCCGCTGCGCGGCCAAGGCAACCTAGGTGGTGCCACCCACGGTGAGCTGATCCAGCTTGAGAGTGGGCTGACCGACGCCGACCGGCACGCTCTGCCCCTCCTTGCCACAGACCCCGACCCCGCGATCCAGCGCGAGATCGCTGCCCACCATGGAGACCTGACTCATGGCCTCGGGGCCGTTGCCGATGAGCGTGGCACCCTTGATGGGGGCGGTGATCCTGCCATCCTCGATGAGGTAGGCCTCGGAGGCGGAGAAGACGAACTTGCCGGAGGTGATATCCACCTGGCCGCCACCGAAGTTGGGGGCATAGATCCCCTTCTTCACCGAGGCGATGATCTCCGCCGGATCGTGCTGACCCGCCAGCATGTAGGTGTTGGTCATGCGCGGCATCGGCAGGGCGGCGTAGGATTCGCGGCGACCGTTGCCGGTGAGTGGCACCCCCATCAGGCGGGCGTTCTGCTTGTCCTGCAGGTAGCCCTTGAGGATGCCGTTCTCGATCAGCACGTTGTAGCCCCCCGGCGTCCCCTCGTCGTCGATGGAGACGGAGCCGCGCCGACCCACCAGGGTGCCGTCATCGACTATGGTGCAGTGCTTGGAGGCGACCTGCTCGCCGATGCGACCGGCGAAGGCAGACGATCCCTTGCGGTTGAAGTCCCCCTCCAGCCCATGGCCCACCGCCTCGTGCAGCAGCACGCCGGGCCAGCCAGCACCCAGCACCACCGGCATGGTGCCGGCCGGCGCGTCTATGGCCTCCAGGTTCACCAGGGCCTGGCGCACCGCCTCGCGCACATAGCCAAACGCCCGGCTCTCCAGCCCGTCCAGCTCCAGGAAGTAATCGTAACCGAAGCGGCCACCGCCGCCGGCACTGCCGCGCTCCCGGCGATCCCCCTTCTCGGCGATGACGGTCACCGAGAGGCGCACCAGGGGGCGCACGTCGGCGGCCAGGGTGCCATCGGTGGCGGCCACCAGTATCTCTTCATAGACGCCGCTGATGGAGGCCATCACCTGATTGATGGCGGGATCCAGGCTTCTGGCGAACTTGTCCATCTGCTCGAGCAGGGCGATCTTCTGCTGCTTGTCGAGGGTCTGCAGCGGATCCATGGCGGGATAGAGCAGGTTCGCTTCGGTTCTGGCCCAGGCTTTCACCTTGCCCTGGGCACCGGCGGCGGCGATGCCGCGGGCGGCGGTCACCGACTGTTGCAGCGCCAGCAGGCTCAGCTCGTCCGAGTAGGCGAAGCCGGTCTTCTCGCCGCTGACGGCGCGCACACCCACCCCCTGATCGATGTTGTAGCTGCCATCCTTGACGATGCCGTCCTCCAGCATCCAGGACTCGTGCCAGCTACGCTGGAAATAGAGGTCGCCGAACTCCACCTGATGACTCATCAGGCTGCCGAGCAGCTGCTGCAGCCGCCCTTCGTCGAGATCGTTCGGGGCCAACAGGGAGGCACTAACCTGGCTCAATAGACTCAATCTTCTTCTCCACTCTCGTAACGAGATGTTTTAAATCGTCTTGCCGACGGGTTGGCAACAAGCCGCACCATCACAACAAACGGGCATGGGTCAGCACTGGCATGGTGCGTTTCAATTCGTCGACCAGCCCGGGCTCCATCTTCACCAGCACGGTGGCTGTGCCCGAATCCTGGCAGGCCAGCACCCGGCCCCAGGGATCGATCACCATGCTGTGGCCCCAGGTCTGGCGCCCCGTCTCGTGGGTGCCCCCCTGATTGGCGGCCACCACATAGCACTGGTTCTCGATGGCACGGGCCCGCAGCAGCGGCTCCCAGTGCGCCTCTCCGGTCACGGCGGTGAAGGCGGCAGGCACCAGCAGCACCCGGGCGCCAGCCCGGGCCAGCCGGCGGTAGAGCTCGGGGAAGCGCAAATCATAACAGATAGAGAGGCCGAGGGGACCAAAGGGAGAGTCCACCAGCACGCACTCCTGGCCCGGGCTGAAGGTCTCGGACTCCCGGTAGCGGCCGTGGTTGTCCGCAACGTCCACGTCGAACAGGTGGATCTTGTGGTAGTGGCCCTTGAGCTCGCCGCCGGGATCGAACACCAGGGAGCTGGTGTGGATATGGTCGGAACCGGCGATGGTGGTGGGCATGGCCCCGGCCACCAGCCAGATCCCGTACTCCCGCGCCCAGTCGGCCAGCTGGGTCTGGATGGGCCCCTCACCCAGGGCCTCTGCCCCGTCCAGATAGCCCTGGCGCTCGCCGAACAGGGCGAAGTTTTCCGGCAGCAGCACCAGCAGGGGGCGCTCCCTCGGCAACGCCGCCAGCTCGGCGGCAATCTGCTCCCGGTTATCCTGCCAGTGACGGCCCGAGATCAACTGTATGGCGGCTAGCCACATGACGCGCTCCTTGTGATTGGGCAAGCCGCCGGACTCTGCATCCTCGGCTTGCGGGGGCATCCCAGCACTATGCGGGGTTCGGGCCCGGGACGAAAGGATTTTGGCACCGGATGCCGCTCCTCAGCGTCGGGCTGGTTCGCCGGGCTTGGGGGTCAGCAGGAAGGGGGTGACCTCCTCGGCGGGCAGATTCGGCGCCACCGCATCCACCGCCTGTTTCTGCTGCTGGTTGAGCTTGATGCGGGCGCGATCCCGGCCGGCCTCGATCAGCTTGGGATCATCCAGCGGGCCCGAGACCCGGAAGTCGATGCGGGTCACCACATCCACCACGGGCTCCAGCAGCTTGGAGAGGGCCAGCACATAGAGCCCGGTGATCGGGGTCAGGGAGAAGGCCGCCACCACCGGCAGGGTGCCGCCCAGGTTCGGGGAGAAGCTCAGATCGTAATCGAGATGCCAGCGCACCAGATCGGCGATGCCCTCGCCACGCAGGTTGCCCGCCGCCCCCTTCATGTAGAAGTCGTTGTTCTCCACCACCCCCTGCTTGATCCTGGCGGAGGCGGACATGGACTCGAAGTAGAAGCCCTTGTCGAACACGTCGCGAAAATCGAGGCGCAGCTTGCGCATCAGGGAGTCGAGGCTCAGCAGAGAGAGCAGGCGTGCCCCCTTGTCGTTGACCTCCCGCAGGGTGCCCCCCTCCAGCTGGTAATCGGCACTGCCTGCCAGGGTCGGCAGATCCAGTCGGTAGGGCACGTCACGCCAGTTCAGATCCAGCGCCAGCTTGCCCGGCGCGTCGCCTATGGGCGAGGTGAAGCCGAGTCGCTTGAGCAGCAGCTCGCTGTTCTGGGTGCTGAGGTGGGCACGGGCCCGGGTCTGCATCTGGCCGGGCCGCGCCAGCCACTCGGCGCTCCCGCTCAGGGTGCTGCCGGCGAGCCGCATCTCCAACCCCTTGAGATCGAGCCGATTGGCCCCGGGCACCAGTTCCCCTTTGAGCTCCCCGAGCGGCAGGGCACCGAAGCGGCAATCCACGCAACTGAAGGTGAGCCAGGGAATGGCATCCATGATGGCCTTGTCCTGCCTCGCATCGGGCTCGGGGCTGAGGTCGGATCCCTTGCCTGACCAGTGAATACGGGCGAACTTGGCGTCGATAGGCTGCCTGTCCGTCACGGGAATGCGCACCACCCCCATCACCTCTGGGCTGTCGATCATCACCTCGGTGGCCAGGTTCACCGGCCCAACGGTGAAGTGCACCGCCTTGAGGTTGGCGCTGCCGATGTCGGCCCGGGCGAGCAGGCCATCGACCCACCACTCCTGAGGCAGGAAGGCGGGGCCGACCACCGCATTGCCGCTGCTCCCCGTCTCCTTGCCCGGCAACCAGCGCGTGAGCCGTGCCAGCCAGCCGGCCACGTCGGCCCGGGGCTGATTGATGGCGAGCAGCATGGGCTTGTCTTGCAGCACCCTGGCCCCGGGCTGGCCGACGTTGACCCGCACCCGGCTGAGGTAGGCAGCCCCCTCGCCGTACACCAGCCGGCTCTGCATATCCACATCGGCCCCCAGCACGGCGCGAATGTCGGCGCTGCCGTCGCGGCCCCGTGCCGTGACCTTGAGGGGGAGCCGGCTTCCTGGCGCCTTGGCGAGTGGCACCGGCAGATCCAGCCCCATCCCCTGCAGGTTGGAGTCCAGCGCCAGCTGGAAGCTGAAGGCCTTGTTCTCGGGCAGGGTCAGCCCCAGGGTCCCCGTCCAGTTGCTGCGCCCCTTGAGCATCTCGAGGGCGGGAATGTCCTGGCGCTGGCGGCTGCTGTCCCAGAGGCCCTTGAACTTGAGATCCGCCTGATAGCCGTGGGGCAGCTGCTTGCCCCGGTAATCCAGGGTCAGCGGCTGGTTCCAGAGGCTGGCCTTGAGGTTGCTGAAGTGCGTGTGCTCGTTGTCATATTCGAGTCGTCCCTGCACCTTCTCCAGGGGCAGATCCAGGGCGGCGATCCTGACGCTGTTGTCATGGAAGTTCGCCTCTCCGCTGGCCTTGACCTCGCCCTTGCCATCCAGGGGGATGTCCAGCTTGACCGTGCCCTCCATGGGGCCGCGGATCTCGACCTCCCGCAGCGCCTGACCCACGGAGCCCGCGAGGGGAGACTCCTGCAGGTAACCGCTGATGGCCTGCCCCTCCCCCTGGACCTTGGCATCCACATAGAGGTGCGCGCCGGGGGAGAGATCCGGGATCCAGGCATGCACGGCGTCGGATCTGGCCTTGCCGAGCCGGGTGGCGCTGCTGCGCATATCCAGACCCGCGTTCTGGAACAACAGATCGATCTGCAGGTCGGTGAGTGGCTGCCAACCGGGGAAGAACTCGTAGGTGGCCCGCTCCAGCGGCACGGCGACCTGGAAGACCCCCTGGCCCTTGTCGTAGGGGAAGTCACGGAACTCGCCATACCAGAGCAGATCGGCCCCCTTGGCCTTGCCCCCCTTGATGGCGCCGCTCAGGTAGTCCACCAAGCCGTCGCTCATCACGGCCAGCGGATAGTAGCGATCCGCATGGGCCGCATTCTTCACGTCGATGCGGCCGGTCAGGGCGAGGAAGGGGTGTTCGAACAGATCGAGGCGGAAACGGCTGGCGAGGCTCAAGTCCTCGTTATCCAGCGCTATGTCCTGGCCGTAGAGCACCCAGCCTTGGGTCTCCCGCCACCAGTCGAGGCGCGCCGAGAGGCTGCCGACCGGGATCGGCACCTTGAAGTGTCGGGCGGGATCCACCTTGCCCTTGCCCAGGGTCAGGCGGGCACTGCCTCCGGCCGGGGTCAGCCAGAAGTCGCCGTCCAGTTTCTGCAGCCCGGGCACGTCGTGCCAGGCTCTGGTCTCGAAGCCCCTGAGCTGGCCGCTCAGGGAGAGCCCCTGCCAGTCGCCATCGGCCTGCAGCACCAGCTCCTGCACCTTGCCCTTGGGCTGGGTGTGCTTGAGGGTCTTGGTCAGCTCGGGATAGAGGCCCGAGACCAGCTGGCTCAGGTTGGCCATCTGGTTGAGATCGATGGCAGGCACATAGCCCTGGATGCGGGAGCCGACCCGCTCTAGCTGCAACCGGCTCTGCAGCCAGGTCGCCCCGTCGAGCTTGAAGGTCACGTCATGGCTGGCGAGCTGCCACTCCTCACCGTCGCGCCGCAGCTGGATCTTGCCCCCCTGCAGATCGAGCCGGTGCGGCTCCCCCTTGACCTCGTCCTTCCAGATCAGGTGGTTGTTACCAAAGGCCAGCAGGGAGTTGCCGAGCCTCCCCCCCTCGAACTCGCTCCACAGCTGGAAGTCGAGCTGGCCGGTCACCCTGGGTTCGCCGGCATGGATCCGCGCCAGCATGGGGCTGATGTCCAGCTCGCTGGCCCCCAGGTAGAGCTGGCCCTTGAGCCTGTCGAGGCGCACTTGTGGGGCATCCACGTCGATGATGAGATCGATGGCGCTCTCGCCCACCCCGTTGATGAGGTAGGCCTTGCCCACCCCTTGATGGCGCTTGCCGCGATTCTGCCAGCGCAGTTGGGCGATGTTGAGGGCGCGCACCTCTCCGAGCGCCGTGGTCACGCTCAGGCGGCTGTCATGAATGTCGAAGGTGGAGAGCTGGGTCAGCAGGAAGCGCAGCAGGGCCCGCTGCTGATCCGGGCTCTTCTCCCCGGTCGGGGCAGCCGGCTGCGCCAGATCCAGCGCCATGTCGCCGTCGCTCAGCAGCAGCTGGCCGAACACCGGCTTCCAGTCGTTGAGGGAGCGCCAGAAGTCGAGGTGGGCCCACACCTTGCCAAGGCGCAGGGAGAAACGCCCCGAATCGGGGGCGATGGCGAGCCCTTGCAGCTCGAGAGCCGGGCCGCGCTGGGTCCAGCTCAACCCGACATGCTCGACGCTCACCTCCAGCTGGCTGTCGCCGAGCAGGGTGGCGATCAGCGCCTGCCTGTGCTGGTTGAGCAGGGGGCCGCCAAGGCGTACCACGCTGACCAGGATGGCCAGCAGCACGAAGAAGACCCCGAGGGCTAACCAGCCCCGACTCAGCCAGCGGTAGATCAATTACATCATCACCACATCGAATTGTTCCTGCCCACAGAGCGGCTCCGTCACCACCCTGACCTGCTTGCCGATGAAGACCTCCAGCTCGGCCAGACTGTGGGACTCCTCCCCCCGCAGGTAATCGGCCACCGAGGGGGCCGCATAGACGGTGAACTGATCCGCATCGTAGGCGCGGTTGACCCGGATGATCTCCCGCAGGATCTCGAAGCAGACCGACTCCACCGTCTTGACCCGGCCACGCCCCTTGCACTCGGGGCACTCGGAGCAGAGCACGTGCTCCAGGCTCTCCCGGGTGCGCTTGCGGGTCATCTCCACCAGCCCGAGCTGGGAGAAGCCGTTGACGTTGGTCTTGGCCCTGTCTTTGGCCAGCGCTAGCTCCAGGCTGTGGAGCACCCGGCGGCGGTGATCCTCGGACTGCATGTCGATGAAGTCGATGATGATGATGCCGCCCAGGTTGCGCAGCCGCAGGTGGCGGGCGATGGCGGCGGTGGCCTCGACGTTGGTGTTGAAGATGGTCTCTTCCAGGTTGCGATGGCCGACGAAGGCACCTGTGTTGATGTCCACCGTGGTCATGGCTTCGGTCTGGTCGATGATGAGGTAGCCGCCGGATTTCAGCTCCACCTTGCGCTCCAGGGCGCGCTGGATCTCGTTCTCCACGTCGTAGAGATCGAAGATGGGCGACTCGCCGGAGTAGTACTCCAGCTTGTTCGCGAGCTCGGGCACATACTCCCCGGTGAAATGCGAAAGCAGCTCGAAGCTCTGGCGCGAGTCGACGCGGATCTTGTCGAGCTCGGCACCGACGAAGTCGCGCACCACCCGGAAGGCCAGGCTGGGATCCTCGTAGAGGATCTTGCAGGGCGGGTACTTCTGCTTGCGCTCCAGAATCTTGCGCCACAGGCGTTTGAGGAAGGCGGCATCCTGCTCCAGCTCCTGCTCCCCCACCCCTTCGGCGGCGGTGCGGATGATGTAGCCACCCAGCTCGTCCACATAGCCCGCCACCGTGCGCTTGAGGCGCTCGCGCTCCGCTTCGGACTCGATGCGCTGGGAGACGCCCACGTGGGCACTGCCCGGCATGAAGACCAGGTAGCGGGACGGCAGGGTGATGTCGGTGGTGAGACGGGCACCCTTAGTGCCCAGGGGATCTTTCACCACCTGCACCATGATGTCCTGGCCCTGGCGCACCAGCTCGGCGATGTTGCCCGCCTGGAACTGCTCCTTCTCCTTGATCGCCACGCACTCGGTGTGGGGCACTATGTCGGAGGCGTGCAGGAAGGCGGCCTTGTCCATGCCGATGTCGACGAAGGCGGCCTGCATGCCGGGCAGCACCCGGCTGATCTTGCCCTTGTAGATGTTGCCCACTATGCCGCGCTTGGCCTGACGTTCTACATGCACTTCCTGCAGCAGCCCGTTCTCGACCAGGGCGACCCGGGTCTCTGAGGGGGTGACGTTCACCAGCAGTTCTACTGACATAAGTTACCTTGCCTTTCTAGTTTTGAATTCTGGCACGACGAACAACGGGTAACTCAGCAGCGAACTGCTGACGAGGGGATTACCGAGTCTGCTCGAGGTGCTGCTTGATCAACAGATCCGTCTCCAGCAGGGGCAGGCCGACCACGGCGCTGTAGCTCCCCTCGATGCGGCTGACGAACTTGCCGGCTATTCCCTGGATGGCATAGGCACCGGCCTTGTCGCAGGGTTCACCCGTGCGCCAGTAGGCCTCTATCTCGGCCTCGTCCAGCTTGCGGAATGCCACATTGGTGGTGACCAGCCGCACGTCGCAACGCTCCGGAGTAGCCAGGGCCACCGCCGTCATCACCTGGTGGACCTTGCCGGAGAGCGCCTCCAGCATGTCCTTGGCATCGAGCAGGTCGGAGGGTTTCTCCAGCACCCTGTCTCCCAGCACCACTATGGTGTCGGCCCCCAGCACAGGCAATGGGGTCGGGGCCGCGGCCACACCGGCCATCGCCTTGTCACGGGCGAGCCGGCAGACGTAATCCTGGGGCTTTTCGCCCGCCTCCCGCTGCTCGGGCACATCCAGCCTGAGCACCTCGAAACGGTAGCCCAGCTGGGTCAGCAGTTCGTGCCGGCGGGGAGAGCCCGAGGCGAGATAGAGTTGCAGTTCGTTGTGCTTGTTCATATTCACTCAATGAGATGAGACGCAGTTACAATCCGTTGTTTTTGCTCATGTTCACTTGATATTGAAGCGACGGCGTACCTTGCGCAAGACCATAAAAATCCAGGGCCATATTAACATCGTTGTCAACGTCGACCAAAAATAGGCCAGGTTGAGGCTGGCCCGGCTGAACAGGTGCTCGGCCCAGAACACGGTGATCTTGCCCACCAGGGAGAGCAGACCGATGATCAGCGCCTGCTGCCAGAGGGAGAAGTTGCGGATCTTCTGGAACTGGAAGGCCGCCAGATAGGTGGTGATGGCCATGGCCATGGCCCGCACGCCGAGGGTGCTGCCGAGCAGCACGTCCAGCAGCAGGCCCGCCACCCAGGCGGTGCCGACGTTGGTGCGGTGCGGCAACGCCAGCGCCCAGTAGATGAGCACCATGGCGAGCCAGTCCGGCCGGAAGGGTTCGAATTGAAAGGGAAGCGGCAGGATCGAGAGACACAGGGCCAGCAGGATCGAGATCCAGATCCAGATCCTGCCGCTGGCGGGTTGCAGCATCAGCGCGTCGCCTCCGCCGCCGAGGTGGCCGTCGCCGCAGAGGGTGCCGCCACCGGCGCCATGGCCTCGTCGTCATGCACTTCCGGCTTCTTGTCGGTCCACAGCAGCAGCAGGTAACGCAGCCTGTCCAGCGCCACCAGGGGCTTGGCCTCGATCTGGGCGAAGGGCTTGCCCTCCACGTAATCGGATCGGGTCACGGTCGCCACCGGATAGCCTTCCGGGAAGCGGCCGCCGAGGCCAGAGGTAACCAGCAGATCGCCGACCTGGACGTCGGTGTTGCGCGGCAGGTTGCGCAGCTCCAGCTTGTCCAGCTCGCCGCTGCCGGAGGCGATGGCGCGCAGATCGTTGCGCAGCACCCGCACCGGAATGCCGTGGCTGGAGTCGGTGATGAGCAGGACGCGGCTGGTGGTGGAGCCCACGTGGAGCACCTGGCCGACCACCCCCTGATCGTTGATCACCGGCTGGCCGTTGTAGACACCGTCCAGCGCCCCCTTGTTGATCAGCACCTGATGGCTGAAGGGGTCGGAATCCACCGACAGCAGCTCGGCCACCATCTTGCGGGACTCCTTGTGCACAGGCGACCCCAGCAGCTCGCGCAGACGCTGGTTCTCGTGCTCCAGCTGATCCAGCTTGAGCAGGCGGGAGCGCAGGGTGAACAGCTGCTGCTCCTGCTGCTTGGTCTGCTCTATCAGGCTGGATCGGGTCTGCACCTGGGTCGACATGGTGTCGAGCAGGGTGCCTGGCGCGTTGGCGATGTATTGCAGCGGGCTGACGAGGGAACTCAGATAGACGCGGACGTGCGTGAACACACCGAAGCGGGAATCCGCGACGATGGCAGCGACAGAGATGATGACGGCGAGAAACAACCGTAACTGAAGCGAAGGGCCTCTACCAAAGATGGGTTTCATGAGTCGTCAAAAAAGAGCCGGCGCTCGGCCGGCTTTGGGTCTTATTCGTAGTGGAACAGATCGCCACCGTGCATATCGATCAGTTCCAGCGCCTTGCCACCGCCACGGGCGACACAGGTGAGGGGATCTTCAGCCACGACGACCGGGATGCCGGTCTCTTCCATCAGCAGACGGTCGATATCTTTGAGCAGGGCGCCACCACCGGTCAGCACCATGCCGCGCTCGGAGATGTCGGACGCCAGCTCGGGCGGGGACTGCTCCAGCGCCACCATCACGGCGGAGACGATGCCGGACAGCGGCTCTTGCAGCGCCTCCAGGATCTCGTTGGAGTTCAGGGTGAAGCTGCGCGGTACCCCTTCGGCCAGGTTGCGACCACGGACTTCGATCTCGCGCACCTCTTCGCCCGGGTAGGCGGAGCCGATCTCGTGCTTGATGCGCTCGGCGGTGGCTTCCCCGATCAGGCTGCCGTAGTTGCGGCGCACGTAGCTGATGATGGCTTCATCAAACTTGTCGCCACCGATACGTACGGACTGGGAGTAGACCACACCGTTCAGGGAGATGATGGCCACTTCTGTGGTACCACCACCGATGTCCACCACCATGGAACCTGTCGCTTCGGAGACCGGCAGGCCGGCACCGATGGCGGCGGCCATGGGTTCGTCGATCAGGTAGACCTCGCGGGCACCGGCGCCCAGCGCGGATTCCTTGATGGCACGGCGCTCGACCTGGGTGGAGCCGCACGGCACGCACACCAGCACACGGGGGCTGGGGCGGAAATAGTTGTTGTCGTGAACCTGCTTGATGAAGTGCTGCAGCATCTTCTCGGTCACGTAGAAGTCGGCGATCACGCCGTCCTTCATCGGACGAATGGCGGAGATGTTACCCGGGGTACGACCCAGCATCTGCTTGGCGGCATGACCGACGGCAGCGACCGATTTGGCGTTCCCGCGCTCTTGGCGAATGGCGACAACTGAGGGTTCGTTAAGGACGATCCCTTGATCTTTTACGTAGATCAGGGTGTTGGCAGTTCCCAAATCGATCGACAGATCGTTGGAAAAGACGCCTCTGAGCTTTTTGAACATGGCTACGGGAAATCCTAAGAATTTGGAGGTGCAGAAAACCGGCTAACTTTACCAATGCCCACCCCAATGGGCAAGCGCTCAAACTGTCGCCAGTCAATCAAGCGCGACAAAAATGCGAGTCATCACTCACCCGCTCAGGCCGACAAACACTACGAAACAAGGAGATAAGACGCAGGCCCATCCCAAAGCGCCCCTCTCCCTGTCCCCATATCATTTTCAGGGCATCACTTCGCGGCGATAAATAATGCGATCGTTGCCCCGATCCCGACCAAAGATCGCCATCCCCATCAGGTGATCCGAGGTCGCGGGATCCGCCAACCAGGTCGGTGCCAGGGGTTGCAGCGGCTGTTTCTCCAGCACGATCTGATAGGGAATGCGCACTGCTTGATTGGGTGGCGCGAAGTGGAACCGGGTCTCGCCGCCATCAAAACCTGTCTGAGTGCCGCCCGGTGCCACATTGCCGAGGCCAAGACGAATACGGGTGCCGTCTTTTAGGATCAGATCCCCCGTCGCGGCGTCATAGCGTTGATCCGCGTCGGTGAAGACGATGCCGCCACCCGCCAGGGATATCTGACTACAGACATCTTGCTGGTTGGTGCGCCACAGCCCCCCTTCGAAATATTGAACCTGAAGCGGCAGCGCCAGCGGTGCGCTGGCCGCCCCCTGGCGGGTGCTGGCCAGCAGACGGCCATAGTAGGCGCTCATGGTATCGCCCGCGCCCTTCGGAATGGAGAGCTGCCTGGCGGTGCAGTTCACCCCGTTCTGGCAGATGCCGGTCACGGCGGGGTTCATGTTTCGATCGGCAAGGACGCTGGTCTCGGGAGTCTCGCCGTCCACTACCCTGAGCCCCAGTCGCAGGAGCGGCAAGGGCTCTTCCGGTGCGGTCAGGCTCGGAGCCAGCTCACGCAGCCGCATAAACCGGCTCTGGCCGGTAACCTTGCCGGTACCTTCGGACCAGCTGGCGGCCAGCGGCACCAGCCGGTTGGAGCGATCCACCCCGTCTTGGTTGTTGGCGGCCACCAGAGAGAGGGTGCCCCTGGCAAAGGCTCCATCGTAGTTCTTCGTGACGTCCCCCTGTTTGTTGCGCGCAACCACTATCGCATCCACGCCAAACGGCTGACTCATATAGCTGAAGCCACTGCAAGCAGGGGTGACGGTGCCACTCGTCATATTGAAGTCCCAGGGCACGAAGCGCCCTACCGGCACGCTGGCAGCGGGCGGTATGGTGTAGTTGAAATAACCTGCCACCGGCGGGGTCGCCGTCATGCTGAACAACCCGACCTCGTTGACCGATTGGCTGACGGTGTTGAGGTTGCTGCTGCCCTTCTGGTTGGAGTGGTCGTAGCGGGACGTGCCGACCACCGCCTCGACCCCGGGTTTGGGCGCCACCAGAGTGCTGCCCAGCGCAATATTGGCCAAGGCGAAGTTGGGAGTCGCCTGATTACCGCTGCACAGGTCTTTGTCATCGTCGGACTGCCAGGCCACGGCCTGGATATTCAGTGAGAAGGTCTCCCCGGTTTTCTTGAATACCGGGCAGTTGGCGGCGTAGTCAGCGTTGGTCGCATTGGCGCCGCGCATACACTCTCCCTGTGGTGCCTTGATGCAGAGCCCGACCGGGCGGCTGACGAAGGTATCCGAGCCCGTCATCACCAGGCCTGCAGTGTCGCCACTGCCATCGTGGCGGGCATTGAGCCGCATCTGGCCCGCATCCGGGTAACTCACATCCTTCAGCGTGGTTTCGCCCAGCTCATTGAAATAGAGATCCATGGCAGTGGGAGTCCCCGCCGTGGTGGCTATGGCCGTCTTATCAATCCTTATCTGGCTGCCAAAGAGATTGGTGGCAGGCACGTTGTAATCACTCCAGAACGTGATTCTTTTAGTCTGCTTCTGAAAACTCGGCACGCACAGCTGGCTCGTGTTGTCCTTCCTGACCGCCGTCATCACCACTTGCTGGGGTTTGTTGGCCAGGGTATCCAGCACATCGAACACAAAGCCGCTGTCGGCAAAGCTCAAGGTACAGGCGGCGGCGCTCAGGGCACCACTACCCGCCTGGCAAAGCGTCGTGCTAAGTGGCTTGGTGGACGGCGTCGAGCCGCTCACCCCCACCGTCATGGCGCTCGCCAGATTGTTGCGTAGCTGCAATGTGGTGGTGCCACCGCTGAAATTCACCGTGGCGGTGTTGCCGCTGTAGCTCACCTGATTGCCTGCTACCCAGCCGTTGCTGCCGCTCTTGAGGGGCGTCAAGGTGGCACTCACCGGCTCCGTGAACAGCTGGCTGCAACTGGCGTTGGCGCAGGCCCTTATGGTCAGGGTCTCCGGGTTGCAGGTCAGGGCCTGACCGGAGTGATCGAACTCGAAGTGATCGATCTGGGTGCCCACCGGGCTGGAGTTGAGGGCGCAGATCCGGACGTTGTCGATCTGGTGGGCGTTGGTTGCATCCCCGGTCGAGCCGGTCAGCGACAACAGCAGATTCTCGGGAATGGCCGCCTGGCCGCTCTGGGTGGCGGCATTGAAGCTGTCGATCAGGGTGCTGTAGCCCCCCCCCGTGTTGCGCTCCACCTTGACCATGGACTGGCCGCCGATGCGCGAGTCTATGGTCAGTCGATAACGGTGAGGGCGATTGCTGTCCGAGCCGCTGTCCACGGTCGGGGAGAGGCAGTTTCCGCCGGTATTCTCGGCGCCGTTGTTGCAGGTTCCCTTGAGGTAGTTGTAGCCGCTGGTACCCGAACCCGAGCCACGCACCACCACGGACTGCTGGCGCCGCCCCTTGTTGGTCGCCCCGCCTTCACCCGAGAAGTTGCCGTACTCATCTATGCCCACCCCGAGCCAGCCACCGGCAAAGCCGTTGACCCCTGGCTTGAAACCATACCCGAGGGGCCCGCCGAAGGCGCCCGGTTGGGGGGTCACCCTGGCATCCGAGAGCACCACCGCCATGCCGTCCGCCCCGTTGCCGCTGTGGGCATACTGGTCGAATTCTATGGTCACCAGGTTGTTGGCTGCGGGGAAGAGCCGCTGATAGGTGGCCGAGGTGGATTGCCGGGTGCTGGCCTGGGTCATGCCGAGCCGGCCATTGACGATGGCGGGGGTAAAGTTGCCGCTGCTGCGGGCCACCACCCAGTTGTTGCTGAGGGTGCTGGCGGAGAAGTCGTCGCTGAAGCAGGCGAGTGGCACGGGAGGGGCCTTGTCATTGATCGCCGTGGAGCCAGTCATGAACAGGGATCGGCTGGTTGTCCTGCCGTTGATGATGCTGGAGCCATTCATGTTCAGAGTCTTATCCGAATACACCAATCCATTGATAAGACTATTCCCATTCAAATTGATATCTGCATAGCCAAACAGCAGCACTGACCCCAGGTTGTCCGGATTGAGGCGTCCATCGTTCAAAGCGGCTTGCTCATTTACAAAAATGCGCACGGCGCCCTGTGTTTCGATCACCCCTCCCTGGTTGATAGTCAAGCTGCCAATCCAGTAATCCCCGGCAGGCAGAATGACCTTGGCCCCTCCTCCTATGGCAAGGCTCTCAATCCGATATTCATTACGGGCAGAGGAGAATGTCAGGGTACAGGTGCTGTAGAGACTGATCGCACCGAACTGATATTGGCTGGTGCTGCCCATGGTCAACTGTTGCCCCGCATTACAGTACCCTAGGCTACCATCGCCGCCGGAACTGCTCAGGAAGCTGTTATCACCCGACGTAGACATCCCTCGGATGGAGCGGTCGCTGATGGAGCAGAGCCGGCGCGAACCATTGGCGTTGTCACAACCATCCAATGGCATGCCGGAACCCTGGTTCGAGTCGCAGAAGTTCAATGCAGCACCTGCAGTGCCCGTTATTTTCGCCTGGTTGTTCTGGGTCAGCTTGGCAGCATCCTGACCAGTACAGACCGCGTTGTTATTGCCGCGGTGACCCTGAACCACTGCAGGGAAATAGGTGTCAGTGTCGACGGCTTCGAACCCACATGCCATGCCAGACAGCATTGTTAAGACCAGCAACCAGAGTCTCACGGCATCACTCCATCAAAGGCTTCCGCCACCAGGGTGCGGCTGACGGCAAAGCCCGGGTTGGCGCCCGCTGCCTCTGTGCCACAGGTGCCCAGGCTGGTGAGCCGGTAGGTGGTGCTGGTCTCTCCCCCCTGGCTGGCCTGGATCTCATTGCAGCTCACCGAGACCCGGCACCCGCTCAGGCCGGGATCCTTGTCGAATGCCCGGGACGCCGCCACCCTGGTGCAGGCGGCGGGCAACTCGGCGCCACTGCGATTGGGAAACAGCTGATAGAGGGCGATTTCCAGCCCGCTCTGGGCCGCCATCAGGGCACGCACCCCGCGCACCTCCACCGTGTTCTTCTCGCCGCTGTCCACCAGGAAGCGGCCCATGGCCGCCGCCAGCAGGGCCATGATGACGATGACGAAGAGGGCGACCATGATGGCGCTGCCGCGCTGGGGCGCCAGCCTGCGGGGGGGCCTAGGGAACATTGAGCGTCTCCAGCTTGTGGTTGAAGAGGACGCGCTCGCCGCGCTGCTCAAGCTCCATCCGCAGTCCTACCTCGCTCTGGCTGAAGGCGGCAGGCTCACGGTAGAAGTAATAGGACGCAGGGCGAATATGCTCGGCCATCAGGGCCGGCGTGCTCCCGTGAAAGTCAGTGCCTATGGCGGCGCTGGCCCGGGTCAGGGCGGCATTCGTCACGCAGTAACGCACCTGCTGACGGGCAAAATAGATGCGCTGCCCCGGCGACTCCTTGGCGAAGGTGTCATCCATCGTCAGCGGCAAGGCCCCCGAGACCGGACTCCCCACCGAGGTGACCCTGGCCACGCAGTTGCCATGGAGGCACCCCTGCTCCAGGTTGAGAGCCGGATCGGCAAGGGGGTAGACGATGGCCTCGTCCTCTTCCCGGGGCTGCACCTCGGGCTCCACTATGGTGAGCCCGCCGCTGGCCGCGGAGCCCAGATAACGGCTGGCGGTGGCGATGGGCCAGAAGCGCAGGCAGGCCCCCTGATCCAGAGGAGTGCCCGCCTCATCCTCGATACGCACCGAGCCCGGCACCGCATCGCGCAGCTCGCGGTTGAGCCGCTCCAGGGCGAAGCGGGCATCGCTCATCAGCTGCTCCCGGCGGCTGACATCCCCGTAAATCTGGGTGCCGATGCCGATAAACTGGCTGGTAAAGGTGGCCATGACCCCGA
Source organism: Aeromonas sp. OTU364 (assembly GCF_038440395.1). Lineage (NCBI taxonomy): Bacteria > Pseudomonadati > Pseudomonadota > Gammaproteobacteria > Aeromonadales > Aeromonadaceae > Aeromonas > Aeromonas sp. OTU364. The sequence continues at coordinate 86,091 of NZ_JASATR010000009.1, forward strand.
GCAGCAAGATCACCATCACCAGTTCCACCAGGGTGAAGCCCCGTGCCCGCCCGGGTCGGACGCGGTAACGGGCTGTGGTAACAGATGCGTCATCGGACGCGGCATAACGGGAATGCGGCTTGCCCATCAGTAGTTCCCCCGGTAGAGGGTGAAAGCCAGCTCGCTCTGGTCCGGCAGCCGCACTGTCAGGGCGACGCGCTTGCCGATGGATTCGGCCCCCAGGCCCGGGCTCCCGAACAGGGTGTCCGGGGTGACGGCGATCCTGACCTGATAGTGGCGATACTCCTGGTCGCTGACCCCCTCGGCGTCCGTCTGGGTAAACTGGTTGGCGTCCACCCAGCTGCCAGCGGTATCGAAATCATCCACGTCGTTGAACTCGTAGGGGCGCGTCTCGCCCCCATCCGGGCCGTAATCGGCGGCCGGGGTGCAGGCGGGATAGGTCACCGCAGGGGTGCCGACGGTCTCAGCGCAGCGAAAACGGCCGCCATTGTGATCCGAGTGTTCATCGAAGGATTTTTGCAGCACCTCGCCGAGGATCCGCTGAGCCAGTTGGGCGCCCCGCACCTGCTGCACCGGATCCACCCCCTGGGGCGCCTGATTGATGAGAAGCCCCAGGATGCCGGTCAGGGCGATGGCCAGCAGCACAATGCCGACCACGAACTCGATCAGGGTGAAGCCGCGACGGGCCTTAGGGGATCGCATGGATATAACCTTCCGGCTCGATGCGCAGCCGGGCGCTCTCCTGCCCGCTGCTCACCACCAGGTTGCAACCATTGACGCAGGTGGACGGTGAGAGCGGACGGCCGCTGCGCTTGTCGAAAGAAAAGCTGCCTTGCGGCAGAGAGATGTCGCCGGAAGCCGTGACGACGCGCCCCCGGCTCCGCTCGTCCGCATTCCAGTTCGAGATGGGCCTGGCCACGCAACTGCCCGTCTGGGTCAGGTGAGCGAAGCGACTCTGCTCCAGCACCAGCTGGGTGCAGCGCGCCTCCCCTTCATGCATGTTCATGGTCTGCACCAGCCGCAGCCGGGTCACCAGCTCGTCACGCAGGGTATGGGTTTCAAAGCCGCCTTTGCCCAGCCACTTGGGCACGGCAAAGGCGGCCAGAATCCCGAGCAACAGGATCACGATCACCAGTTCAATCAGGGTAAAACCTTCGTCCCGTTCAGTCATGATGAGCAACCCTTGAAAGAAATAGAGAGAGGACAGCCTCTCTCTATCTTGTTCATTTATAAGATTTACTTACAAGCAGTGACTGCTGCGGTTGGCTGAGAGCCAGAAGTAATAGCTTGTGTATAGGTGACATAACAGTCGGTGGCAGTACTGGCGGAAACACCAGCCGGGAAGATCTTGATGCTGCTAGATGCAGGAGTACCGAAACTCCAATCATTAGTGCTCAGTTGCAATACTTTCTCCAGATCATCCTTGGTCGCCTTGGGATACCCAAAGGCAATACCGACATTGACACCATTACCGATATCCAGCGTATCGGAAGCTGTAGTGTCTTTACCTGCGATAACAGCCTTGCTGTAAACCATGGCACCGGCAGAATTCAGCGAGCCCTCAACCCCTTTCAGGGTGGAAGTACGCGCATCATCCTGCAGATTCAGGAACTTGGGCGCGGCGGTGACCGCCAGAATGCCCAGGATGATGATCACGATCACCAGTTCGATCAGGGTAAAACCCGCCTGCTTTTTCATTACGTTTTCCTCTGTTTATCAATTGATATTGGTAGTCACCTGGCCGGAGGCCGGGCGGTAACTGAAACTCATGTAGGCATCGGTGCTCCCTTGCGGGTCCTGATAGCGCCCATCACTTCCCTTGCTCAGGCTGTTGACCAGATAGTAACGGCAGACCGAATCCAGTCCATTGTTGCTCACCGTGGCATAGAACTTCAGGTCATTGCCGCTACCGCGCACCTCGTCAAAGTTGGCAGTAGCCTTGGGAGGATTCTGCAACAAGCCCTCCCAAATATTGAGACAGCGGGCCGCCGTCAGATTGGCCGGATCCACATCGGGAGCGCCGCTCGCCGCCGTGTCCATGGGATAACCGGGGGAGAGCTCGCCGTTGCTGACCTGGCTGTCGGTCGGCGTGGTCAGATAGAAACGGGAACCGTCGTACAGCACGGTGTTGAGGCTGTCCTGCTTGGCGCGCCCCTCGGCTTCCCACTGGGCCCGTACCAGGGAGACCCCGGTGGCGAAACCGCCGGACACCCCTTCCACGCTGGCCTTCTTCGCCTCGTCGGTCACGTCGAGAAAACGGGGCAAGGCGGTGACGGCCAGGATCCCCAGAATCACGATGACGATCACCAGCTCGATCAGGGAAAAACCGGCCATCTGACCCGGTCCCTGGCCGGCGCTCACTCTCTTTGCTGCCATGCTGCCTCCGTAATGGTCCGCATTATTTCATGCAGATAGAAAAAAATCATGTTGCTGAAGCACTTGAGAGATCGACTCAAGGCCTCGCCAGTACCCGGCCATCGCTGAAACGGTAGAACAGCCAGTGCCCTTCCCAACCAAACTCGCAGCCGTCCCCATGCGGGCTGGCGAGCGCCTGCCAGGAGGGCAACCCCGGATCCTCGGGGCCAATCAGCGTCAGCCAGAGCTGGCGGCAGTTGGCGGAGGGTGACTGCAGCGGCAGCACCGCCAGCGGCCAGCCCCGCCCATCGAACTGCCAGGCCACCCCTTCTGCATGCAGCACGGCGGGGCGTCGCTCATCGAGCCAGCGCCCGTGCAGTCGCTGGGCCCGCTCGGCAAATTGCTCCCCCAGCAGGCTCAGGCTGACCGCCAGCGCCTCCTCCCTGTGGTTGCGATAGCTCAGGGCCAGAGTGGCAAGGATGACCAGCAGCAGGACGCAGGCGATCAACCGCCTGTAACCCCCCAACCAGCGCTCATCCTGCTCGGACTGTCTGCTCATGCCTCTCCCGCATCTTGTCTACCACAAACAGCATGCATCACTGGCCCCACACCGCTCTCATCATGTCCCACCATCAGGAGGAGTGAAGATGCTGAACCACATCACTGGCCGCGAACCGCTCGCATCATGTCCCACCATCAGGGGAGTGAAGATGCCGCGGCCTATCATTGACCCCGCACTGCTCGCATCATGTCCCACATGGGCGTAAAGATACCCAGCGCCAGCACCAGCACCATGACGGCCACTATGCCGATGAGGATCGGCTCGATGCGGGCGGTGAGGCTCTTGAGGTCATAATCCACCTCCCGCTCGTAATACTCGGCCGCCTCGTGCAGCAGCTCGTCCACCTGGCCCGTCTCTTCCCCCACCGCGATCATCTGCATCACCAGGGGGGTGAACAGGCCGCTGGCCCCTGCGGTGCGCAGCAGGCTCTCGCCCCGCTCTATGCCCGCCCGCATGTCGCGGATCTGCCCCGCCATATAGGCGTTGTCCACCGCATCGGCCACCAGGGTCAGCGCCGTGTTGAGCGGCACCCCGGCCTTGAGCATCATGGAGAAGCTGCGGGCAAAGCGGGCCAGCAGGGAGCGCTCTATGATGGTGCCGACGATGGGCAGTTTGAGCTGCCAGCGGTGCCAGGTCAGCTTGCCCCGGGGACTGGCGACCCAGCGGCGCCAGCCAAACACCATGCCCGCCAGGATGGCCAGCAGCAGCCACCAGTAGTGGACGAAGAAGTGGGAGGTGGCGAGCAAAATGCGGGTCGCGAGCGGCAGCTCCACCCCGAACTTGGCGAACATGCCGGCAAACACCGGGATCACCATGATGTTGAGGATCACCATGGCGATGCCGATGGCGATCATCACGAAGCTGGGGTAGCGCATGGCGGTCTTGATCCGCTTGCGGGTCTCCAGCTCCAGATCGAAATAGTTGGCGAGCTGCAGGAAGGCCTCCTCCAGCTGGCCGGTGTTCTCGCCGACGTGGATGATGGCGACGAACAGGCTGTTGAACACCTTGGGATGGGCCTGCATCGAGCTCGACAGCGGTCGCCCATTGCCGAGATCCTCCCCCAGGGCATGGAGTGCCCGCTTGAGGGGTTTGCCGTGGGCGCTCTCCTCCAGCCCGGCGATGGCGCGCAGTATAGGGATCCCCGCCCGGGTCAGGGCATACATCTGGCGGCTGAACACCACCAGCTCCTCCAGCTTGACGCTCCCCTCCAGCAGCAGCGACCAGTCGATGCCGGCCGCCTTGGCCTTGCCCGCCTTCAGCTCGGTGGGCATCACGCCGCGGCGCATCAGCTGCTCGGCGGCGGCCAGCTCGCTGGCGGCCTCCACCACGCCGCTGACGGCCTGGCCCTGACTGTCGCGCCCCTTGTAGTTGAAGCTGCCCATGGCTTAGCCCAGATCCTCGGCCAGCCTGAGCACCTCGTCCACCGAGGTGATCCCCTCCCGGGCATAGTCGAGCGCCGTCAGGGCCAGGGGCCGGTAGTGCTCGTGCTCGCGCGCCGCCCGGGCAAAGCCCTCCGCATCGTTGCGACGCAGGGCATCCATCATGGGTTGATCCAGCTCCAGCAGCTCGTAAACCCCGATCCGGCCCGAATAACCGGTGAAGTTGCAGCTCTGGCAGCCACGCCCCTTGCGGTAGACGTGCTGGCCGGGTGCCTCGCCGGAGAGCATGGTGAGCCAGGTGGCCTGCCCCTGATCCGGCGCCGTCTCGCAGGCGCAGTGTTCACACAGCCGGCGCACCAGGCGCTGGGCCACCACGGCGCGCAGGGCGCTCGCCACCAGATAGCCGGGCGCCCCCATGTCGATCAGGCGCAACGCACTGGTCACCGCATCGTTGGTGTGCAGCGTGGTCAGCACCAGGTGGCCCGTGATGGCGCCGCGCAAGCCTATCTCCACCGTCTCGTTGTCCCGCATCTCCCCCACCAGCAGGATGTCGGGATCCTGACGCAGGGTGGAGCGCAGCACCTGGGAGAAGGTGAGCCCTATCTTGGGGTTGACCTGCACCTGGTTGACCCGGGGCAGCCGGTATTCCACCGGATCCTCCACCGTGATGATCTTGTGGCTGGCCTGGTTGAGCTCGGAGAGGGCGCCGTAGAGCGTCGTGGTCTTGCCGCTGCCGGTGGGGCCCGTCACCAGTATCATGCCGTGGGGCCGTTTGAGCTGGCGCCGGAAGCGGCTCAGGATGGCCGGCGGCATGCCGGTCTCCGCCAGGGACAGTATGCCGGAGGATTGATCCAGCAGTCGCATCACCACGGACTCCCCGTACTGCACCGGCATGGTGGACATACGCACATCCACGTCCCGGCCGCGCACCTTCATGGCGAAACGGCCATCCTGGGGCAGCCGCTTCTCGGAGATGTCGAGCCCGGCCACCAGCTTGAGGCGCAGCACCAGCGCCTGGGCGATGCGCACCTCGCTCAGTATGTTTTCGTGCAGCACGCCGTCGATGCGCTGGCGAATGCGCAGCACCTTCTCGTCCGGCTCTATGTGAATGTCCGAGGCCCCCACCTGCACCGCGTCCTCGAACAGGGAGCGCAGCAGCTTGGCCACGGTCGCCTCCCCCTCGTCACCGGCCCCGAGATTGCTGGATCCCAGCTCGAAACCGGCATCCTGATACTCTTCGTGCAGCTGTTCGGCGAAGCTCTCTATCTCCCGGGTGCGGCGATAGAGGCGGTCGAAATACTCCAGCAGCTGGCCTTCCCGCGCCACCGCCAACACCAGCTCCCGCGGGCTGAGCAGGGCCGCGATGGCATCCAGGGCGCTCAGGTCGGCGGGATCCGACATGGCCACGGTCACCTTGTCGTCGCTGAGGTTGACCGCCAGCGCACGGTAACGGCGGGCCTGCACCTCGGGCAACAGGGTCACGGCCGAGGCGTCTATGGTGAGGTTGTTGAGATCGAAGAAGGGCACGTCCAGCTGGCGGGCGAGGAACTGCAGCAGCTGCACCTCGCTGATGAAGCCGAGATCGATGAGGGTGGTCCCCAGCTTGCGCCCGGTCTGACGCTGCTGCTGCAGGGCGAGCTGCAACTGATCATCCGAGATGATCTGCTCCTGTACCAGCAGGTCGCCGAGGCGCATTTTCAGTCTGGGTTGTGCCATTGCTACTCCGATTTCCTGATTCTGATTACGCCGATGACAGTGATGAACCGCCACCGCGTCCGATTACGCGCCCCTCATCCCGGGAGCCTGACTCGACCCCGGTCGACTCCCTCTCCCCCTGGGAGAGGGTCAGGGTGAGGGCGTCAGCTGGGCAATCCGCTGTTCCAGCCAGCGGGTCGATGCCTCGCCCAGATCCCCGTGCAGCTGGGCATTACCATAGGCATCCAGCGCCCGCTGGCGGTGGCCCTGACCATCCTCGGCCACCCCCAGCCCCAGCCACCAGCGCCCCTGATCCGGCTGCTGGCGCAACAACTTGACGTAGAGCTCGGACGCCTGGGCTGGCTGGCCCAGCTCCTGGGCGAGTCCCGCCCAGGTGGCGTAGTAGTCCAGATTGGCGGCCAGGTCCGGCTGATAGCCGGTGAGCCAGTCCAGCGCCTTCTGGCGATCGCCGCCGCTGATGGCCACCCGGGCCAGCAGCAGCCGCAGATCGGCCTGCGCCGGATCCAGTCTCAGCCCCTCCTCCAGCACCTGGGCGGCCTCGGTCAGCCGTCCCTCGCCGTAGAGCAGGCCAGCGAGCTGTTCGCGCGCCCCCTGATTGTGCGGATCATGGAGCAGCACCTGGTAATAGTTGTCCTGAGCCTCCCGCATCTCGCCCTTGGCCATGGCGGTGGTCGCCTTGCGCTCGGCCAGGGCCGCCAGCTCGGGCTCGGAGAGATCCACCGTCTCTATCTTCAGCACGCCGGGTTTGCGGGGCGGGGCGGCCACCTCCTGGGGGGCAGCCTCCTGCTCTGCGGCCAGCTCGGCATAGAGATCCGGCTGCAACTCTTCGTCGCTCGGCGTGACCTCATCCTCCGGCGGCGTCTCGGCCAGGGCCTGTGACGCCGGGGCCTCGTCGGCGACCTCCCCGCTCGCCGAGGATCCCGGCTCCGGGTCGGCGGCGTCGCTTGCCCTCGCCACTATGGAGCCATCCACCCCCACCACCCCGGAGGCGGCGGCCCCACTGGGCTCGGGAGACGCGACGGCCACCTCGGTGGCAGAAGAGGCAGGCAGCGACGGCTCGCTCACCGGGGCGAGCCGGGTCGTCAACTGAACCGTCGGCTGCGCCGTGCGCTGGCTCTGCTGCCAGTAGATCCAGGTGCGCCAGCCGAGGATGGCCAGCGCCAGGGTGCACAGCAGGGTCAGCACCAGCATCCACCACCCCTGCTGACGCGCCGGCGCCACATAGACGGCGGCGCCATCGGATCCTGACTGGCGCTGCTCCAGATCTTTGAGCATCTGATTGATCACGCTCATGACCAGACTCCATAGGCCAGGGCTGCGCCCAGCAGCAGCAACAGGGGCCACCAGCGCACGAATGAGCCACCTCGGGCGTCATCGGTATCGCGAATGGCGAGGCGCACCAGGGCGCTGTCGATCCGGCGCGTCCCGCGGCCGTAGGCCAGCATCAGGCACTTCTGGGCCAGCACGTTGATGAGCCGCGGAATGCCGCGGGATGCCCGCCACAGCAGGCGCAGGGCCAGGCCGCCAAACAGGGTCGCCCCGCGATAGCCAGAGACGTGCAGCCTGTGCTCCAGATAGGCCCGGGTTTCATCGCACCGCAGGGGGCGCAGGCAGTAGGAGAAGCCGATGCGCTGGCGCAACTGGCGCAGGTGGGGCCTGGCCAGCCGGACATCCAGCTCGGGTTGGCCGAACAGCACGATTTGCAGCAGCTTGCTGGACTCCGTCTCCAGGTTGCCGAACAGGCGGATGGCCTCCAGGGTCTCGTCCGGCAGCGCCTGCGCCTCGTCGATCAGCACCACCACTCGGCTCCCCTGCTGGTGCAGGGCGATGAGGTGGCGATGGATGCGATCCGTGAGATCCAGCTCGCTCTCCCCCTGCACCGCCAGTCCCAGCTCCAGGGCCAGGGCGGTGCGCAGCTCCCCCGGGCTGAGGTGGGGATTGGGCAGCCAGGCCAGGCGTACCGGGCACGCCTCGGAGCCGAGCTCGCTCAGCAGCTTGCGGCAGAGCAGTGTCTTGCCGGTGCCCACCTCGCCGGTCACCTTGATGAAGCCCTCTCCCTGTGCCAGCGCCCAGTTCAGCACCTGCATGGCCTCCTCGTGGGGAGGCAGGCCGTAGTAGAAGCCGGTGTTCGGGGTCAGGCCGAAGGGCGCCTCCTGCAAGCCGAAGTGACTCAGGTACATGAGGACGCCCCCCCCAGGCAGAGCTCAAAGGCTCGCGGCAGGGAAACACCGGGAATAGACCAATTCAGCATCATGGCTTAGCCCTTGGGCGGATACCATTTGTCGAGCAGCTCGGAGGAGCGTTGCAACTCCTTCTGCCAGGTGTCTTTTTCCACCACTGTCGGCTTGAGCAGGATCACCAGCTCGACCTTCTTGGTGCTCTCCCGGCGGTTGGTAAAGGCTTCGCCGACCCAGGGAATGTCCCCCAGCAGCGGCACCTTGCTTACGATCTCCTGCTTGTCGGTCTTCATCAGGCCGCCGATGACGATGATGTCGCCGTTGTTGGCCTGCACCACGGTATCCGATTCGCGAATGGCGCTCTTGGCGAGCGGCAGTACCAGGGGTTCCGCCGTGCCGACGTTGATGGTCTTGCTCTGCTCCTCGGTGTCGATGACGGAGGGGTGGATGTGCAGCAGCACCTTGCCCTGCTCATCGATCTGCGGGGTCACGTCCAGGGCGATGCCGGAGAAGAAGGGGGTCAGCTCCACGTTCGGCGTGACGATGGGCGCCGAGTTGCCAGAGGTGGTGGTGGTGGTCGAGGCGTTGGTGACGAAGTATTCGTCCGTCCCCACCTTGATCACCGCCTTCTGGTTGTTGGTGGCGGTGACGCGCGGGCTCGAGAGGGTGTTCACGTCCCCCTGGGTCTTGAGCAGGCTGACCGCCACGTTGAAGTTGCCATCGGAGATGGTGAAACCGGCGCCGCCCCCCAGGGCCCTGAAGATCTGGTTCGGGGTCGAGGCGATGGGGCTGTCGAGCAGGGAGCCGCCCCCCGTGATGCCCTTGTTGCCGTCCCAGCTGGCGGAGAGACCGCTCCAGTCCACCCCCTGCTCGTAGCCCTCGTTGAGGGAGACCTCCAGGATCCGCGCCTCCAGCACCACCTGGCGCTTGAGGTGTTCGCCGGACTGATCCAGGAACTCGCGCACCGCTTTCAGCTCCTTCGGATAGGCACGCACGGTGACCAGGCCAGCCTGGGGACTGGTGATGACGGCCCGCCCCTCGCCAGTGCCGATCAGGGTCTGCAGGGCGTCCCGCAGATCGGTCCAGTAGTCGTTGTTGCTGTCCGTCTCGATCCGGGTGCCGTTGCTGTTGTTGCTGTTGCCGTTGTCCCCGTTGGAGGAGCCGAGGTTGTTGTTGCCGTTGTTATTGTTGCCGCTGCTGTCGAAGTTGTTGTTGCCGTTATTGTTGTTGTCGTTGGCCGTCACCCCGCCGGTGCTGACCGAGGTGCGGGAGAGGCCGCGGCGGGCCATCATCAGGTAGTTGACCGGGATGGTCTCGGTGCGCAGACCCGCCGGATAGACGTGAAACACGTTGCCCTTGCGCTGCACGTCGAAGCCGTACATGTCGCCGACCGTGGCCAGCGCCTCCTGCAGGGTCACGTCTTTCAATTCCACCGAGATGGCACCGGCCACCCCGGGATGGACGGCCACGCTGTAGCGGGAGCCCTTGAACAGGGAACCGAAGAACTCCACCGCATCGACGTCATGGGCCGCGATGCGCAGCCGTTTCTCCGGAACCGCCAGGGGTTGCTGGGGACGATTGAGCTGCAGCAGTTCGCTCTGCACCGAGGGAGGCAAAGTGGTCAGCGGCGCGGTCGGGGTCTGCTCCTTCATGGCCTGCTTGAGGGCGTCTTTGGCCTGCACCGGTTCGGGGTGCTGATAGCTGGTACAAGCCGCCACCGCCAATGCGAGGGGAAGCAGACAGAAATGGTGTTTTTTCATGTTATTGGTGCACCTGACTCGCAATGAAACTCGACAAACCTGGCCCGCGGCATCCCGCGCGGAACCGACTTCACATCCGGATCTTGCTGCCAAACAGGGTCAGTGTCTGACGCTTGCCCGCCTTCTCCAGTACCACGGCATCGGCGCTGATGCCCACCAGCAGGAAACCGTCGATCCGCTGGCCCACCCGATAGCTCTGACCATCGAGCACCGCCAGCGCCGGTCCGTTGCCCAGGATGACGCTCTGCAACCTGGGCAGACCGGCCCCCTTGCTCGGGCTCGCCGCCGCGCCGCTACCGGCCAGAGGGGCGGTCGGATCCTGCAACACCTCCGCCTGGGCCAGCGGGCCCAGCAGGCAGCACAACAATGTCAGCCACTTAGCCACGAATGAACTCCTTGCTGGTGCTCAGGGTGTAGATCTCCATCTCCACCGCCGCCTTGGGATGCTCGACCACCCTGTAGTCGAACCCTTTCCAGTAGAAGTGGCGGGGCAGTGCCTCCAGCGCCTTCAGGTACTGGTAGACATCGAAATAGCCCCCCTCCAGCTGGAGCCGGATCCCGTGCTTGAACAGGTTGGCCTTCTGCTCGCCGGCCATCAGCGGCTCGGGCTTGAGGGAGGTGAGCGCCAGCATATGCAGGTTGGCGGAGCGAGACAACAGGGCTTCCAGCACGGCCGGCATCTCGTGGGCCGGGATCAGATCCACCGTCTGGGCCTTGAGCTCGGCGTCCAGCCGACCGAGGGACGCCTCCACGCCGGCCAGCTGCTGGCGCACCTGGGCGTTGGGATCCCGCCCCAGCCGGGCCTGCTTGCCCTGATTCTCCAGGGTCAGGATCTCCAGATCCCGCTGCGCCGCCGTCAGCGCCTGCCGCTCCTGGCTCAACCGGGTGTCGGCGGCATCCAGCCAGCCGTAGATCCCGGCTGCCCCCAGCAAGATGATGCCCGTCAGCAGGATCAAGACCCGCTCCCGCAGGCTGAGGGCGGCCACACTCTGTGCCCAGGCCCGCCACTGTGCCGTCATCTCCATCATGGGGTCTCCCGTGCTATGCCGCTGAGCTGGAAGGCCAGCTGGCCTGCCTTGTCCCGGCTCAGGGTCAGCTCGCCAAACTGCTTGCCCGCCAGGGACGGGGTCTGCTTGAAGCGGTTCACCCAGGCGGGTACATCCTGACTGCGCTCGGCCACCCCGGAGAGGTTGATGCGCCCGTCACTTATCTCGATCCGTTGCAGGGAGAGGCGGGCATCCCGCAGACGGGCCAGATCCGCCATCACGCCAGCGTAGCCCTGGGATTTTTGCAGGGAAAGGCTGCCGAGCTGGCGAATCAGCGCCTGCTTGGCAGCCAGCTCCTCGCGCTTGTCGACCAGCTGCTGTTGCAGCTGACCGTCCGCCTGATGGCGCGCCAGGGCGGCATCGAGCCTTGTTGCCTCGCCGCGCTGCACATCGAGCAGCGCACGCACCTGGGCCAGCTCGCGGTCGACCCCCCGCTGTTGCCAGCCATAGAAAAAGGTGGCCGCAACCAGCAGCAGCAGGCAGCCGCCCCAGACCAGGGCCATCTGATTGAGGCTGGCCCACAGGCGCCTCGGCCTGAATTCGGCGCCATAGAGGTTGATATGGTGTTTCATCCTTCGCTCCTGCCAAGGGCCGCACCATAGGCACAGAGGTATTCAACTCCGGCCAGTACCGCCTTGTTGGCCATGGCGGACACTGGGAAGCCGAACGCCTGCTCCAGGTGGCGCACCAGGGTGCCGATGAAGGGGGAGCCGATGGCGAGCTGCATCTGGCCCGGCTCCGGCAGCTTGAGCTGGCCCGCCAGGTAGTCGAGGGAGCGCTGGATCTCCAGCGCCAGCCCGTCGAGCATCCCCTGATCGGGCTCATGGGCCCCGGTGAGGCTGACAAACCCGCGCAGCGGGCGCGAGAAGCAGAGACCGCCCCGATAAAAGACCAGCAGTTGCAACTCCTGCCCCCTGGGCTGCCAGAGCAGCATGCGCACCGTCTGATCCGCCTCGTAGAGGGCCGTCATGGCCAGCTCGTCGCTGACGATGGCCTCCAGGGTCGCCACGCCGTTGACCGCGTCCGCCAGTTGCTGCACCCGGCTCTTGGGAACGCAGATCACGTTGATCCTTGGTCGACCCGCAGGAGGGGTCGGCAGATCCACATAGTCCATGGCGAGCTGCAACACGGGTTCGTTGACGAAATCCTTGATGGCCCAGGGCAGGGCCCCCGCCATCTCGGCGTCGGGCACGGCGGGCTTGTCGATCTGGATCTGCTGATAAAGGCTGGCGGCCAGGGCCACCCGCACCTTAGACTTGGCCAGGCCATGCTGGGCAAACAGCTCCCCCATGGCCTTGGGCCAGTCGTGGGGACCATGGATGGCGCGGCTGGTAAAGATGGGGACGGGTTCCACACAAGCCAGCAGGATGCGATCGCTGGCCAGCAGGAGTCCCACCTGATGGCTGGGGGGCGAACGTCGGAAAAGTGACTTCATCTAGACCTGGACCTGGCTGCATGAAACGGACTAAACCTTAACATAAACAGGCTATTAGCCTCCATATTTATGACAAACGATGCATTGACCGCCACCCTGGCGTCCTCCGGGGATGCCATCCTGGCCCCCGCTCAGGTCCCCTCGCCCCTGCACCCCGTTCACCACCCCCTGCTGGATGCTCAGGGCGTGCGGCTCTGGTGCAAGCGGGATGATCTGATCCACCCGACCCTCTCCGGCAACAAGTGGCGCAAGCTCAAGTACCATCTGCAACAGGCGCAGGTGCAGGGCAAGACCCACCTGCTGTCGTTTGGGGGAGCCTACTCCAATCACATCCATGCCCTGGCGGCGGCCGGACTCAGGTCCGGGCTGCGCACCACGGGCATCATACGCGGTGAAGCCGACACCGTCAGCAACGCAACCCTGAGTGCGGCCAGAGGCTGGGGCATGGATCTCGTTTTCGTCGACCGCCAGAGCTATCGGCGGCGCCAGGATCCGGACTGGCTGGCCCAGTTCGAGGCACCGGACACCCTGATAGTGCCGGAAGGGGGCAGCAGCCCGCTCGCCATCCCGGGGGTGGCCGAGCTGGTGGCCGAGGTGCCCTTCTCGCCGGATCTCTGGGTGCTGCCCTGCGCCAGCGGCGGCACCCTGGCGGGGCTCATCGCGGGCAAGCGGGAAAGGGAGCAGATCCTCGCCATCGCCGTGCTCAAGGGGGGCGCCTTCCTCCACGATGAGGTGTGCCGGCTCAACCCGGCGGCGGCCACGACCGGCAACTGGCGGATAGCCCTGGATCACCACGACGGCGGTTACGCCAAATTCAGCCCGGCCCTGTGGCAATGGGTGCAGGCCTTCAGCGCCCACACGGGCCTGCCGCTTGAGCCCATCTACAGTGGCAAGGCGATGTGGGGACTGTTTCGGGAGCTGGCCGCGGGCCGGATCCCCCGCGGCAGCCAGGTGGTCTTCATCCACACCGGCGGCCTGCAGGGGCTGGCGGGACTCAGAGAGCAGGGCAGGCTGTAAGCCAGGGCCATTCCCTCGCCCTTGGGGCGGGCTCCGTCATATGGGCATCACCAGCCGCTCTGGTTCGGCGAACCAGGGCCCCTGGCCCGCGTGCACCCCGAGGTGGCGCAGCATCTTCCACTCGTCGCCGCTCTCCACCCCCACCGCGATCACCCGGGTCTGGGTATTGGCACAGCCCCCCACCAGGCTGCGCACCGCCATCTGGTTGACCTGACGCAGGTGGATCTCCCGCACCAGGCTGGGGTGCAGCTTGAGGAAGTGGATCTCGAACTCCTTGATGTACTGGGTGCTCACCACATCCTGACCGGCGTGATCTATGGCCAGTCGGCACCCCAGCATGCGCAGTGCCCGCAGCGGCCGCTTGAGCGCCTCGTAGTGACGGGTCACCTGGGATTCGGACAGTTGCAGGATCAGCCCCTCGTTGATGCTGCGCGGCAGCTGGAACAGCTCGAAGAAGAGCTCCCGCTGGAACTCCCGGTTGAGCAGGTTCTGGGCGCTGAGGGAGAGGCTGACGGGGCAGCTCGACTCCGGTCGCTGGCGCAGCAGGCGCAGGGTCTGGGTGACCACCAGCCGGTCCAGGGGCAGCAGCAGGCCGGCCTTCTCCGCCATGGGCATGAAGACCCCCGCCTGCAGTTCCCGCCCCTGCTCGTCATGGAGGCGGATCAACAGCTCCTGTTGCAGCACCACCTGATCCCGCTCCTGCTGCACCGGCTGCAGATAGAAGGAGATCCCCTGCTCCTCGATGCGGCGGTTGATCAGGGTGCGCCAGCGCACCGTCCCCTTGTTGCTCGCCTCCTCGTCCAGAGACTTCTCGTAGAGGAACCAGCCGCTGTGGCCCTGCAGGCGCGCGCTCTTGAGGGCCAGCTCGGCCTCTTCCTGCACCTTGAGCAGGGAGTCCTCTGCCTGGTAGCAGACGGCTCCGAGGTAAACGGCCGTGTCCAGATTGACCGACTCGGGCCAGTGCAGCCGCTGCAGGCTCTTGAGCAGCTGGCTGGCGCCGTCCACCATCTCGCTCTCGGACATGTTGGGCAACAGCACGGCAAAAACCTGGCCGGCGTAGCGGGCCTGCAGGGCACCGCTGTGCTTGCGCACGAAGGCACCGATGGAGGCGCTCGCCTCCATCAGCAGATCCTGGCTCGGGCGTCCGCTCAGCTCGGGATCCAGCTCCTCCAGGCCGGCCAGCTCGATCAGCAGGACACCGCCGCTGATCACGCTCGCCTCCATGATGGCGTTTTCCAGCCGGTTGTCGAAGAAGAGGCGGTTGCCTATGCCGGTCGTCTTGTCGACGAAGGCGTTGCTGCGGATGAAGTTGTCGAACCGGCTGCGCTCCTTGCGGGCATCGGCCAGCTCGGCCAACAGATGGGTGAGGGCCTGGCTGGCGGAGAGGGGCCATTCGTCGGCGGGATCATGGGCCAGCTTGGTGAGCTTGCCATCCAGGATCAGCTGGGCCCGCTCCGCCAGCAGCTCGGCACCGCGCAACTGCTGGCGCAACCAGCGGATGGAGTACCAGAGGCCGAACACCACGATGAAGACCCCGAGGGAGATGCCGAACATGGCCTGCATGGAGTACTCGAACTCCTTGAAGGGCCTGTCCAGCTTGAACTCGGCCTGCATGCCGGCCTGATTGGGAATGGCCTTGCTATAGGGGATCAGCAGACTCTCGTCCGTCTGCTGCTGCACATCGCGAAACCAGTAGACCCGCTGGCTATCCTGGCGGATCTCCAGCTCGACCACGTGGGAGGCCCGCAGCAGGGAGGGCAGCCAGCGGGCAAGGGCCTGCTGATCGTCGGTCACCCCCAGTTGCTTGTCGATGATCTCCACCAGGGAGTCGACCCGGTTTTGCTGCAGCTCCATCCCCATCTGGCGGAAACTGAAGACCCCGCCGAGCATCACCACGGCCATGGCCGCGATCACGCACAGCGTAATAAAGGAGACGAGTTGAGTGGTCAGTTTCATGTGCCTTTCCGTAGCCGACAGCATCCATAAGGCCTCATGGTATCAGCCTTGGCCAAACCCCGCCTATGGTTGCAGATCCCGCTTCTGCAAATAAGCGTCAGGGCCGCTCATGGCTGGGGGTGACCGCTGGTGAAGGAAGAGACTCGGGGGGAGAAGAAAATCGGGTAGCCGGCTGGGCAGCGGACAGAAAAATGGTCCCACTGCGGGGACCAAAAGAAACACTCATATCAAAACTAACACTCTGTGCTACTGACAAAAATAGATACAGGAGTATTGAACACACGGTGAGTCAAACCGCACCGCTACTCTAGCCATTTCAGATAAGCTGGACAATTGTCATTTATGACAGGTCAGCGATTGAATCTTCACCACTCGTTTTGTCATATTGTTGTTTATCAATGCATTATGAATGTTGTTCCAAGTGTGACCGATACGACTCAAATCGATGCAGCTAATGCTATGATGTTGCCATCCATTTGTATCCCATGCACCCATCAGGCAGGTACCCCTTGCGACGAGCGTCTCCCTTCTGGATCAGTCTGCTGCTGCTCTGCCTGCCCGTGCTGGCGAGCCTGCCCCTCAGCCAGCTGCTGGGCAATCCCCTGGCCCACCATCTGTTGCAGGAGAAGAAGGCGCAGATAGAGGCCGCGCTGGCGGAGCGCCACGATGAGCTGGACCAGAGCATTCGCGCCCAACTGTCCAGCTTCGCCTTCGATTGCGGCCCCGCAGACATGGCCCTGTTGCGGGATCCCCGTTTCTACAGCCGCCACATCCGGCTGCAGGGCCTCATCCTCGCCTCCGGCGGCGGCTGTTCCAGTCTGGGGGAGGATCTTCCCCTCGCCACCGTCTCGCTGCCCCCCTACCCCGAACCGGAGCAGTTTGGCCTCGCGGCCACCCAGGCCCGCTTCAACACAGAGCAGGAGCTGGTCGCCTATTTCAGGCAGGGCGGCAATATCACCTACTGGGTGCTGAACAACAGCTGGAGCCACGATCTGCTGCAATCTCCCTGCCCGGGCTGTTTCTATTTCGAGTTTGGCCAGCAACACCCTGACGGCATCACGCAGCCATTTTCCCGTGGGGACAGCGCCATCAAGAAGGACAAGAGCAGCCAGAGCCTGAGTTTCTTTACGCCAGACACCCACATCCGGCAGATCCTGTGGGCGGGCAAGGCGCTGGAGGAGTATGCGAAGCGGCAGGCCCGCCACTATGGCCTCCTGTATGGCGGCGCACTGGGACTCCTGCTGGTTGCCGCCTACTGGGTGCTGCGCAACTACCGCCGCTCCCTCAAGGGACTGCTGCAGGCAGCCCTGGTGCGGCGCGAGTTCGTCCCCTTCTATCAGCCCATAGTGGACAGCCGCAGCAAGAAGGTGGTCGGTTTCGAGGCACTGCTGCGCTGGCAGCGGGGTCGGGAGCTGGTGCCCCCAGGCACCTTCATCGACTATGCGGAGGAGCAGGGGCTGATCCTGCCCATGACGGAGCAACTGCTGGAGCGGGTCATCGCGGATCTGCCCTGGCTGGAGCCGACCCAGTGGGTCAGCGTCAACATAGTGGCCGCCCACCTGGAGCAACCCCATCTGCGGCCACTGTTGCAGCGCCACGACTGGCCCTCACCGGCCAGGCTCACCTTCGAGCTGACCGAGCGCAAGCCGATCACCGATATCAAGGCGGCCATGGGGGAGATAGCACTGCTGCAGGAGAAGGGGTATCACTTCAAGCTGGATGACTTCGGCACAGGTTATGGCGGCTTCGCCTACCTGCAACGCCTCGGCATCCGCCAGATCAAGATCGACAAGATGTTCGTCGACACCATAGGCACGGACGACCTCAAGCGCAGCGTGCTGGACGCCACCATCGCCTTTGGCCACGAATCAGGCATGGAGATGATCGCCGAGGGGGTCGAGACCCAGGAACAGGTCGACTACCTGCACCGCCATGGTGTCCACCTGATCCAGGGTTATGTCTATGCCAGACCCATGGCTCTGACCAAGCTGAAGATCTGGCTGCTGGCATGGCGGCAGAGCCAGCCCGGCGGGCAATGAGAAAGAAACCTCAGGTTCCCGCCCGGGGATCCTCATCTTTTGCAACAAAATGATCCTCCTCTGACGGGACAACTCCCTTTATCATGAACTGGCGCGCCACCCCGGTGGCGCGACCTGCTGTCTCCCTACCCGTCGGCCACGGCCGCCCCGAGATGAGAACCACTGCCTATGAAGTCATTTATCCGGCAAGAGATTGCCCTGCCCGTCGGCCTGCTGACCCTGCTCTTCTTCAAGACCCTGGGCAGCGACCTGCTGACAGAAGCAACCCCCCTTGCGGTCTACCTGCCGGTGTCACTGGCCCTGCTCGCCATCGTCACCTGGGCCATCTTCTCCGTCGTGCGTCACTCCGACGCCCTGGCCATCAAGCTGGGCGAACCGTTCGGCACCCTGATCCTGACCCTGTCGGTCATCTCCCTGGAAGTGGTGATGATCTCCTCCGTGATGCTGACTGGCGAGCCCAACCCCACCATGGCCCGCGACACCATGTTCGCCGTGGTGATGCTGGTGAGCACCGGGCTGGTTGGCTTCACCCTGCTGTTTGGCGGCTGGCGCTATCACACCCAGAACTTCAATCTGGACGGGGTCAAATCCTATCTGGTGGCCATCATTCCCCTGGCCCTGCTCTGCCTGGTGTTGCCGAACTTCACTCAGGGCGGCACCCTGGGCGGGCTCTCCAAGGCCATGTCATGGATGCTGATCATCATTTCCATCCTGCTCTATGGCGTCTTCCTGCTGATCCAGACCCGCAGCCACAGCCACTTCTTCGTCGACAGCGACCACGAGGATCACGAGGAACACCACGGCCCGCTGCAGAGCAACGTCTATCACACCCTGCTGCTGCTCGCCTACCTGGTGGTGGTGATCCTGCTGGCCAAGACCCTGGCCATCCCCATCAACTACGGGGTCCATGTGATGGAGGCCCCGGCGGCCCTGGGCGGCTTCATCGTGGCCTGTATAGTGCTGGCCCCCGAGGCGGTCGGCGCCATCAAGGCCGCCTTCAACAACCAGTTGCAGCGCGCCATGAACCTCTACTTCGGATCCGTGCTGGCCACCATAGCCCTGACGGTGCCCTCTGTGCTCTTCATCGGCGCCCTGATGGGTCAGGAAGTGCGCCTCGGCCTCTCCCCTGCCGACATGGTGCTGCTCATCACCACTCTCATGGTGTGCAAGGTGACCTTCAGCAGCGGCCGCACCAATGTGCTCCATGGCGCCACCCACCTGGTGCTGTTTGTCGTTTATCTGTTCCTGATGTTTGAACACGAGTAACTGGCGCCAGCACTCACCCCGGTGCTGTTCGTCGTTTATCTGTCCCTGATGTTTGAACACGAGTAGCCGGCGCCAGCACTCACCCCGGTGCTGTTCGTCGTTTATCTGTTCCTGATGTTCGAACACGAGTAGCCGGCGCCAGCACTCACTCCGGTGCTGTTTGTCGTTTATCTGCTCCTGATGTTTGAACACGAATAACCCCGTACCACCAGCAACGAAAAGACCGCCCATTGGGCGGTCTTTTGTTATGGGCGGATAACCGCTTAGAGGCTGGGCAGCACCCCGGCCGGGATCAGATCGTTGTAGCTGGCGGCGCCCAGCAGGGCGGCGGCGGCCTCGATGTCCGGCGAGAAGTACCTGTCCTTGTCGTAGAAGCTGACCTCTTCACGCAGCCGTCCCTTGGCCAGCTCGATGAGCTCGGTGCTGCGCAGGGGCGCGCGGAAGTCCAGACCCTGGGCGGCGGCGAGCAGCTCGACCGCCAGTATGCCGCGGGTGTTCTCCGCCATGTCCGCCAGACGGCGACCGGCGAAGGTGGCCATGGAGACGTGGTCCTCCTGGTTGGCGGAGGTGGGCAGGCTGTCCACCGAGGCCGGGTGCGCCAGGGTCTTGTTCTCGGAGGCCAGTGCCGCCGAGGTGACCTGGGCGATCATGAAGCCGGAGTTGACGCCCCCATTGTTGACCAGGAAGGCGGGCAGGCCGGACATGCGGGAATCGATCAGCAGCGCCATGCGCCGCTCGGACAGCGACCCGATTTCGGCGATGGCCAGGGCCAGGTTGTCGGCGGCGAAGGCCACCGGCTCTGCGTGGAAGTTGCCGCCGGAGAGGATCTCCTCATCCTCGGCGAACACCAGGGGGTTGTCGGAGACCGCATTGGCCTCGCACACCAGCACCTCGGCGGCGTGGCGGATCTGGGCCAGACAGGCCCCCATCACCTGGGGCTGGCAGCGCAACGAGTAGGGATCCTGCACCTTCTCGCAGTTGTGGTGGGACATGCCGATCTCGCTGCCGTCCACCAGCAGGTGGCGATAGCAGGCGGCGGCGTCGATCTGGCCGCGCTGGCCGCGCACCTCATGGATGCGGGCATCGAACGGACGGCGGCTGCCGAGGGCCGCCTCCACGCTCATGGCGCCTATAGTGATGGCGCCGGCGAACAGATCCTCGGCATGGAACAGCCCCTCCAGCGCGAACGCCGTGCTCGCCTGGGTGCCGTTGAGCAGGGCCAGCCCCTCCTTGGGTGCCAGGGCGATGGGCTCCAGGCCCGCAATCTTGAGTGCAGTAGCGGCGTCGATCAGCTCGCCCTTGTGGCGGGCCTTGCCTTCGCCTATCAGCAGGCAGCTCATATGGGCCAGGGGCGCCAGATCGCCGGAGGCGCCGACGGAGCCCTTCTTCGGCACCACCGGATAGACTTCGGTGTTGATGAGGCGCATCAGGGCCTCGAGCACCGTCAGCCGAATGCCTGAAAACCCCCGGGCGAGCGAGTTGACCTTGAGCACCATCATCAGCCGCACGGTGGCGTCATCCATGTACTCGCCGATGCCGGCGGCATGGGAGAGCACGATGGAGCGTTGCAGCTCGTCCAGCTGCTCCACCGGGATCCGGGTGTTGGCCAGCAGGCCAAAGCCGGTGTTGATGCCGTAGACCACGCGGTTTTGCTCTATCACCTTGGTGACCACGGCCGCAGAGGCGTGGATCCCCGCCAGGGCGGCCGGATCCAGGCTGACATGCACAGGCTCGCGGCTGACACGGCGCAGGGTGGCGAGGCAGAGCTTGCCCGGTTGCAGATTGAGTTCGAACATCTTATTTCCCCCCTTTGCCGGTCGCGTCGATCATCGGCAGATCCAGTTTCGCCTCGTGGGCACAGTTGATGGCAATCTCGTAGCCGGCGTCGGCGTGACGCATCACCCCGGTGGCCGGGTCATTGCGCAGCACGCGGCCGACCCGCTTGGCGGCGTCATCGGTGCCGTCACAGACGATCACCACGCCGGAGTGCTGGGAGAAGCCCATGCCGACCCCACCACCGTGGTGCAGGGAGACCCAGGTCGCACCGCCGGCGGTGTTGAGCAGGGCGTTGAGCAGCGGCCAGTCGGAGACGGCGTCGGAGCCGTCCATCATGGATTCGGTCTCGCGGTTCGGGCTCGCCACCGAGCCGGAGTCCAGGTGGTCGCGGCCGATGACGACCGGCGCCTTCAGCTCGCCGTTCTTCACCATCTCGTTGAAGGCGAGGCCCAGGCGCACTCTATCCTTGACCCCGACCCAGCAGATCCGCGCCGGCAGGCCCTGGAAGGCGATGCGCTCGCGGGCCATGTCGAGCCAGTTGTGCAGGTGGGGATCGTCCGGGATCAGCTCCTTCACCTTCTGGTCGGTCTTGTAGATGTCTTCCGGATCACCGGACAGGGCCACCCAGCGGAAGGGGCCAATGCCCTCGCAGAACAGCGGGCGAATGTAGGCCGGGACGAAGCCGGGGAAGTCGAAGGCGTTTTTCACCCCCTCCTCCAGCGCCATCTGGCGGATGTTATTCCCATAATCGAGCGTGGCGGCGCCACGGGATTGCAGGGTCAGCATGGCTTCCACCTGGCGGGCCATGGAGTGACGAGCCGCCTGGTTCACCTCCTGGGGCGCGGATTTTTGCAGCTCGCGCCACTGGGCGACGCTCCACCCTTGCGGCAAGTAGCCATGGATCGGGTCGTGGGCCGAGGTCTGGTCGGTCACCACATCGGGGGTGATGCCGCGGGCCACCAGCTCGGCGAAGACGTCGGCGGCGTTGCCGAGCAGGCCGACGGAGACGGCGGTGCCGCTCTGCTTGGCCTCCTCGACCATGGCCAGCGCCTCATCCAGGCTATGAGCCTTCTTGTCGACGTAGCGGGTCTTCAAGCGAAAATCGATGCGGGTCTCGTCGCACTCCACGGCGATCATGGAGAAGCCGGCCATGGTGGCGGCCAGGGGCTGAGCGCCGCCCATGCCACCCAGACCGCCAGTCAGGATCCAGCGCCCCTTCGGTTCGCCGTTGAAGTGCTGGTTCGCCACCGCGAAGAAGGTCTCGTAGGTGCCCTGCACTATCCCCTGGGTGCCGATGTAGATCCAGGAGCCGGCGGTCATCTGGCCGTACATCATCAAACCCTTCTTATCGAGTTCGTTGAAGTGCTCCCAGTTGGCCCAGTGGGGCACCAGGTTGGAGTTGGCGATCAGCACCCGGGGCGCGTCCTTGTGGGTCTGGAACACCCCGACCGGCTTGCCGGATTGCACCAGCAGGGTCTGGTCGTCCTCGAGGCGAGTCAGCACCTCGACGATCTTGTCGTAGCAGGCCCAGTTGCGGGCGGCGCGGCCGATGCCGCCATAGACCACCAGGGACTGGGGATGCTCGGCCACTTCCGGATCCAGGTTGTTCATCAGCATCCGCAGCGGCGCCTCGGTCAGCCAGCTCTTGGCGGTCAACTCGGTGCCGTGGGGGGCGCGGATGACCCGGTTCGGGTCGTGACGGGGATCCTGGTGTTGCACAGACATAGACACTCCTTGTTTATCAATGCAGCCGCCATGCGGGGGCACAGTGCCCCCTGGCGAGTCGGCCGGCTACTTGGTTAGTTGATGGACCAGCCGGGCGGCCACGCGGGCGCTGCGGTTGTCCAGATCCAGACTCGGGTTGTACTCGGCCAGATCGGCGAGCCTCAGCTTGCCGCTGGCCCGGATATGGGCGATCAGGGGTTCGATGACCGCCAGCTCCACGCCGCGGGCGGCGGGAGCACTCACTCCCGGCATCACCGCCGCCGGCAGCACGTCGAGATCGATGGTGAGGTAGAGGTGGTCGCAACGGGCGATAAAGGCATCCAGCCCGTTCAGAAGCTCGGGCAGTGCGGCCTGGGTCATGGCCTCGTCCAGCACATGCCAGACTCCCAGCGCCTCGGCGCGGGCAAAGAGCGCCGCCGTGTTGGCGGTCTCTGCCACCCCGAGGCAGGCGTAATGAAACGTTGTTCCCTGGGCGGCGCACTGCTCGGCAATCTGGAAGAAGGGGGTGCCGGAGCTTGCCTGCTCCAGCTTCATGCGCAGATCGAAGTGGGCATCGAAGTTGATGATGCCGACCCGGCCCTTGCCACCCAGATGGCGATTGAGGCCACTCCAGCTGCCAAACGCCACCTCGTGGCCGCCCCCCAGCACCAGGGGGAAGTGACCCAGATCCAGCGCACGGGCGACCCGCTCCGCCAGCCGGTCGTGGGCGGCATCGAGATCGCCGTCTTCGCAGGCCAGATCGCCGCCGTCATGGACGGGGGCGCTCAGATGCCAGGCGGTGTTGGCCAGCAGCTTGCGCACCGCCAGCGGGGCCGCGGCGGCGCCGACCCGCCCCTTGTTGCGGCGCACACCCTCGTCACAGGCAAAACCGAGCAGCACCACGCCGGGCTCGCTGTCGGCTTGCCAGGGTTGCACCTTGTCGTGCCAGCGCAGGGCCAGTTCACCATCTTCCGGATCCTGGCGCCCCTGCCAGAGCGACATGTCGGCCATGTTGAACTTATCCATGGAGCGTCTCCTCTCCGTTGAGCACCCGGCTGACCAGCTGATCGACCCCGATCAGGTAGCTGATCTCGGAGGGGTGGGCGCAATTCCAGATCAGAAAATCGGCCTGCATGCCTACTCTCAGCTGTCCCAGACGCTCCTGCTCCCCGAGCGCCCTGGCGGCGTGGCGGGTCACCCCGGCCATGGCCTCCACCGGCGTCAGGCCGAACAGGGTGCAGGCCATGTTCATGGCCATGCGCAGGGAGACGATGGGGGCCGTGCCCGGGTTGATGTCGGAGGAGACCGCCATGGGCACGCCCGCCTTGCGCAGGGCGGCGACCGGCGGCAGCTTGGTCTCCTTCAGGAAATAGAAGGCGGTAGGCAGCAAGGTGGCGACCACGCCACGGTGGGCCAGCGCCTGGATCCCGTCCTGATCCAGATACTCCAGGTGATCCACCGAGAGGGCGCCGAAGTTGGCGGCGAGGGTGCTGCCCCCCAGGTTGGAGAGCTGCTCCATGTGCCCCTTCACCGCGAGATTGTATTGATCCGCCGCCAGATAGACCTGCTCGGTCTGGGCCAGGGAGAAGCCGATGTGCTCGCAGAAGACGTCCACCGCATCCGCCAGACCCGCCTCGGCCGCCGCCGGGATGATCTCCTGGCAGATGGTCTCGACCCAGGAGTCGGGATCGTCGCGGTATTCCGGCGGCACCGCATGGGCCGCCAGCAGGGTGGTCTTGACCCGGATGGGCAGCGCCTCCCCCAGCCGGCGGGCGACCCGCAGCATCTTGAGCTCGTCCGCCAGGGTGAGGCCGTAGCCTGACTTGATCTCTACCGTGGTGACCCCTTCCCGGATCAGGGACTTGATCCTCGGCACCGCCAGCTCATAGAGCTGATCCTCGCTGGCGGCCCGGGTGGCCCGCACGGTGGAGAGGATGCCACCCCCCTTGCGGGCGATGTCGCTGTAGGGCACGCCCTGCTGGCGCAGCTCGAACTCCTCGGCCCGGCTGCCGGCAAAGATGAGGTGGGTGTGACAGTCGATGAGGCCAGGGGTCACCAGCCTGCCCTTCATGTCACGCCAGTGGGCGGGATGGGGCCCCTTGAGATCCTGCATGGGGACCAGGGCGTGGATCCTGCCTTCATGCACGCCGAGGGCATGGGGTTCCAGCAGACCGTAGTCCGCCAGATCGGAGCGCAGGGTGGCGGGTGTCACGTTGAGCCAGACCCGCTCGCAGTTCAACAGTTCCTTGTTCATACCGACCTCTAAATGTATATACAATAATTTATAGCCGATCTCTGACGAGAAAGAAAGGATCAAGTTCACATCTTGATAACAGCGGTTTCATTAGAGTTTAAGCACAAAAAAGCCCACCAAGGGGTGGGCTTTCAAAACAAGATATGTATATACAATTAAGTCAGTCGGGTCTTGGAGCTCAGCTTGTAGCGGGAGCCTGGCGAGAGCAGGCGGGCATAGGAGACCAGAAAGCCATCCGACCAGGTGCGGCGATGCAGCAGCAGGCAGGGGGTATCGACCCTCACCTGCAGCAAGCCCGCTTCGCCTGCGCTCGGCAGCACCGCCTCCACCACGTGCTCCATCTCGGAGAGGGGGCAGACTTCCATCAGGTAGCTGTTCGGCGTCTGCTTCGTGAAGTCCTGCTCGCCATAGCCAGGCAGGCGCTCGGCATCGACGAAACGCTCCTCCAGCTGCAGCGGCTCCCCATCGGCCTGATGGACGATGAGGCTGTGGAAGGTGGGCGCCCCGACCCGCAAACCCAGTCGCACCGCCACCTTCTCGTCGGCGGCCTGGCGCTGCAGACGGATAACCCGGGCGCTGTACTGGCTGCCCCGCTCGGCTATCTCGTCGGCGATGTTGCGAATGGCCAGCAGCGGCGACTCGGCACGCCTGTCCGCCACGAAGCTGCCGGATCCCGCGGTGCGATTGAGCCAGCCCTCGGCCACCAGTTCACGCAGCGCCTTGTTGACCGTCATCCGGCTCACGGCAAACTGCTCGCACAGGGCGGCCTCGGTCGGGATCCTGTCGCCCGCCTGATAGTGGCGCTCGCGGATCCCGTCCAGGATGTGCTGTTTGATCTGCAGATAGAGGGCGGGTGCCACCAATGGGTTCCTCAGCGACGACGGTGAGGCGGACGCATGTCCGGCCAGGCGCGGTAGACGTCCGGGATCTGGTCAGGGCCGCTGATGCAGAGATCGAGATCGTGCAGCAGACCGTCCTTGATGCCGTAGATCCAGCCGTGCACCGCCAGCTCCTGCCCCTTGCGCCAGGCATTCTGGATGATGGTGGTGTGGCAGACGTTGGCGACCTGTTCGGCCACGTTCAGCTCGCACAGGTAGTCGAAGCGCTCGTGCTCATCCTCGATGGCTTCGAGCTCTTCGCCGTACTTGAAATAGACATCCTTGATGTTGCGCAGCCAGTTGTCGATGAGGCCCAGCTCCTGGTTCTGCATCGCCGCCTTGACGCCGCCGCAGCCGTAGTGGCCGCAGACGATGATGTGCTTCACCTTGAGCACCTCCACCGCGTATTGCAGCACGGAGAGGCAGTTGAAATCGGTGTGTACCACCAGGTTGGCGACGTTGCGGTGGACGAAGACATCCCCCGGCAGCAGCCCCATCAGCTGGTTGGCGGGAACCCGGCTGTCGGAGCAGCCGATCCAGAGGTACTCGGGGGCCTGCTGGGCGGAGAGGGTAGCGAAGAAATTGGGATCTTCGGCCTTGATCCGTTCCGCCCACTCGCGGTTATTGGTAAACAGGTCGTTCAACAGTTTCACTTCTGCTCTCCCTAACTGTGGCAGTGGCGGCAACATACCATACACAAGGGTAACCAAGGCAAGGCCGACCAGATCCCGGTGAAACAAAAACAGGGCCATCAGGCCCTGTTTTCCACAAGAGAATGCCCTCAGGCATCCATGGCGTCTTTCAGCTTCTTGAGTGCGTTCTTCTCAGCTGACTCAGCTGACGCAGGCTCGGTGAATGCCCTCAGGCGGCCATCGCATCCTTCAGCTTCTTGAGCGCGTTCTTCTCAAGCTGACGCACACGCTCGGCGGACACACCGTAGTTGTCTGCCAGCTCCTGCAAGGTGGTCTTGCTCTCCTCATCCAGCCAGCGGGCGCGGATGATGTGCTGGCTGCGCTCGTCCAGAGTGGCCATGGCCGCGCTCAGGCGACGGGTGGCGTGGCTGTCCCAGTTGTCGTTCTCTATGGTGGCGGCCAGATCGGAAGACTTGTCTTCCAGATAATGGACGGGGGCGAAGCCGCCTTCATCCTCATCGTCACCGACCAGATCGAAGGCCTGATCGTAGTTGCTCATGCGCGCTTCCATCTCGGTGACGTCGGCGGCAGAGACCCCGAGATCCGCGGCAACGGCCTGCACCTCTTCGTGGTTCAGCCAGCCCAGACGCTTCTTGGACTTGCGCAGGTTGAAGAACAGCTTGCGCTGGGCCTTGGTGGTGGCCACCTTGACCATGCGCCAGTTGCGCAGCACATATTCGTGGATCTCGGCCTTGATCCAGTGCACGGCGAAGGAGACCAGACGCACGCCCACGCTCGGGTCGAAGCGCTTGACGGCTTTCATCAGGCCGATATTGCCTTCCTGCACCAGATCGGCCTGAGGCAGGCCATAGCCGGAGTAGCTCTTGGCCACGTGAACGACAAAACGCAGATGCGACATGACCAGCTGACGGGCAGCCTCGAGATCGCCACCCTGCTGCAAACGCATCGCCAGTTCACGCTCTTCCTCCGCGCTCAGCACGGGGATCGAGTTGACGGCCTGGATATAGCCTTCCAGACTACCTTGCGGAATCAGAGCCATAGTGCGTTGCAATGAAGTTCCCATGTTCTACCTCTTACTTTTCAATCGAATCAGTCTAACACCCTGAGAGGGTCTGTCTACTGACCGGGGGTCATTCTGCGGCCCATATCAAACATCAGTCAAACATCGGCCCCGGCATGAACCCGGCCTATCTTAGGCTGACGGGATGAATCATAAATGAACGGTCAAAAAAAAGGGGTCACAATGAAGGACCCCTGAAAAGTAGCATGCTAAGTCCATTGTTGCGGAGCTCGCAACCTTCACATGCTTGCCAAGTCAGACGAGCAAGGCAGAGGGGCCACACCCGTATACATTCTGTTGCACTAGATAGACTGTTTATAAATCAAAAGGTTCACAGGATCCAAATATGATCCTTGGCGCAGGCATCATTCAGATTACTCTGAGAAAGTGACCCGTGCCAGAAACGGGCCACTCTTTTACTTGATCCAGTTCGCAAAATCCAGCGCTTTAAAATGCTGATAAATTAATCAGGATGGTTCTATGTCACGAATGTGTCTGTGCACCGAGAACCAGGACGCAATCAGCCCCAGCAGCGCGCCGAGCAGTATCAGGTTGAAGCCGTCGAACGCCCCCATCCCCACCAGCCGGAAGTTGCTGTTGTAAAGCCCTGCCAGCTCCTTCACCACTCCCTCGCTCCAGATCACCATCACCTCGGTCAGCCACCAGGCCAGCATGCCGCCGATCACCCCGAACCAGATGCCGGTATAGAGGAAGGGACGGTGGATGAAGGCATCGGTCGCCCCCACCAGCTTGAGCACTTCGATCTCGGATCTCTGGTTGAGGATATTGAGCCTGAGGGTGTTGCCGACGATCAGCAGCACGGCGGAGAGCAGCAGTACCGCTATGCCGGTGATGGTGTGACGCAGCAGGTTCATGATCCCCTGCAGTCGGGTCAGCCACTGCAGATCCAGCTTGCCCTGCTCGATGCCGGGCTCGTTCTCCAGCTTGGCGAGCAGCTCGGCGGCCCCTTCCGGGTTCTGCCAGCGCGGATCCGGGATCACGCTCAACACAGGCGGCAGCGGGTTGCTGTCGAGGTAATCCAGGGCATCGCCGAAACCGGAGATCTCGCGGAACTCCTTGAGCGCCTCGTCCCGGTTCATATAAGTGACGGACTCCACCTCGGGATAGAGCAGGATCCGCTGCTTCATGTCGAGGATGCTCTGCTCCGGCAGATCCTTGCGCAGATAGAGGGAGATCTGGGAGCTGGTCTGCCAGCTCCCTTCCACCACCTCGGCGTTTTTCAGCAGCACGTGGAAGCAGGAGGGTAGCGCCAGACTGACCCCGAGCACCGCCAGCGTCATCAGGGAGGCGAGTGGATTGCGCCACAGCTCCCCCAGGCTGGCAAAGGCCTGACGCACGTGGTCCACACCGTACATCATCAGACGGCGAAGCGGCGGCTGTTTATGACGAACGATGGCCATCAGCTCTCCTCCTGCTCTTGGGAATACATGCGCCCTGCCTTCAGGGTCAGGGTGCGATAGCGCATCCGGGCGATCAGCCCCAGATCGTGAGTGGCAATCAGCACCGAGACCCCGAAGCGGTTGAACTCCTCGAACAGTCGCATGATGTCCATGGAGAGCTGGGGATCCAGGTTGCCGGTCGGCTCATCCGCCAGCAGCAGGGGCGGCTTGTTGACGATGGCCCGGGCGATGCCGACCCGCTGCTGTTCACCACCGGAGAGCATGCGCGGCTGGTAGCGCTCCTTGCCGAGCAGGCCGACCTTGTCCAGCGCCGCCGCCACCCGCTTGTTGATGTCGGCATGGCTGTAGCCATCGATCACCAGGGGCAGGGCCACGTTGTCGAACACGGTTCTGTCCATCAGCAGCCGGTGATCCTGAAAGATCATCCCGATCTGGCGGCGCACATAGGGGATCTGGTTGCGCTGGATATGGCTGACGTCATCGCCATGGAAGAAGACGCGACCATCGGTCGGCCGCTCCATCACGCTGATGAGCTTGAGGAGGGTACTCTTGCCCGCCCCCGAGTGGCCGGTCAGGAAGGCCATCTCCCCCTTGCGCAGGTGGAAGCTGACTTTCTGCAGCGCCTGATGGCCACCGCTGTATACCTTGCTGACCTTGTCAAAACGAATCATAACGGTTCCCTGACAGTGACAAACCCCGACCGGGATCGAGGTGGATCATACCCTGATAGTGACAAGCCCCGACCGGAGTCGGGGCTGGGACACTGCTCATCGCGGCTGAGCTGGCGCATCGCGGCCAGACTCATTCATCGCGACTGAACAACGCCTCGATAAAGTCGTTGGCGACGAAGGGACGCAGATCGTCGATCCCCTCGCCCACCCCGATGTAGCGGATCGGGATCTGGAACTTGTCGGCCACCGCGAAGATGACGCCGCCCTTGGCGGTCCCATCCAGCTTGGTGAGGGTGATGCCGGTCAGGCCCACTGCCTCGCTGAACAGCTTGGCCTGGCTCAGGGCGTTCTGGCCGGTGCCCGCATCCAGGGTCAGCATGATCTCGTGGGGTGCCTCTTCATCCAGCTTCTTCATCACCCGCACCACCTTCTTGAGCTCTTCCATCAGGTTGCTCTTGTTCTGCAGGCGACCGGCGGTATCGGCGATCAGCACATCGGCGCCACGGGAGCGGGCAGCTTCGATGGCGTCATAGATGACGGAGGCGGAGTCGGCACCGGTATGCTGGGCAATAACCGGAATGTTGTTGCGCTGACCCCACACCTGCAGTTGCTCGACCGCGGCGGCACGGAAGGTATCCCCCGCCGCCAGCATGACGCTCTTGCCCTCGGCCTGGAACTGCTTGGCCAGCTTGCCGATGGTGGTGGTCTTGCCGACGCCGTTCACGCCGACCATCAGGATCACATAGGGCTTCTTGCCGGTGTCGATCACCAGCGGCTGCTCGACCTTCGCCAGCATCTCGCCCATGTCCTGCTTGAGCAGGCCATAGAGCGCCTCGGCATCCTTGAGCTGCTTGCGATCCGCGTGCTGCACCAGGCCTTCGATGATGCGGCTGGTGGTATCCACGCCGAGATCGGCGGTCAGCAGCTGGGTCTCCAGCTCCTCGAACAGCTCGTCATCGATCTTCTTGCCACGGAACAGGCCGAAGAAACCGGAGCCGATATTCTCCCTGGTACGCACCAGGCTGCGCTTGAGGCGGGCAAAGAAGCCCTCCCGCTGCGGCTTCTCCTGGGTGTCGTCGTCCACCTTGGCGGCCAGCGGCAGGGCAGCCAGTGCGGCGGCTTCAGCTTCCATCTCGGCTACCAGACGCAGATCTTCCGCTCGCTGGGCCTCTTTGGCGATACGGGCCTCTTCCGCAGCCTGAGCTTCATCGGCGATACGAGCCTCTTCCGCGGCACGGGCTTCGGCAGCAATACGGGCCTCTTCCGCAGTCTGAGCCTCGGCGGCAATACGCGCCTCTTCCGTGGCGCGGGCTTCTGCAGCCATACGGGCCTCTTCCGCAGCCTGAGCTTCAGCGGCGATACGAGCCTCTTCCGCGGCACGGCCTTCGGCAGCGATACGGGCTTCTTCGGCGGCCTGCGCCTCGGCGGCAACACGGGCAGCTTCGGCAGCCTGCGCCTCGGCGGTAACACGGGCAGCTTCGGCAGCTTGCGCCTCAGCAGCAACACGGGCGGCTTCCGCAGCTTGCGCCTCGACGGCAACACGGGCGGCTTCCGCAGCTTGTGCTTCAGCGGCAATGCGTGCAGCTTCGGCGGCTTCCGCAGCTTGTGCCTCGGCGGCAACGCGAGCGGCTTCCGCAGCCTGCGCCTCGGCGGCAACACGGGCAGCTTCGGCGGCTTGCGCCTCGGCGGCAACGCGGGCAGCGTCGGCGGCCTCTGCCTCGGCGGTGATCAGCGCCTCATTGACGATGACGGGCTCGAGTTCGGAGGCAGGTTCCTCCACCACCAGGGGGCCTTCATCAGGGGTCGCCAGGGGCGCCTCGTGCAATACAGCAGGGGCCTCGGTCAGGGAAACATCAGCGACGGGAGCGGGGGCAACGGTGGCCTCGGACTCGGCGACAGCCGGGGTGGCGTCAGGGGCCTGTGATTGGACGGCCTCAGCCTCTTCTTTCTTGCGGCCGAAACCCAGCCAGGAAAACAAACCTTTTGCCATCTAAAAATACTCACATCAAAGGCTGACTGCTAAGATAGCCGTCCCTCGGCGGGTCGGCATAAAAATGAACCGCCTTATACTACCACTTTATTTTCTGACGACGAAACGCGATGCCCAGAGTGAAATCCAGCCGTAACAGCCCGAGCAAGAGCCCAGCCCCCCAGGGGCGAGCGGGCGTGGTAAGAATCATCAGCGGCCAGTGGAAGGGCCGAAAACTGCCGGTCAGGGATGTGGACGGACTCAGACCCACCACGGATCGCGTCAAGGAGACCATCTTCAACTGGCTGGCTCCCCATGTCCGCGGTGCCCGCTGCCTCGATCTGTTTGCCGGCAGCGGCGGCCTGGGGCTGGAGGCGCTGTCGCGCTACGCCGAGCAGGTGACCCTGGTCGAGATGGACAAGGGCGCCGCCGATCAGCTCAAGAAAAACCTGCTCACCCTGGGTTCAAGCCAGGGACAGGTGATCCAGGCCGATGCGGTAAGCTGGCTGCAAGGCCCGGCCACCCCCTTCGATCTGGTGTTCCTGGATCCGCCGTTTCGCCGTGAACTGCTGCCCCAGGTGTGCGAGTTGCTGGAGCAGCGTGGCTGGCTGGCACCGGACGCCCTCATCTATCTTGAACGGGAAAAGGAGATGAGCGATCTCCCCCTGCCTGCCAGCTGGCAACAGCTCAAGGACAAACAAGCGGGTCAGGTCTGCTACCAGCTCTATCTGCGGGACAGCAAGGATGACGCTGCGGTTTAAATGCCGGGTAGGTGCGGGAGCTGGGCGCTATGCCCCTCCCCGTCAACTTGGGCAACGACTCAAGGACAAGCAGGCCGGTCGGGTCTGCTATCAACTCTATGTACGGGAGATAAGCGATGAAGCGGGTGTTTAATCTATTGGCGATGGGCGTGCTGTTGTTCTTCTGGCTCGGCGTGGTGCTCGCCCTGCTGGGCACACTGCCGGGCAAACTGAACGGTTTTCTGCCGGTCTGCGGCGTCATAGTGATACTGATGCACTGGGTGCAGGCCAGCATGATCAAGGCCGCCTGCAAGCCCTACTTTGCCATCACCCGCCTCGAGTTCACCCAGGTGCTGATCTTCGGGGTGTTCGGCATGATGGAGATCCGCGCCAAGCTGCAGGCCATCATAGACGCCAGGCAGAGGGGAGAGAACCCGCCCCGGGCCGATTGACCCGGGACCGCCAGAGTGAATCTGAAGGAGTGACATGTCACTCCTTCACTTTTTTCCCCAGGCTGATGCCGAGCTTGATGGAGAGCACGGCGAGCAGCAGCAGCATGGCGATCAGGGAGAAGAAGTTGCTGCCAAGCTCGGGGTACTGCACCTTGAGCAGGGCCGTGTGCCCGAACGCCCCGATGAAGAAGCAGAGCAGGATGCAGCTGGGGGTATTGCCGACTATGGGCTCGTGGCGATAGTGCTGATAGAGCTGGTAGGCCGCCAGCAGCAGGGCGATCAGGGGGAAGAAGGAGAAGGGCACGACCGACTCGGTCAACACCGACAGGAAGGCATCACCGCAGATGCCGATGAGCAGGGCCAGCAACAGGGGCTTCTTCGGGATCGCGTTCGATTCATGCATGGGACTGTCCATCCTTGACTTAAGAGAGAGATTCGCGGCGCTTGCGGTTCTGCACCTCGGCGCCCATGGCGATCATCCGTAGCTGGCTGATGGTGCGCTCCGACAGGGCCCGGCACTCTTCGGGGGTCATGTCGAGGGCATCGGCACCGGCGCTGAAGACGATGGTGACCATGGCTTCGGCCTGGATGTAGGCCTCTTCCCGTGGCGCCTGCGTGGTCGCCTCCAGATAATCGGTCAGCTCGGCGATGAAGTGCTGGATCTCGCGGGCCACCGCCTGACGGAAGGCCGCCGAGGTGCCGGAACGCTCGCGCAGCAGCAGCCGGAAGATGTTCGGGTTGTTTTCGACGAATTCCATGAAGGTCTGCACCGAGGTGCTGATGACGCTGCCGCCACCGGCGATGCGCTGGCGCGCCTGGCGCATCAACTGGCGCAGGGTCAGGCCGCCCTCGTCCACCAGGGTCAGTCCCAGCTCTTCCATGTCGCGAAAATGGCGGTAGAAGGAGGTCGGCGCTATGCCCGCCTCCCTGGCCACTTCCCGCAGACTGAGGTTGGAGAAGCTGCGGTTGGCACAGAGTTGACTGAACGCCGCCTCGATCAGCGTACGCCGGGTCTTTTCTTTTTGTTGCGCGCGAATACCCACGAAAACAGTCACCTTGAGATTAGCGAGGCCAGATGATAACCCGAAGGCGGGGCCTGGATCAGGTTTGTCTCCGACTTTTTTACCATTGACCCGCATTCCGGCTCAATGGAGAATAGTGGACAGCTGTTCGCTGAATGGAGCCGAGTGAAATGGACCGCCCCCCGATCATCATGACCAACACCCTGCTGTTCGCCCTCTCCGGGCTGACGGCACTGATTGCGGTACCCTGGTACGGCCTGACCCACGGCTATGACCTCTGGCAGTGGGGCTGCTTCCTGCTGCTGTTCTGCTACTGCGGCATCTCCATCACCGCCGGTTATCACCGACTCTGGTCCCACAAGGCCTACAAGGCACACCCCGCCCTGCAATGGATCTTCGCCCTAGGCGGTGCCCTCGCCCTGCAGAACTCGGCCCTGCACTGGTCGTCCGATCACCGCCGCCACCACCGCCACGTGGATGACAATCAGAAGGATCCCTACAGCGCGGGCCGCGGCTTCTGGTACTCCCACATCGGCTGGATGCTGCGGGAATACCAGCGCGAGATCTACCACGACTACAGCAATGTGCGGGATCTGCAGAACAATGCCATCGTCGCCTTCCAGCACAGGCACTATCTGGCATTGACCCTGGCCACCAACATCGGCATCCCGCTGCTGCTCGGTCTGATCCATGGGGATCTGCTCGGCATGCTGCTGCTCGCCGGGGTGCTGCGCATGGTGATGACCCATCACACCACCTTCTTCATCAACTCCCTTGCCCATATCTGGGGCAGCCAGCCCTTCACCGATCGCAACAGCGCCCGGGACAACGGCATCCTGGCCTTCTTCACCTTCGGCGAGGGGTATCACAACTTCCACCACCTGTTCGAGAACGACTACCGCAACGGCATCCGCTGGTGGCAGTTCGATCCCACCAAGTGGCTGATCCGCACCGCCGCCTGGTGCGGGCTGGCCCGGGATCTCAGATCCTGTCCTGAGGAGCGGATCGAGCAGGCCAGGCTGGAGATGCAGCTCAAGCGAGCCCAGGCCAGACTGCACAAGCAGGATGACAGGGAGCTGTGGCAGGCGCTGCTGCAGGAGGAGTACGACAAGCTGAGCCTGCAGATCCAGCACTACTACGCCAGCCGCAAGCAGTTGCTGGAGCAGCGCAAGCGCAAGGCGCTGGCGCGCTACGACAGGCTCAAGCTGCAGCTGGAGTATCGCAACCTGCGGGATGGCTTCCTCGTTGCCAAGCGCAACTGGAGTCGCCTGCTGGCCGGTATCGCCTGAGAGACCGATCGCCAACCCCACTGCCCAAGACCGCCCGCTGGCGGTCTTTTCATGGGTGCCTGGCGATCCCCTGGCATAAAAAATGGGGCGACATTCGCATGTCACCCCCTCGCAAATAGCATGTTCCATATTGGGATCCGGCAATAACGGTGCTGATGCGCGTCACGGGTTTCCGCTCCCGATCCGCACTGCCGGCCAGAACACGCTGACCGACCCACTCCCTTGCTGCCTTCACCCACACGGCAGACCAGCCGCCGTGTTTGTCCTTGCAACCGAAATACTACGCAGTTAAATAAAATAAAAAACCGTTATATGCGGCCCCGTATGCAAGCCAGGGTGCTGTATCAGGCTGCGCCTGTCGACATAAAGTGATTAAAAACAATACGATAAAATCTCAATCCGGCTTTGGATGGCAAAC
Organism: Aeromonas sp. OTU364; assembly: GCF_038440395.1. Taxonomy (NCBI): domain Bacteria; kingdom Pseudomonadati; phylum Pseudomonadota; class Gammaproteobacteria; order Aeromonadales; family Aeromonadaceae; genus Aeromonas; species Aeromonas sp. OTU364. The sequence goes on from NZ_JASATR010000009.1 coordinate 121,106, forward strand.
GTTATCCTCTAAGGCGCACAAGGCTTTGCGAGATCTCGCACAAGCCGTGCTCCACTCACAGCCAGGGGCGCAGCGGCAGCCAGTCGCTCAGTCGCGCCAGCAGACGCCGCAGCGTCGAGGGCGCAACCACAGGATAGACCGCCGCCCGTTGCCAGCCGCAGAGCCAGTGCCGCAGCTCGGCACAGAGCGCCGGACAGCTCAGATGCAGCATCAGCTCGGTGTTGAGCATCAGGGAGCGGGGATCCAGATTGAAGCTGCCGAGCAGCGCCTCCTCCTCCCCCATCAGGATAAGCTTGGCGTGCAGGCTGTGCGCCTCATCCGACAGTTCGGCCAGCACTATGCCCTGCCGCTCCAGCCAGGGGCGGTGGCGCAGATAGGCGCCATACACCAGGGGCACATCTGTGCTGGCCAGGGAGTTGGTCAGGATCTCGATACCGACCCCCGCCTGGCGCTGCCGCTTGAGATGGCGGCGCAGGCTTCGGGTCAGGATCAGGTAAGGACTCACCAACCGCAGCGCCCCCCGGTTGCCCGCCAGCTTGCGTCCCAGCCGGGGCGCAGTGGTCGGTCGGGAGATAAGCCCCTTGCCGGGCCTGTCAAACCAGCACTCTCCGACCCCAGAATGCCAACGCAGGGGGAGAGGTGTTTCATCAAACAGGCTGGCGGGCAGATCGTAGACCATGGCCACTGCCGGGTCGGTCAGGGTCAGCAGGAAGTCGCTCACCGCGCGGATCTCGGCGGGCAGCAGGGGGCGCCGCAGCAGACGCCGGATGGGGTGGCTCCAGCGGCTGCGCCAGAACAGTTCGAAGCCCTGCTCGGCCTGGCGGCAGAGGGGGCCCCGGCAGATCAGATCCAGATCGACGAAGTGAGGGGGCGCACCCAGCCCGAAGTAAGGATCGCCGATGTTGCGACCCCCGATCACCGCCTCGTGGCCATCCACCAGCAGCAGCTTGTTGTGCATGCGGTGGTTGATGCGGCGAAAGCTGAGCAGGCCTTCCAGCAGCAGGGTCAGAGGACGCCAGCCCCTGAGCCAGAAGGGGTTGAACAGCCGTACCTCGATGCCGGGCTCTGCCGCCACCACCTCCAGGAATCGGTTGTCGCCGGCATAGAGATCGTCGATGAGCAGCTGGACCCGGACCCCGCGCCGCGCCGCATGGAGCAATTCGGACAGCAGCAGCTTGCCGCTGCTGTCCTCCTCCCAGCTGTAATACTGGGCCTGGATCCGGCTGCGGGCGCCGCGGATCAGCTGGCAGCGGGCCTTGAGGGCGGCACCGGGATCGTCGAGCAGGGCAAAGTCGGCGGGGATCAAGGTCATCTCCTTGTCATGAGACGGTGGCATAACCCAGACAACAGCCCCGATTGCGACGTGTCAAGGAGCCGATGATGGAAGTGCGCGACCACCCCTGTCTCAGCCAGAGACCCCAGGCCAGTCCGCCGGCCCCCACTCCCGCCAGACTGCTGACCCCCTGGTATCAGCAGCACAGGGATCAGGGCTGGGAAGCCTTCCCCTTTACCCCAGAGGATGGCCTGCCCGACCGGCACTGAGCACTCAGGGCTGCGCCGCCTCCATGGCCTCTGTCTTGCCCTCAAGCTGGGGCAGGCTGAAGCGGTAGGCCACGTAGTATTTGTAGATGGTGCCGACGTAGTTGATGGGGCCCTGGCCGACCTCGTTGGCCACCAGCTGCTCCACGTTGCCAAACCAGACGTTCGGATCCAGCCCCCTCTCCCTGGCCTTGGCCTGCAGCGCCTGCACCCGGTTCGGGCCCGCGTTGTAGGCCGCCAGGGCGAACAGGTGACGATTGACCCTGTCCATCCCGGGATCGTTGAAGTAGGTATCGAGAATGAGCCGCATGTAACGGCAGGCCGCCTCCACACTGCCCTCCAGGCTGGTGAGCCTGGCGCCGCGGATCCCCACCTCGCCCCCCGTGCTCGGCAGCAGTTGCATGATGCCGACGGCCCCGCGGTTGGAGCGGACATTGGGATTGAGTCCCGACTCCTTGTAGGCCAGCGCCGCCAGCATCAGCCAGTCGAGATCATATTTCTCGGCCTGGGTTTCCAGTACCTTGCGGATGGTCGACAGCCGCCCCAGGGGATCCGGCGCCAGTATGTTGCTCATCTTGTCACTCTGGGCCAGCAGGCGACGCAGTGTCATGTCGCTGTAGAGGGTGCGTTTGCTCGACTCGGAGATATAGGCGTTCACCGCCTTGAGCAGCTCGGGGCTGTTGTTGCGCAGTGCCCAGGCGCTGCGCCCCTTGTCCCGCAGCGGGATCAGCTTGTGGGCCTTGAGGCCCCCTATCATGTCGAGCCAGATCCGCCCCTTGAAGCTGTCGGTGACGGTCAGCGGTATGATGCCGGCCGCCACCATCTCCAGCAGATCCCCGTCCTGCAGGTACTCGGGCACTGTCTCTATGTAGACAGGGGGCAGCCCCAGCTCGCGGAACAGCCAGTTGAGCTGGTGCAGGCTCTCGTAATAGCTGGAGCTGGCCCGCACCCAGATCCGCCGGCCGGAGAGCTGGGTGATGCGGTTGAAACCCGTCAGCTCCCGCTGGCTCACCACCCACTCCTCGATGGGCGAGATGAGCGGCTGGGAGAAGGTAACCTGCTCGCGCCGGGTCGGCGTCACCGTCAGGTTGGCCGCCACCAGATCCCCCCGCCCCTCGGCGAGATAGTCCAGCAGCTTGTCCTGACGCACCGGGATATAGATGATCTTGAGCTTGAGCTTCTCCTTGGGGAGATAGGTCTGGTTAAGCCAGCGCTCGAAGCCTTGCAGCTGATTGACCAGGATGCCGTACTGGGCCCCCTTGTCGAAGAAGAAGAAGCCCCGTTCGTAGACCACCAGGGCCCTGAGCTCCTTCTGTTGCAGTATGTGTTCGAGATCCCCTGGTTGGGGCAGGAGCTTGGGCTTGACGTCCGCGGCACGCGAAGGGGCATCGCCAGGCGGGGAACCGGGATCCGCCGCCAGCAGGGGGAGAGAACAGAGGACCAGCAGGGCCCAAATCCATCGCATCATGAGGTAGCCACCTTCTGTTGGTCGACTCGCGCCTTGAGATTCTCGGCAGGACAAGGCCCGACACACGGGACTCATGACGGGGTGCCATCACTGCATCATGGCACTCTCCTGCCACGGAGCCACAGGTGCCGGACTGGCACGGGATAGTCCGCAGGATAACTCACTATACAACGGGTATGGCCGCCGGAGGGGCAATACGGCAGGCAAGCCTGCCGTCTCATCGGGGGCTCAGATAGAGCGGGCACGCATCTCGAAAATCAGCTTCTCGGCGGTGCAGGTGAATTGCAGGCGGGCCTTCAGGATCACGCCGTCGGCGCCCTGGGTCAGTTCGCTGTCGATCACGGCCTCGGCAGTCACCTGCTTGGCCAGCGCCTCATAGGCTGCGAGCTTGGCGCGAGCGTCGGCTTCTGCCGCAGCCTCGATCACCAGCTCCATCACATCGTCCCCTTCACCTATGATGGTGCCGATCTCGGCGAAACAGCCGCAGCTGTCGCAGGTTTCATTCAATTCCACTTTTTCGTCTACAGACATACTTCCACTCCTACTCATTTCGGATGTACTTCATCGTCACGCAAGGCTTTACGAAAATCCCTGATGGCGGTGCCCAGATCCTCACCGGCGCCGGCCAGGCGTTTGCTGCCAAACACCACGACGACGACCACCAGCAGGATCAACAGATGCCAGATATGAATTCCACCAAGTCCCATAGGGCGACTCCTGACAGATAGATACCCGTTGTTTGTATCAAAAGAAGGCGCAACGATTGTTGGGCAAAATCAAGGCAGGCGCAAGTTGGCAGGAAAATCGTCAAAAAACATAAAAAGATACGGCGACCCTTTGCCGCCGTATGAGTCGGTGCTACTTGTCCCCTCAACCGCTACATCCTGTACCAGTCGCCATGAAGGCGAGAGACAGGTCGAGCATAGGGTCGCCAAGATATGAAAACAAATGGTATAAATTCATCTAAGAATTGAAGAGGATTCATATCATGTTGCTGGAACAGCTCGGGCGCATAGATCTTAATTTGTTGATTATCCTGCAAGTCTTGCTGGAAGAGCGCAATGGCAGCCGGGCCGCCCGCCGTCTGCATCTGAGCCAGTCTGCCGTCAGCAAGGCCCTGGGTCGCCTACGGGAAACCTTCGACGATCCCCTGTTCGTCCGCTCCGCCTACGGGCTGGATCCCACCCCGCGCGCCCTCGATCTGCAGCAGCAGTTGCAACCCATACTGCTCTCCCTGGACAACCTGATCCAGCCCCCCGCCTTCGATCCCGCCAGCACAGAGCGGGAGTTCGTCATCGCCAGCATGGACAGCGCCTTCACCCTGTTCGCGCCGCTCTACCTGAGCGAGCTCAAGCGCCAGGCACCGGGGATCCGGCTGCGTTACGAGGAGTGGACAGAGCACAGCCTGACCGAGATGAGCCAGGGTCAGGTGGACATCGCCTTCACGGTGCGGGAGAACTGCATCAACTCGGATTTCAGGCTGGATACCCTGCCCAACGCCATCTGCCAGCGACTGCTCGCCATCGATGACCTCACCTGCCTGGTGCAGCGGGATCACCCGGCCCTGCGCGAACCCGAGTGGGATCTCCCCCGCTACCTGGCCTATCCCCATGTGCAGACCTATTGCGAGGGACGGGATCGCTGGATGCTGGATCACAAGCTGGCGGAGCAGGATCTCTACCGCCGTATCGAGGCGACCGTGCCCTCCTTCGAGGCGGCGCTGCGCATGGGCATGCACTCGGACATGATAGTGACCCTGTCACGGCTCTATGCCCGCCACGCCACCCAGGTCTATCCGCTGGTGCCGCTGCCGCTGCCCATCGCCCTGGACAGCATCTCCCACCTGCTCATCTGGCATCAGCGCCACGAGGAGGATCCGGGCCACCGCTGGCTGCGGGAGACCCTGCTCACCCTCATCATGGGCAAGCTGGAGACCCCAGGCGACCCGTCCCGCCAGGACGAGGCGCTGGCCGTCATGGACGCACAATAAGAAAGGGGCTGCCTGGCAGCCCCTTTCTTCTTACCCCTGGCCCGTCACCGCCAGATAGTGGTGCACCCCATCCAGCAGCATCTGCACCGAGATCATCACCAGCAGCATGCCCATCAGCCGCTCCACGGCGGTGAGTCCTCGCTCACCCAGCAGCTTGTTGAACAGCTCGTAGAACATCAGGATCACGGCGCTGGCGCCCCAGGCCATCAGCAGGGCCAGGGACCAGTCCGCCATCCGGGTCGGCTCCTGGTTCGCCAAAAGCAGCAGGGAGGCCAGTATGGAGGGGCCCGCTATCATGGGGATGGCCATGGGCACCAGGAAGGGCTCCTCCCCCGCCGCCAGCCCGGTCACGCCGCCGGGACTCGGGAAGATCATCTTGATGGCGATGAGGAACAAGATGATGCCCCCGGCGATGCTGACCGCCTCCTGGCGCAGGTTCAGGAAGCTCAGGATCTGCTGACCGGCAAACAGGAAGCCCAGCATGATGGCCAGGGAGAACAGCAGCTCGCGGATCATCACCTTGCGCCGCCGCTTGGGATCGACATGGCGCAGGATGGAGAGGAAGACCGGCAGGTTGCCCAGCGGATCCATGATCAGAAACAACATGACGGCAGCGGAGAAAGTATCCATACAGATTCCGGGCGTTGCCCAGGCCAAGCCTTTAACAGAGGAGGGAGAGGGCGAAATATAACAAAGGAGGCGGGATTCGGCGAGCGCCCTGGCGCGCTCGCCGCGGGATCAGCCGTGGTTGCAGATCTTGTCGGCCCGGGTCTGGAAGCCCTGCTCGGACTCGATGAACTTGCCGCGTCTGGCCAGCAAGTCGATCAGCTCCTCTGCATCCATCTCGCTCGCGCTGCAGGTATGGAAGCGGGCGTCGGCGCCAAAGCGCGCCTCAATCGCCTCCCTGAGGCTGGCCCGGGTAAAATGGCCCCCCTCTTCCAGCATCATCTCCATCACTTCGTGACCGTGTATCGACTGGGACATCTCAAGCCTCTTTAATCATCATGTCAGATGTCCATTAGAGCCTGAACCCAGGTCCCCGATCTTGATATAAGCCAACAAAACGCCTTTTTTAGCTCCCCCGGGCTGGCCGTGAGCCTCGCTTTGTCGATAATGTGGCAACCTGATCGGGGGATGGCTACACTAGCGCCCCCTTTGCCATCGCAGACAGAAAATAAGGACATTGGCGTCATGCTGTTCCATGGATTGGTCTTCAAGCCCTGGCGGATCTGGACCCGCCGCCCGCTCTGGTTGAAGACACTGCTCGGCATGCTGACCGGGATAGGTCTGGGGCTCTGCTTCAGCGAGCAGGCACTGCTGCTCAAGCCCATCGGCGTCCTGTTCGTGAACACCATACAGATGCTGATGGTGCCCCTCATCTTCTGCTCCGTCATCGCCGGCCTCACCGCCCTGCTCAAGGGCAAGACCCTGGACAGGATCGGCAGCAAGGCCATAGGTCTCTACCTCTGCTCCACCGCCGTCGCCATCTGCATCGGCCTGGTGATGGGCTGGCTGCTGGAGCCCGGCATGGGCGCCAACATGGGGCCCTACGAACGGACCGGGGTGATGGTGCAGCCGACCCTGGCCAGCGTGCTGAGCCATCTGGTGCCCCACAACCCGGTACAGGCCATGGTGGATGGCAAGATACTGCAGGTGATCGTCTTTGCGGTGGCCCTCGCCCTGGCCCTCAACGCCACCGGCCGGCGCGGCCGCCCCGCCATCCTGTTCTTCACCTCCCTGGCGGAGGGGATGTTCAAGCTGACCCAGATGGTGATGGCGCTGGCCCCCTATGGCGTCTGCGCCCTGATGGCCTGGATGACGGGCAAATACGGGGTGAGCCTGTTGCTCCCCCTGCTCAAGGTGATAGGCGCCGTCTACCTCGGCTGCCTGCTGCACGTGCTCGGGGTCTACAGCAGCCTGCTGATCCTGCTGGCCCGCCTCAATCCGCTGCACTACTTCAAGAGCATCGTCGACGCCCAGGCGGTGGCCTTCACCAGCAGCTCAAGCAGCAGCACCCTGCCCATCAGCCTGGCCTGCGCCGAGCGCAGGCTGGGGGTCTCCCCCGCCATCACCGCCAAGGTGCTGCCCATAGGCGCCACCATCAACATGGATGGCACCGCCCTCTATCAGGGGGTGACGGCGCTGTTCGTGGCCCAGGCATTCGGGGTGGATCTGCACGTGGTGGATTACCTGACCATCATCAGCATCGCCACCCTGGCCAGCATAGGCACGGCCGGAACGCCGGGCACCGGGCTGATGCTGCTGACCCTGACCCTGACCGCAGTGGGATTGCCGCTGGAAGGGGTGGCGCTCATCGCCGGAATAGACAGGATCCTCGACATGGCCCGTACCACGGTCAACGTCTCCGGCGACATCCTGGTGTCAGTGCTGATCGCCCGCAGCGAGAAGGAGCTGGATCTGGCGATCTATCACGATGCCAGTGCGGGTGAGGACATCGACTTCACCCTGCGCTGAGGGGCGGGAGAAGGGGGAGATCTCAGTGATCCTGGGGATCGTGATGGCAGCGCCAGCAGATATCGAAGTTGGCGCCGTTCTCCTCTCCGCACTGGCCGCACAGCCAGCCATTGCCCTGGCGCTGCTGGTAGCGCTCTATGATCCGGCCTGCCCGCTGACGATCCTGCTCGCTCACCATCAGGGTGACCTGCAGCAGATCCACGGACAACTCCCCCAGCGCCCCCGAGAGCCCCTCCCCGCTTAGCCGCACCCGCACCCCTTCGACTTCCAGTGCCCCTTTCAAGGCATGCGCCTCCAGCGAATGAGAGGCTCGATACAAATTAATCCACTGCTCCATAAATCCTCACCTCGCAACCCCTTGTCGATGCCCCGACGGCGCCAGCCACCGGACCATCACTCTCTATGGCCGCTTGCCGCTCACAGCAGGTTGTCGATGCCGTAAGCCGGGCCGTTGGCCACCAGAAAATCGATAAACACCCGCAACTTGCGCGGCATCAGCCGCCGCTCGGGAAACAACAGATAGATGGGCACCTTGGGCTGCTGCCAGTCCGGCAGCAGGGCCACCAGAGAGCCGTCGGCCAGCTCATCATGGCACAACATGGCGGGCAGGGAGGCGAGCCCCAGCCCGGCCTTCGCCGCCTCTCTGGCACAGGTGATGTTGTTGACCTGGAAGCGGGACGGCGGATCCACCAGCACCTCCCGGCCATCCCGTTCGAAACACCAGTGGGAGGCGAGAAAACCGCTGCTCACCGCGACCCGTTCATGGCGCACCAGATCCTCGGGCCGGGTGATGGCCGGGCTGCGCGCCAGATAATCCGGGCTGGCGCAGAGCAGGCGCCCCGTGCTCCACAGGCGCCGTGCCGCCAGGTTGGAGTCGCTCATGTCGCCGATCCGCACTATGGCATCCAGCCCCTCGCTGATGGGATCCACTATGCGGTTGGTCAGCTCCAGATCCACCCGCAGCCCCGGATAGGCTTGCAGAAAGTGGGCCGCCAGCCGGCCCACCACCAGCTGTCCCGTCTCGATGGGGACCGCCAGCTTGAGGGTGCCTGTCACCTCCTGCTGGCTGGCACTCAGCATCAGCTCGGCCTGGGCCAGCTCCTCCACCGCCTTGCTGCAGCGCAGGTAATACTGCTCCCCGGCTTCGGTCAGGGTGAGCTGGCGGGTGGAGCGATAGAGCAGCCGCACGCCGAGGTGCTGCTCCAGCTCGGCGATGCGGCGGCTCACCGTCGCCTTGGTCATGCCCAGCTCCTGGGCGGCGGCGGTGAAGGAGCCCTTGTCGACGATGCGCACCAGAATCAAGGCTGCGTTCAGGTCCATTGTCTCACCAGTGAAACTGTATATCTCATGAATGGATACTAATCGAAACAGTTACACGATGTTAGCCTGCCCGCCACAGTTCAGGAAAAACCCATATCATGAGTCAACACAAGAAGATCCCCCTGCTGGCAGCCCTGCTGCTGGCCCTGTTCGGCCTGCTGTTTGCCGCCTACTGGTATCTGCACGGCCGCCATTTCGAGAGCACCGACAACGCCTATCTGCAGAGCGAGGTGACCGGCATCGGCTCCAAGCTGCCTGGCTACATCAGCGAGGTGCTGGTGACCGACAACCAGGAGGTCAAGGCCGGCCAGCTCATCGCCAGACTGGACGACAGGGAGTACAGAACCCGGGTGCTCGAGGCCGAGGCCGATCTGCACCTCAATCAGGCGACCGCGGAGAACCTGGCCGCCACCCGTACCCAGCAGTTGAGCCTGATCCGTCAGGCCGAGGCCAGGGTCGCCTCGGCCAATGCCGAGCAGGTGAGGGCCCAGCAGCAGGTGCGCCGGGTCAGCCAGCTCAATCAGCGCAACTACAGCTCCCAGGACAGCCTGGACGAGGTGCGCGCCGGTCTGCAGGTCAATCAGGCCCAGGAGCAGGAGGCCAGAGCCGCCCTGCAGGCCGCTCGCGAGCGCCTGCTGGTGCTGGACGCCGAAGCCAAGCAGAACCAGGCCAGACTGGCACTGAGTGAAGCCCAGCTCGAACAGGCCAGGCTGGAACTCGGCTACACCGAGCTGCGGGCCCCGGCGGACGGCATCATAGGCAAGCGCAGCCTGCGGGAAGGGCTCTATGTGCAGTCCGGCATGCAGGTGGCCAGCCTGGTGCCGCTGCAACAGGTGTGGGTCGAGGCGAACTTCAAGGAGACCCAGTTGCAGCACATGCAACCGGGTCAGCGCGTGGAGGTGATCCTGGATGCCTATCCGGATCAGCCGGTCGAGGGGATCATCGACAGCCTGGCCCCCGCCACCGGCGCCAAGTTCGCCCTGCTGCCACCGGAGAACGCCACCGGCAACTTCACCAAGATAGTGCAGCGGGTGCCGGTCAAGATCCGCATCCCAGAGCCGGGCGCACTGGCGGGCAAGCTTCGTCCTGGTCTCTCCAGCGAGGTGATAGTGGACACCCGCACCCCTGATCCCGTGGTCGCCGCCAACTGATGGAACCCATTCCACGTCGCAACTGGATCGCGGTCATGGGGGGCCTCATCGGCGCCTTCATGGCCATACTCGACATCCAGATCACCAACGCCTCCCTGAAGGACATTCAGGGCGCCCTCTCGGCCACCCTGAGCGAGAGCTCCTGGATCTCCACCTCCTACCTGGTGGCGGAGATGATCGCCATCCCCCTGAGCGGCTGGCTGAGCCGGGGGCTGAGCGTGCGCCGCTACCTGCTGTGGACCACGGGAGCCTTCATCGTCGCCTCCGTGCTCTGCTCGTTCAGCTGGAACCTCACCAGCATGATCGTCTTCCGGGCGCTGCAGGGCTTCACCGGCGGGGCGCTGATCCCCATGGCCTTCTCCCTCATTGTCAGCCTGCTGCCGCTGCACAAGCGGGCCACCGGCATGGCGCTGTTCGGCCTGTGCGCCACCTTCGCCCCCGCCATAGGCCCGACGCTGGGGGGCTGGCTGACGGAGCAGCTCTCCTGGCACTACATCTTCTACCTGAACGTGCCCCCCGGCCTGCTGGTGATGGCCATGCTGGCCCACGGACTGGACAGGAAGCCGGTGGACTGGGAGGTGATCAAGCGGGTGGATCTCATCGGCATAGTCACCATGGCGATGGGGCTGGGTCTGCTGGAGGTGGTGCTGGAGGAGGGCAATCGGGAAGACTGGTTCGGCTCCAGCTTCATAGTGCGGCTCACCGTCATCTCGGTGGTGGCCCTGGTGTTCTTCGTCATCAGCCAGCTGCTGCGCCGCCATCCCCTGGTCAATCTGCGGCTGCTGCACAGCCCGCGCTTCGCCCTGGCCTGCTTCGCCTACCTGGTGCTCGGCATGGCGTTGATGGGCTCCATCTATGTGCTGCCGCTCTATATGGCGCAGATCCACAACTACAACGCCCTGGAGATAGGGGAAGTGCTGATGTGGATGGGCCTGCCACAGCTGCTGGTGCTGCCCCTGGTACCCAGGCTGGTCACCCGGATAGATCCGCGCTACCTGGTGAGCTTCGGCTTCCTGGTGTTCGCCATCAGCTGCTTCATGAACGTCAACATGAGCGCCGACTACGCCGGCCCCCAGCTGATCCAGTCGCTGATAGTGCGGGCCCTGGGCCAGCCCTTCATCATGGTGCCCCTCTCCCTGGTGGCGACCGCCAGTCTGACCCCGGAGGAGATCCCCTCCTCCTCCACCCTGCTCAACGTGCTGCGCAACCTCGGGGGAGCCTTCGGCATCGCAATCATAGCCACCCTGATCGACAACGACACCCGCATCCACGCCAGCCAGATAGGCAGCACCCTGGCCGCCACCAGCATAGCGGGGCAGGCCTACCTGCTGCAGCTGGCCCAGACCATGATGGCCCAGGGCTCGGATCCCGCACTCGCCCAGCAGCAGGCCAGAGCCATGCTGTCCAATACCATCAACCGGGAGGCCGCCATCATGGCCTACAACCAGGTGTTCTACGTGATGGGCATCTTCCTGCTCATCGCCAGCGCCCTGATGCTGCTGCTCAGGCAGCCGGCCCCCAGGGCCGCGGATGCCGAACCGCTGGAGGCGTGACACCGGCATGACAAAACGGGCCCCATGGCCCGTTTTTTTGTATGGGAGTGCGTGCCCCGTTCCCCCTCTGCACAGGGCCCCGAGGCGCTCAGCCTGCCAGGGAGGCGGCGATCAGGAACTGGGCGGCGAAGTAGCTGCTCATGATCCAGGCCGTGGCATGGGGGAAGGGGCGGCGGAAGCGGTCCAGCGCCAGCATGCTGTCGGAGAAGAGGAACATCAGCGCCCCCACCAGGGCCGCAGCAGAACCGGCGGTAAGAGAGGCGTGCCAGGCGCCGGCGGCAACCCAGGCCATGCCGATGATCACCAGCATGTAGCAGAAGACGGGGATCTTCATCTCCCCGAGCTTGCCCCACAGCAGGCCGAACACCATGCCAGCCACCAGCAACAGCAGCAGGCCATCCACCAGCTTGAGCACAAGGGGGCCCTGGGCGAAGCCGACTATGTAGCAGAGGTGCGCGACAAAAAATGCCGCCAGTCCCTGGATGAAGCGATCCCGTGGCAGCATCAGCAGCACGTCACCGGCCAGCGACAGGCAGAGGCCGAGCAGGATCCAGGCGTGGGAACCGTTGTGGTCATCGCTCTGGTAGCCAAAGGCCAGGGCGATGATGAACAGCATGGTCAGGGGTTTGCTGATGTAGAACTGACGGGAGTCTGAGCCATAAGCCGCGCGGATGTGCCACCAGCCAGATGCGATGATCAAGAAACTCAATAACATGCCCTGCTCCTCACCGATTGCTCGCGGTCACACGGCAACCTCTTTAGTGCCCGCAAGAGTAGCAAATTCCCCCGCCCAGTGGCAGGGGGGTGAAGCAGATGGCACCCTACACCTAAAGTCTAATTGCCCCCTGCTCGCGGCTCGGGCATAAGAGACAGCTCTGGAAGATCACCATGGAAGACGCAATGACCAACTACCTGCCCGCCATCGACATCATGATGTGCCACCTGGGGATCAGCTTCGAACAAGCCTGTGAACAGCTTGGTCTGAGCCCGCAGGAACAACAGACCCTGGATCAGCTGCAAAAGCAGAAGCAGACCCAGTCAAACTAGCCTGCCCGGTATTGAAAACGGCGCCATCGAGGCGCCGTTTTTATTGGTGGTGTCTATGAGCGGGTGGCCCGTCGCCGTTGCAGCCAGATCACCAGCGCAAACAGCAGGAAGCCCGGGATCCACATCAGCTCCTTGTGCCAGCGCTCGGTAGGCGCCTTGACGGAGAGGATCTCCTGATCAAACTCCATGCCGGCCGCGGCCGCCGGACTGCCGAAGGTGACGTTGTCGATCAGGGTCTTGCCATCCTGCTCGTACAGGGTCAGCCCCAGGCCGGCCAATCGCTCTTCGCCATCGGCACCGGCCGGTACCGCCAGCAGCACAGTGGATTGACGCAGCTTGCCCACCGCATCCTCCCCCTGGATCCGCAGTCGCAGTGTGCTCTCCGCTTCCACCTCGCCCAGGGTCTGGGCCAGCAGGGCGGGAGGCGTCTCACGATAGGGATCATGCACCATGTCCATCCAGAAACCGGGACGGAACAGGGTGAAGGCCACCAGCAGCAGCAGCACGTTCTCGTACCAGCGACTCTTCACCAGGAACCAGCCCTGGGTGGCGGCGGCGAAGATCAGCATGGCGACCGTGGCCACCACGAAGATCAGCACCCCGTGGGCGAAGTCCACGTCGATCAGCAGCAGATCCGTGTTGAAGATGAACAGGAACGGCAGCGCCGCGGTGCGCAGGCTGTAGTAGAAGGCGGTGATCCCGGTCTTGATGGGATCCCCCTTGGAGACGGCAGCCGCCGCGAACGAGGCCAGCCCCACCGGCGGGGTCACGTCCGCCATGATACCGAAGTAGAACACGAACAGGTGCACGGCGATGAGCGGCACTATGAGGCCGTTCTGCTGCCCCAGCGTCACCACCACAGGGGCCAGCAGGCTGGAGACCACTATGTAGTTCGCTGTGGTGGGCAGCCCCATGCCGAGAATAAGGCTCAGCAGGGCGGTGAGGATCAGCATCAGCAGCAGGTTGCCCATGGAGAGCATCTCCACCAGATCCGCCAGCACCAGGCCGACCCCGGTCTGGGAGACGGCACCGACTATGATCCCCGCCGTGGCGGTGGCGATGCCGATGCCGATCATGTTGCGGGCACCGGCCACCAGGCCCTCCTTCAAGTCCACCAGACCATCGCGGGCCGAGCCGTAGTCATGCTTGCCGTCGGTACGCAGCCAGTTGAGCAGCGGCCGCTGGGTCAGCAGGATGATCACCAGCATGACGGTACCCCAGAAGGCCGACAGCCCAGGGGAGAGGCGCTCCACCATCAGGCACCACACCAGCACCACCACAGGCAGCAGGAAGTGCAGGCCGGAGAGCAGCACGGCGCGGGTGTTCGGCAGCTCGGTGAGGGGCTGATCCGGATCCTCGGCGGGCAGCGGCGCATTGCTGGCCGCTATCTTCAGCAGACCCAGATAGACGGCCGCCAGCAACAGGGCGATCCCCGGCAGGGCATAGTCCCCCAGCGCCGGCTTGAGCCAGCCCAGACCATGGTAGACCGCCATCGACAGGCCGCTGATGAGGGTGGCACCGAAGGCGAAGCCGGTCAGGCGACGCAGCCAGGGCTTGGGTTGATGGCCGCCGATGGGCTGCATGCCGAGCTTGAGCGCTTCCAGGTGGACTATGTAGAGCAGCGCTATGTAGGAGATGGCCGCCGGCAGGAAGGCGTGCTTGATGATCTCCACGTAGGGAATGCCCACGTACTCCACCATCAGGAAGGCCGCCGCCCCCATCACGGGGGGCATGATCTGGCCGTTGACCGAGGAGGCCACCTCGACCGCCCCCGCCTTCTCCTTGGAGAAGCCGACCCGCTTCATCATGGGGATGGTGAAGGTGCCCGTGGTCACCACGTTGGCGATGGAGGAGCCGGAGATGACCCCGGTCAGGGCCGAGGCCACCACGGCCGCCTTGGCCGGGCCGCCGCGCAGGTGGCCGAGCAGGCTGAAGGCGAGCTGGATGAAGTAGTGACCGGCACCGGCCCGCTCCAGCAGGGCGCCGAACAGCACGAACAGGAACACGAAGCTGGTGGAGACCCCGAGGGCGATGCCGAACACCCCCTCCGTGGTGATCCACTGGTGGTTCGCCAGGGCGGTGAAGCTCACCCCGCGGTGCGCCAGCAGCCCTGGCATCCAGGGGCCGGCCAGGCTGTAGGCGAGAAACACCAGGGCGATCACCGCCAGGGCCGGGCCCAGGGCACGGCGGGCGGCTTCCAGCAACAGCGGAATGCCGATGCAGGCGGTGATCAGATCGGCCGTGGTGAGGTTGCCGGGGCGCTGGGCCAGGGCCTCATACATGACGAACAGATAGGCGGCCGCACCGGCGGCGATCAGACCGAGGGCGATGTCGCCGAGGGGCACCCTGTCTCTGGGGGAGCGCCGGAAGGCCGGGAACACCAGATAGGCCAGCAGCAGGGCGAAGGTCAGGTGAATGGCGCGGGTTTCGGTGTCATTGAGTACGCCGACCCCGAAAATGAAGGGGAGCGGCGAGGCGATCCAGAGCTGGAACAGGGACCAGGCTAGCGCCAGCCCGGTGATCAGCCAGCCCATGAGGCCGAGGGGCAGCCGGGCGCCCACGTCCTGGGCGATCAGTTCCTCGGTAGAGAGTTGTTTTTCTTGCATAGGGTTAACTTTTGCCTGCGAGTACAACGACACGACACCCGCTGCCGGTGTGGCGGGCGGGTGTCGAAGAGAACGATGGAAGGCCGGCAGGCCTTCAATCAGAGCCAGCCACGCTCTTTGTAGTAACGTGCGGCGCCTTCATGCAGGGGCGCGGAGAGACCCACCTTGATCATGTCGGCCTCTTTCAGATCGGCGAAGGCCGGGTGCAGACGCTTGAAGCGATCCAGGTTGTCGAACACCGACTTGACCAGCTGGTAGACCACTTCAGGATCGGCCTTGGCACTGGTGGAGAGCACCGCCTTGCCACCGATGGACGGGGTCGGCTTGTCGCTGCCCTTGTAGAGACCACCCGGGATCTCGGCCTTGGTGTAGTAGCTCTTCTCGGCCAGCAGCTTGTCGATGTCGGCGCCGGTCACCGGCACCAGCACGGCGTCCGTGGTAGTGGAGGCTTCCTGGATGGCACCGTTCGGGTGACCGACGAAGTAGCTCATGGCGTCGATGTTGTTGTCACCCAGGGCGGAGGCCTGCTCCGCCGGCTTCAGTTCGGAGACCAGGCCGAAGTCGCTCTTCTTCCAGCCCTTGACCGCCATGATCTCTTCCATGGTGTCGCGCTGGCCGGAACCCGGGTTGCCGATGTTGACGCGCTTGCCCTTCAGATCGTCGAAGCCGGCGATCTTGGCGTCGCGGCGGGCGAGAATGGTGAACACTTCGCTCTGCAGGGAGAAGACGGCGCGCATGTCATCCATGGCCCCCTCGGCCTGGAAGGGGGGCAGCCCCTTCATCGCCTTGTACTGGTGGTCGGACTGCATGATGCCGAAGTTGAACTCACCGCTGCGGATGCCGTTGACGTTGGCCACGCCACCGCCACTGGCCGGCGCATTGCACTTGATCTGGTGATCGGCGGCGCCGCGATTGAGGAAACGACAGATGGACTGGCCAGCCACGTAGTAGACGCCGGTCTGACCGCCGGTGCCTATGGTCACGAAGCGCTCCTGCGCCTGTACCGGACCACCAAACGACACACCGACCAGGGCCGCCGACAGGGCGCACGCCAAGGATAATCCTTTCATGTTCTTCATCCTTTTCATTGATTTATCTCACCCGATTCCCGGGTGAATATGAGACGGACCCGCACCAAGACTGGGTCCGCCTATATGACCTCATATGAGGAAAGGGTCGAGCGCCAACGGCTCTTCCCAAAGCCACCATCATCCTGCGGTGAGATAATCAGCGTCATGCCGACTGAGGGTGATTCGACCACAAAAGAGCCGGATCAAAAGTTGTAACCCCTTGATTAGGCACAGAGCGCCAACATAAATCAAACAAAATGGCAAAGCGGCGGATTTAAATAGCGAGAAATTTGAACTGGATCATCAATTCATCGGTCGTGGATTAATTGGTTTTCTGTGCGCAGGCAGAGGGGAAATGGAGGGGGCGGATTCCTTTGTAACCCTTTACTGACAAGGGCTGCCATCTGGCTGAGGGCGCCCCGAGACAGGATCAGGCTAGGGTGCAAGACACAGGCCGGCGGGGTTGCCCTCGCCGGCCTGATCTCATCTGCGCATCGGCGCCATCTCTGGCGCCCGGATCGCGGTTCAGCAACAAGCGGTTAACCCAGCCTCATGCCTTCGGCCTGGCCAGCTCCAGAATAAAGGCAAATTCCAGGGCGATGTCCTCGTAAGCCTTGAAGCGACCCGACTTGCCGCCGTGACCGGCATCCATGTCGGTGCTGAGCAACAGCTGGTTGTCGTCCGTCTTCAGCTCCCGCAGCTTGGCGACCCACTTGGCGGGCTCCCAATACTGCACCTGGGAGTCGTGCAGACCCGTGGTGACCAGCAGGTTGGGGTAGGCCTGCGCCTTGACCTGATCGTAGGGGCTGTAGCTCTTCATGTAGTCGTAGTAGCGCTTTTGGTTCGGGTTGCCCCACTCGTCGTACTCCCCTGTGGTGAGGGGAATGGACTCGTCCAGCATGGTGGTGACCACGTCGACGAAGGGCACCTGGGCGACTACGCCGCGATAGAGCTGGGGCGCCTGGTTGATGACGGCCCCCATCAGCAGGCCGCCGGCGCTGCCGCCCATGGCGTAGACCTGGTCTCTCGCCCCATAGCCCTGGGCCACCAGCGCCTCGGTCACGTCGATGAAGTCGTGGAAGGTATTCTGTTTTTTCAGCAGCTTGCCGTCTTCATACCAGGGGCGCCCCAGCTCTTCACCGCCCCGGACATGGGCGATGGCGTAGACGAAGCCGCGGTCCAGCAGGCTCAGGCGCGAGCTGCTGAAGTCGGGATCCATGCTGGCGCCGTAGGAGCCGTAGCCATAGACCAGCAGAGGGTTCTTGCCCTCCTTCTTGAACAGATCCTTGCGATAGACCAGGGAGACAGGCACCGCCACCCCGTCGCGGGCGGTCACCCAGACCCGCTCGCTGGCGTACTGGTCGGCCTTGAAGCCCGCCACCGGCTGCTGCTTGAGCAGGGTGCGTTTGCCGCTGTCCAGATTCAGCTCATAGGTGGAGGACGGCGTGGTCATGGAGGAGTAGCCATAGCGCAGGGCGCTGGTCTCCGGCTCCGGGTTGTAGGCGAGCCAGGTGACATAGGCGGGATCGTCGAAGGCGATCTCTTTCTGCTCCCCGCTCTGCCAGTTGATCTGGCGCAGCCGGGTCAGCCCCTTGCTGCGCTCCTCCAGCACCAGCCAGTCCCTGAACAGGGCATAGCTCTCCAGCAGCACGTCCGGATTGGGGGCTATCACCGCCTTCCAGCGATCCACCGGGCTCTCCCTGGTCTCGTAGAGGCCGAAGTTCTTGCCATCCTTGTTGGAGCGCACATAGAAGCGGCCGCGGTAGTGATCCAGGCTGTATTCGTGATCCACCTGGCGGGGCAGGAACAGGCGCGGCGCCTGAACCGGCGTGTTGGCGTCGATGAGGCGCGCCTCGCTGGTGGTGGTGCTGGAGAGGGCGATGACGATGAAGTCTTCCGAGGTGGTGGCATAGAGGCTGACGTAGAAGCTGTCATCCTTCTCCTCGTAGACCAGCTTGTCCTTGGCGGGATCGCTGCCCAGCTCGTGGCGATAGACCTGATAGGGCAGCAGTGTCTTGGGGTGCTTGCGCACATAGAACACCGTCTTGCTGTCGTTGGCCCACACCAGGTTGCCCGAGGTGTTCTCCAGCTTGTCGGCGGCCCAGGTGCCGCTCTCCAGATCGAGGAACTGGATCTGGTACTGACGGCGAGAGAGGAAGTCTTCCGCCACCGCCAGCCAGCGGTTGTTGCGACTCACCTCGAGCGCCCCCAGCGAATAGAACTCGTGACCCTCGGCGCGCTGGTTGCTGTCCAGCATCAGGCTGGCGTCCTTCTCCCCCACCTTGCTGCGGGAGTAGATGGCGTACTCCTTGCCCGGCTCATAGCGGGTCTGGTAGCGGTAGCCGTTCTTCACATAGGGCACGGACTCGTCCTGCTGGGGGATGCGGGCCACCATCTCCTTGTAGAGCTGGTCACGCAGCGGCTTGACCGGCTTGAGCATGGCCTCGGTGTAGGCATTTTCGGCCTTGAGATAGTCCAGCACCTCGGGCTTTTGCCGATCGTCGTCACGCAACCAGTAGTAGTTGTCGATCCGGACGTCCCCGTGCTTTTTCAGGGTATGGGGGTGCTTGGGGGCCACAGGAGGCAGGATGGGGGTTTCGCTTGTCGGCATGACGGGCTCTTCATTGGCATGGGTACAGGGCACGGCGACCAGACAAGCCAGCAGCAGCAACCCTCGGGGAAAGATGAACATGTCGCATCCTTTGCGCTGTAACAGGGCAGGCAGGCTCGCGGGGAGCGCCATGAATTGACGATCAGGCCGCCGCCGCTCACTCCGCCGGTGCGGAAACAAGGCTGGCAAACCGGAACATCGCCCCTGAGAAAATAAATTGGCGATCAATCTGCCCCTTGTCGCCCTGGGTTGCAAGTGATCCCCGGACATTCGGCCCCAAACCATGAAAAAGGGCCACCCTCTCACAAGGGTGGCCCTCCTGCTCTGGCCATGAGCGGCACGGATTCGCTCAGGTGTGCCTCACATGATGGAGTGGTGCCGGCTCATGACCAGTGTTCGTCAGCCGGGGTAGCTCGACCAGACTCTGGTCGCGCCCTCCTCGCTGATGCTCAGCACCTGGTAGGGCTGACCCGGAATATCCATGCCAGGCGCACTCTGGGGCATGCCCGGAATGGTCAGGCCGCGGATCGCCGGCTTTTCCTTGAGCAGCTTCTGCACGTCGGCGGCGGGCACATGCCCCTCCACCACATAGCCGTTCACCACCCCGGTGTGACAGGAGGCCAGCTGAGGGGTGATGCCGTACTGTTGCTTGATGGGTTCAAGCTGCTCGGTTTCGACGACCTTGACCGCAAAGCCGTTCTCTTCCATGTGCTTGATCCAGGTCTTGCAGCAGCCGCAATACTGGGACTTGTAGACTGTCATCTGCTCGGTTGCCAGAGCAGAAAAACTGACGGTACCGGCCAGCACGGCCAGTAACAGGGACTTGTACATGACTCACCTCGGATAAGAAGAAATACCCAATACAGGGGAAAAATCGACTCAACCGGGTTGACGAGGGGGACGCTCCAGCCGCGCCTTGGGAGCATCCGGCACAAACAGGGAGGGAGAGAGGAAATCCGGCGCATCGGGTTCCAGTACGGCGACCGTCAGGCTGTTGTCCATCAGCGCCGTCATGGCGAGGGCAGAGGTGAAGCTGCCACAGGGCATGGCTTTCTCCAGGGTGCGCTCGCTCTGGCTGCAATGGGTGGTCAGGGTACAGAGGTCCGTCGCAGCCCGGCTGCCAAACGACATCAACACCAGCAGCAGACTCCACAGGGGGAGCCAGCGACGGGCGCGAGCGAGTTGGCGACGGGTCAGGACCATGGGATGACTCAGTGATCGAAGAGGGCCTATGGTAACCCTTGGCCCAGGGGGAGGGTCAAGCCCTCCCCCTGCGGGAGATCAAAAGAGGCTGGAATAGGGGCGAGGGTCATCCCCCGTCAGACACTGCCACAACCAGCGGCCACGAGAGTCCAATACAGGCGTCATTCACGTCCGCCACTGGCGAGCCGGGGTGCTTCTTGATAACGTCGCAGCTCACCGCCCTTTTTTATCGGCACCAGGCCCCTCTTCAGGCTAGGACCTCATGAAACGCATTCTGATCATCTTCTCGCACCCGGCCCTGCAGAGCTCCAGGGCCAACAGGCAGTTGCTGCAGGCACTCGACGGTCTGGAGGGCATCACCCTGCACGACCTCTACCACCACTACCCGGACATGTTCATCGACGTGAAGCGGGAGCAGGCCCTGCTGTCTGAGCACGACATCATCGTCTTCCAGCACCCCTTCTACTGGTACTCCTGCCCGGCCATCATGAAGGAGTGGCTGGATCTGGTGCTGGAGTATGGCTACGCCTACGGCCCCGAGGCCCATGCCCTCAGTGGCAAGCAGTGGCTCTCCGCCATCACCACGGGGGGCGCTCCGGAGTCATATTGCAGCGAGGGCTACAACCAGCGCCCGCTGCTCGACTTCCTGCTGCCGTTCCAGCAGACGGCGCAGCTGTGCGGCATGCAGTGGCTGCCCCCCTTCGTGCTGCACTCCTTCCACAAGCTGAAAGACCCGGAGGCGCTGCGCCGCTGTGGCCAGGATTACCGCCAGCTGATCTGCGCCCTGCGCGATGAGCGGCTGACCCCGGCCCAGCTCGCTGGCAGCCCCTATCTGCGGGATCTGCTGGGGGAGTTGTCATGACGACAGGTTGGATTTTCATCGGGCTTGCGCTGCCGGCCCTGAGGAACAGAGACGAACGGAGGGCCGGCTGATGGGGCACGGATTGTTGTTTGACGCCTTGATCTATCTCTCGGCGGCGGTGATAGCGGTGCCGCTGGCCAAACGCTGGGGGCTGGGTTCCGTGCTCGGCTACCTGCTGGCGGGCATCATCATAGGTCCCTTCCTGCTGGGACTGGTGGGGGAGCAGAAGGATGTGATGCACTTCGCCGAGTTCGGGGTGGTGCTGATGCTGTTTCTGGTCGGGCTGGAGCTGCGCCCTGCCCTGCTGTGGCAGCTGAAGGGACCCATACTCGGCACCGGCGGCCTGCAGGTGCTGCTCACCACGGGGGCCCTGACCGGGGTCGCTCATCTCATCGGCCTGCCCTGGCAGCAGGGGCTCGCCATCGGTCTCATCCTGGCGCTCTCCTCCACCGCCATCGTGCTGCAGAGCCTGCAGGAGCGCAAACTGATGCAGAGCGAGAGCGGGCGATCCGCCTTCGCTGTGCTGCTGTTCCAGGACATCGCCGTCATTCCCATCCTGGCCATACTGCCGCTCCTCGCCATCGCGCCTGTGGCCAGCAACGGCAATCCGGATCTGGCGGGCTGGCAGCACGGCCTGCTGGTGGTCGCCGCCATCGCCGGCATAGTGCTGGGCGGCCACTACCTGATGCGGCCGGTGTTCCGTGCCATCGCCCAGTCCCACATGCGGGAGATCTTCGTCGCCGCCGCCCTGCTGCTGGTGATCGCCATCGCAGTGCTGATGGAGTCGGTGGGCCTCTCGCCTGCGCTGGGCTCCTTCCTCGCCGGCGTGGTGCTGGCGGACAGCGAGTATCGCCACGAGCTGGAGGCGGACATAGAGCCGTTCAAGGGGCTGCTGCTCGGCCTCTTCTTCATGTCGGTGGGCGCCGGCATCGACTTTGGTCTGTTTGCCGCCCATCCCCTGCTCATTCCATCTCTGGTGATAGGGCTGATGCTCCTGAAATGGGGAGTGCTGATGGTGCTCGGCCTGATCATTCGCATCTCGCCGAGCCAACGCTGGACCTTCGCCCTGGCGCTGGCACAAGGAGGGGAGTTCGCCTTCGTGCTGTTCTCGTTCGCCGCCCAGAACAAGGTGCTGCCCGGTGACACCATCTCGCTGCTGACCCTGGTGGTGGCGCTCTCCATGGCGCTGACGCCGCTCTTGCTGATCCTCAACGATCGGGTGATCCAGCCCTGGTTCGACTACCGCAACCAGAGCGATGCCCCCGAGCACGAGCAGCCGGAACTGGTCGAGCACCCTGTCATCATCGCCGGCTTCGGCCGCTTCGGTCAGATAGTGGGGCGTCTGCTGCACGGTCACGGCATAGGCACCACCATACTGGAGCAGGACGCCAGCCAGATAGAGATGCTGCGCAAGTACGGCTATCAGGTATTCTACGGCGATGCCAGCCGGCTCGACCTGCTCCATGCCGCCGGGGCCCACAAGGCCAGGCTGCTGGTGCTCTCCATCAACGATCCGGCTACCTCCCTCGAGGTGATCGAGATGGTGAAGAAACACTTCCCGCACCTCAAGATCCTGGCCCGCGCCCAGGACAGGCCCCATGCCCACGAGATCCTTCGACACGGCGTCGACAGCGTGCACCGGGAAACCCTGGGATCGGCCGTGGATCTGGGGGTAGAGGCACTGACCCAGCTCGGATTCCGGGCCAACCAGGCCTGGCGTGCGGGTCAGGTGTTCAAGCAGTATGACAACCGGCTGCTGCGGGAACAGGTCAATTACCTGGATGACGAGCACACCTATATCAACAAGAGCCTGCAATACCGCGAGATCCTCTCCGATCTGCTGCAAGACGATCAGGAAGGACAGGAGCGTACCCACGCGCACAACTGGAACAGCGGTCTGCCCGACAACGACAAGGAAGCAATATGATTGCCTATTACCCCATGTTCAAACACCTGCACATGACCCTGGCCATGGTCAGCCTGCTGCTGTTCATCTACCGCTGGAGCCTGGCGCTGGCTGGCAGCGGGCGCTTGCAGCAGAAGTGGATCAAGGTGTTGCCCCACATCAACGACACCTTGCTGCTGCTGTTTGGCGTGCTGCTGGCGGTCACCCTGCAGATGAGCCCAGGCCAGCAGCCCTGGCTGATGGCCAAGCTGATCGCCCTGGTGCTCTACATAGGGCTCGGCGTCATGGCGCTCAAGCGCCCTGCGCGCGGCCAGAAGCTGATCGCCGGGGTCGCCGCCCTCGCGGTATTTGGCTACATGATTGGCGCCGCCATCACCAAGTCAGCCTGGTCCTGGCTGGCCTGAACGACCTCTTTGTCGGTGAGGGCCCAGTCCCTCACCTCTCTCCCCCTGCCGAATACCCTCCTCCCCCCTGGCTCCCTATACATTTCTCCCTTGTCGTGACAACCGGGCAAATCTGGAGAACGCTTTATTTTGGCAAAAAACAGCGCCAAACAACCCCCGTCACGCTTTGATTGTCGATTATTATCAATTAGTTAGCTCGTTATGTATGAAAATGGCGACAGTTGTCGCAGCAAAACTTGCGACATAGACTGTCGCATGCCATGGCTAGGATACACTCAACGCTAAACCAGTGAAGGCATGCACCATGAGTAAGAAGCTGTTACGACAACTGACCTTGGCGCGTTGCATCCCGCACCGCCCTTACAAGCTGACCGCCAGCCAACTCCAGGTAAAACTGGAAGAGGAAGGCATTCACGTCAGTCTGCGTACCGTGCAACGGGACCTGGAAGAGATGTCCGGTATGGGACTGTTCGACCTCACCTCGGATGAGCGCAGCAAACCACACGGCTGGTGCTTCGAGCGCCACGGTCTCAACGACTTTGCCAACATCATGCCGCTCTCCCTGGCGGTGGCCCTGAAAACCTGGAGTGATCAGGCGAGCCAACTGCTACCGGCGAGTGTATTGACCGAATTGAACCCCTTGGTCGACAAGGCCAGCCAGGTGATCCGTGACAGCCAGAGCGAACTGGCGGAGCGCTGGCTCGAGAGCGTGCATCAGTCGCCGCGTCCATTTGCCGGCAACCCGGAGATCCGCCGCAGCACCCTGATCCGCGACGCCCTCTGGCGTGGTCGCAAGTTCAGCGCCGAGATCCAGCGTGTCATCAAGGAACGCACCGTGTGGCTCTGCTATGACCGCATCAATCCGCTCGGGATCCTGAACCAGCCCGATGGCCCCATCCTGCTCTGCACCCTGTCCGAGCTGGATCCCAAGGTCTATGGTATCCCGTTCGATCACATCAAGAACGTGGAACTGACCAACTTCAGCGCCACCCAACCGAAGGACTTCAACGTCCAGAAGCTGATCCGCGACCAGGGCTATCAGGACGTCAGTGGCCCGATCCGCTTCGTCGGACGCATCGATGCCAACTGCCCCACCCTGATCGATGGGCAGATCCCGGGACACAACCCGCGCATGACCCGCTACGACAAGCGCAGCGTGGTGGTGGAGACCGAGGTCCAGGATACGCCCGAGTTCCGCTCCTGGTTGAACAACATGAGTGGCAATCTGGAAGTATTGGCACCGGAGTCCCTGCGCAAGGCATATCCGACACCGGGCACCCGGGTCAGCTGAGCACAATCGGATGAATGATGAAAAGCCGAGCATGAGCTCGGCTTTTGTCTGTTTTTCACACATAATTATTCAATTAATTTTTAACTCTTACACCCCTGATTGAGCCTTCTGTACCATCGTTTTCCTCCCGGTTTTTGGTTGTGAGAGATCCGCCATTCCTCCTGTAAGACCCCTCAGTGTTGAGCCGTACGTGAAACCATCCCGAGAGCCCCATGCTTTCCTGAGAAACTAAATAACACACTGATAAAAAAGACAAATTCAGATTCATGACAGATATTCATTCATCATCTGGCGTTATCTGATGACCTTCCATGCCTTGTTCCTGCCCACGATTGCCTTAGTATGGGTCTCACAAGGACGGCTGGTCCGGCAGGATGCAGGAACAGCGCATAAATAGGAAAAGCCACAGGACGTGGCAGGACACCTCAGGATGAGGTTGATAACCCGGATGGTTATCACAAGGAATGACAGGACAACCGCAGGATGCGGTCGCAGGACACCTCGGGATGAGGCCGAGTGGCACGGATAGTCACTCTTCAGGATGACGCAAGGAACACCACGGGATGTGGTAATGGACACCTCCAGGACGGAGACGGTGAAGCAATCAGGAGTGATTGCCAGGCTAGGATGGCCACAGGACACCCCAATGGACTGGGAAGGGGAAATTCCAAAGGAAAGGATAGAGTCAAGGATTGCAGGGAGCATGGCAGTTCAGGGACTGGACGAGATGACTTGAGGGGACGGCAGACGCCGTCCCCTTTTCTTTATATGCATTCCAGCGAATCAACCCACCCTGGGGGCGCACTTACCCCATGTTCCGGAGCTGTTGCCTGAATCACCTCACCCGCAGGCATAAGAAGCATCGCATGCATCTCGTGGACAACCCCTGACCACAGTTATCGAAACCAATATCCATTGCCCTGGGCAGAAAAGCGGGACGCCTTGGCCCCCCCCCAGAGGCGCTACTTCATCACTTCTTTATTCATAGAGCAGCCAAGTCTGTTGAGTGGACGATTTGTCTCTCCCTCTGCTTCATATGCACCAGAGCAAAAATTAGTGGCGGAGCGCCAATGGGAGCCGAGTGAAACCCGGTGACAAGCAGAGAGCATGTGGCAACTCGCCGGTATGTCGAGCCTTTAGTAGTGGCGGTAGTGTTTCAGGGGGGTTGAAACGC
>NZ_JASATR010000010.1:0-145956 GCF_038440395.1 Aeromonas sp. OTU364
CAGGGGAAGGCCTTTTTGCTATGCGCCTTCAGCACGCGAGTGAGCAAGCCCAGTCAACAGACTGGGCTTTTTCGTGCCTGCAATCTGACGGTGATGAGTGACGAGTTGGGCGACCAGTGGCATGGAGGGGCTTGATCGAGGCTGTTAGCGTGGGTTGGTGATTGGCCTAATATGCGTAAAAGAGATAAGCAAAGCGCTTTTTCTTTCTTCCTGATATATGTGGAAGGCGGCATTCTGTACTCAACCCAACGATATGGAGTATCACCATGAAATTGCGAATGACCGCCCTGACCCTGCTCTCTCTGCTGGCACTCGGCCAGGCCAATGCGGCCGAGGTGCGCCTGCTCAACGTCTCTTATGACCCGACCCGCGAGCTGTTCCAGGAATACAACAGCGCCTTTGCCAAGGAGTGGAAGGCCAAGACGGGGGATGATGTGGTGGTGAGCCAGTCACACGGTGGCTCCGGCAAGCAGGCCCGTGCCGTGGTGGACGGCCTGGAGGCGGACGTGGTCTCCCTGGCGCTGGCCTATGATGTCGATGCCGTGGCCAAGGCGGGTCTTACCGCCAGCGATTGGGAGGGACGCCTGGCCAACAATGCGTCTCCCTATACCTCCACCATCGTCTTCCTGGTGCGCAAGGGCAACCCCAAGCAGATCAAGGACTGGGGCGATCTGGTTCGCAAGGATGTCGCCATCGTGACCCCGAACCCCAAGACCTCCGGCGGTGCGCGCTGGAATTACCTGGCTGCCTGGGGCTATGCCCTGAAGAAGAGCGGTACTGAAGAGGGGGCCAGGCAGTTTGTCGGCGATCTGTTCAAGAACGTGAAGGTGCTGGATTCCGGCGCCCGGGGCGCCACCACCAGCTTCATCGAGCGGGGCCTCGGCGACGTCTTGCTGGCCTGGGAGAACGAAGCCCTGCTGGTGCTGAATCAGCCGGGGACCAGCGACAAGTTCGAGCTCGTGGTGCCCTCGGTCTCCATCCTGGCCGAACCCCCGGTTGCCGTGGTGGACAAGGTAGCCAAGAAGCACGGCACCGAAGCGGTCGCCAAGGGCTATCTTGACTACCTCTATTCCGACGAGGGGCAGCGGATCATCGCCAAGTACCATTATCGCCCGAGCAACCCGGCAATCCTCAAGGAGACATCGGCCCAGTTCCCGCAGCTGGCGCTCTTTACCGTCAAGGATCTGGAAGGGGATTGGGACAAGGCACAGAAGACGCACTTCGCCCAGGGCGGGCTGTTCGACCAGATTTACCAACCGGGCCGCTAACGGTGATTGGTCCCTGTGACAACAGATAGGAGCACCATGATGAACAAGATCCTTCTGGTTCCCGGTCTGCACAACAGTGGGCCGGATCACTGGCAGAGTCGCTGGCACCAGCAATTTCCCCAGTGGCAGCGGATGCTGGGTCTGCCCTGGGACAAGCCGGACCTCACGGTCTGGAGCACCAAGCTGGCGAGCAAGCTCAGAAGCCGCCGCAGCCGGGTCCACCTGGTGGCCCACTCCTTCGGCGCTTTGACGGCGATTGCCGCCGCCCGGCTGCAACCGGACAAGGTCTCCTCCATCCTGATAGTGGCACCTGCGGATCCGGCCCGCTTCGGCATCCCGGACGAGGCGCTGACGGGCTCCATCAAGGTGTCCGCCCAGCTTATCGCCAGCCGCAACGATCCCTGGATGAGCTTCGAACGTGCCGAGTATTGGAGTCGCCAGTGGCAGGTGCCGCTGTTCGATGCCGGCGAGGTTGGCCACATCAATGCCCAGTCCGGTCATGGGGAGTGGAGTCAGGGGCTCAATCTGCTGAACACCCTTCATCACAGGGCCGAGATGGTGGTGGATCCCGCCTCGACCGAATGGGGCAGGCGGGCTGCCCTCAGCTTCCGCTGACCCTCTGCCCATATGACAAGGAGAGTTCCCGCAAGATATCAGACAGGCTCGCCACCCTGATCCCATAGTGACTGTCTCCACAGTTCAGGTTTCACCGCTCCGTTTGTTAGGTCTTTTATTTATATAAAAGACCTTTTTTTCTATTTATCACTCTAAAGGCCCTGGTTTGCCGTTGTTAGATAAAAAAGTGCTTAGCAAAGGCGTTATTGGTGTTTGTTGTCACTGGCGGTCGTGAGCAGAATCAGCGTATCGAAAGTATTTATAACAAACGGATGTGTTATGCGATTAAGTTCTTATTCCGTCCTCCCTGGTCTGGGGCCGACCCTGGGCTTCAGTCTGCTCTACCTGAGCATACTGGTGCTGTTGCCCCTCTCGGCGCTGGTGTTGTTTGCGGTGAACCACCTGAGCGCCGCCGAGTTCTGGCAGGTTATCGGCTCTCCCCGGGTACTCGCCTCCTTTAGGCTCAGCTTCGGGGCCGCCTTTGTCGCGGCCCTGCTCAACAGCCTGTTCGGCCTGATCCTGGCCTGGGTGCTTGTGCGTTACAGCTTCCCCGGGCGTCGCCTGGTGGATGCGCTCATCGACCTGCCGTTCGCCATGCCCACTGCGGTGTCCGGCATCGCCCTGTGCGCCATCTTCGCCCCCAACGGCTGGATAGGTCAGTGGGTTGCCCCCTTTGGCATCGAGCTCGCCTACAACCCCATAGGGGTGGTGATCGCCCTCACCTTCATCGGGTTGCCGTTTGTGGTGCGCACCCTGCAGCCCGTACTGCGAGAGGCTGAGACCGAACAGGAGGAGGCCGCCGCCAGCCTGGGGGCCAATCGCTGGCAGACCTTCGCGCGAGTGTTGTGGCCGACCCTGATCCCGGCGCTGCTCACCGGTTTCGCCCTGGCGTTTGCCCGCGGGGTAGGGGAGTACGGCTCCGTCATCTTTATCGCCGGAAATTTGCCGATGGTGTCGGAAATCGCGCCGCTGATGATCATGAGCCACCTGGAGGAGTATGACTATGCCGGTGCCTCGGCCATCGCCTCCGTCATGCTGCTGATCTCGTTTGTTTTGCTGTTGATCATCAACAAGTTGCAGGCCTGGAGCTGGGCACGCATCGGAGGAAGCCGGATATGAACGCATCCAACGCAAGCCTGGATCTGGCCCTCGATGGAGTGCCTGCCACTCAGGTACGCCAACCTGCCGTGACCCGTGAGCCCGCCTGGGTGAAGTGGCTGCTGATCAGCGTCGGGCTGGGCTGGT
Source organism: Aeromonas sp. OTU364 (assembly GCF_038440395.1). Lineage (NCBI taxonomy): Bacteria > Pseudomonadati > Pseudomonadota > Gammaproteobacteria > Aeromonadales > Aeromonadaceae > Aeromonas > Aeromonas sp. OTU364. Next base: position 3,129 of record NZ_JASATR010000010.1, read on the forward strand.
TCGCCGCCCTGCTGTTGCTGCCGCTGGCCACCGTCTTTATCCAGGCCCTGAGCCCGGGCCTCGCCTTCTTCTGGCATGCCATCAGCGAGCCGGATGCCCTGAGCGCCCTCGGCCTGACCGCCCTGGTGACCCTCTGCTCCGTGCCCCTCAACCTGCTGTTCGGGCTGGCGGCCGCCTGGGCCATCGCCCGTTTCCGCTTCCCGGGCCGGCAGCTGCTCATCACACTCATCGATCTGCCGTTCTCGGTCTCCCCGGTGATAGCGGGCCTGATGTTCGTGCTGATGTTCGGCAGCCGCGGCTGGTTCGGCGACTGGCTGAGCGAGCACGACATCAAGATCATCTTCGCCACCCCGGGGATCATATTGGCGACCACCTTCATTACCGTGCCCTTCGTGGTGCGCGAGCTGCTGCCCCAGATGGAGGCCCGTGGTCCGGAAGAGGAGGAAGCCGCCATCATGCTGGGGGCGAGCGGCCTGCAGATGTTCTGGCGGGTCACCCTGCCCGGCATCCGCTGGAGCCTGATGTACGGCCTGCTGCTCTGTACTGCCCGGGCGGTGGGGGAGTTTGGCGCCGTCTCCGTGGTCTCCGGCCACATTCGCGGCCAGACCAATACCCTGCCGCTGCACATCGAGATCCTCTACAACGAGTACCAGACCGGCGCCGCCTTCGCGGTGGCGAGCCTGCTGGCCCTGTTCGGGATCTTCACCCTGCTGGGGGAGACCCTGCTGGCCCGGCTGCGCGCTCAGCCCACTCACTCTCACTGATCACCGAATTCAAGAGGCTGCCATGAGCATTCAGGTACAAGGACTCAACAAGCATTTCAATCAGTACGCGGCCCTGGCCGACATCAACCTCGATTTTCACGACGGTGAACTGGTGGCGCTGCTCGGCCCCTCCGGCTGCGGCAAGACCACACTGCTGCGGATCATCGCCGGGTTGGAGCAGGCCGACAGCGGCAACGTCATCATTCGTGGCGAGGATGCCTCTGATCTCCACGTGCGCGAGCGCAACGTCGGTTTCGTGTTCCAGCACTACGCCCTGTTCAGGCACATGACGGTGTTCGAGAACGTGGCGTTTGGCCTGCGGGTCAAGCCGCGTTCCGATCGGCCGAATGAAGCCAGCATCCGCGCCCGGGTCAAGGAGCTGCTGGATCTGGTGCAGCTCAGCCACGTGGCCGAGCGCTATCCGACCCAGCTCTCCGGTGGCCAGCGCCAGCGGGTCGCCCTGGCCCGCGCCCTGGCGGTGCAGCCCAAGGTGCTGCTGCTGGACGAGCCGTTCGGTGCCCTCGACGCACAGGTGCGCAAGGAGCTGCGCCGCTGGCTGCGGGAGCTGCACGACGAGCTGCACGTCACCAGCTTGTTCGTGACCCACGATCAGGAGGAGGCGCTGGAGGTGGCGGATCGGGTGGTGCTGATGAACGCAGGGCGGGTCGAGCAGATCGGCACTCCGGCCGAGGTCTATGACCAGCCCGCCACCGCCTTCGTGCACAGCTTCCTCGGCAGCGTGAACCTGTTCCGCGGCCGGGTGGCCGGGCAGGGGCTTGGCATAGGTGAGCAGCAGCTGGGGGGCCCCATCAGCTCCCAGCTGGCACAGGGCAGTGCGGCCATTGCCTATGTGCGCCCCCACGAGCTGGAGATACTGCCGGCGGATGCACCGGGTGGCATCAGCGCCACCATCACCCGTCTGCTGCCCATGGGGCCGCGGATCCGGGTGGAGTTGCGCGGGGATGGCGAGACCAGGGGGGCTCACTACGAGGCCGAGCTGAGCAAGGAGGCCGCCCGTGCCTTCGCCCCCGGCCAGGGGGTGCGTCTGGTGGCCCGACATGCGCAGCTCTATCCCGACTACCAGATTTGAGGGCGAGTGCCCAAGACGAGACTCTTTTCAGGCTTGCAGCCGGACTCTGATCCGGCCACCCAATAACAAGAGGACGGTGGCAGCATCCACCGCCACTCAGCGCAGGAGGCGATGAGGTGAATTTTCAGCAATTACGCATTATCCGGGAAGCGGCGCGGCGGGATTACAACCTGACCGAGGTGGCCAATGCCCTCTTTACCTCCCAGTCCGGGGTCAGCCGCCATATCCGCGAGCTGGAGGAGGAGCTGGGGCTCGCGCTCTTCATCCGTTACGGCAAGCGGTTGCTCGGCATGACGGAGCCGGGCAAGGAGCTGCTGGTGATCGCCGAGCGCATCCTGGGGGACGCCGACAATATCCGCAAACTGGCCAGCACCTTCGCCAACCGGGATTCGGGGCGGCTGCTGGTAGCGACCACTCACACCCAGGCGCGCTATGCCCTGCCCCGTGTGGTGAAGGCGTTTCGCGAGCAGTTCCCCCTGGTGCAGCTGGAGCTGCGTCAGGGCAGCCCGGAGGAGATAGTGCGGCTGGTGCAGACCGGCGAGGTGGACATCGGCATCAGCAGCGAGCAGCTCGACAAGAGCGAAGGCGTGGTCGCGTTTCCCTACTACCGCTGGCACCACAACATAGTGGTGCCGGAGCAGCACCCGCTCACCGCCGAGCGGGAACTCACCCTGGCGGCCCTGGCCCATTGGCCCATAGTGACCTATCAGGCGGGCCTGACGGGGCGGGTGCGGGTGGATGAGGCCTTCGCCGAGGCGGGGATACATCCGCAGATCCTGCTGACCGCCCAGGATTCCGACGTCATCAAGACCTATGTCGAGCTGGAGATGGGGGTGGGCATACTGGCGGACATGGCGTTCGATCCCCAGCGGGACAAGGGGCTGGTGCAGCTCGACGGCAGCCGGCTGTTTGCGCCGCACACCGCCTGGATCGGCCTCAAGCAGGGGCAGTTCCAGCACAACTTCACCTGGCAGTTCATCCAGCTCTGCAACCCCGAGCTGGCGCTGGCGGAGATCCAGGCCAGGGCCATGAGCAACGAGCCCCTGCTCGATTACCAGATCTGAATGCCTCGCTGCGTCCGAAAAACAGGGAGCCCTTGGCTCCCTGCTTGCTTATTCGACACCTCAGCCAGGCCCAGAGCCTCGCGCATTGGTTAGCGCCCGCTCTGGGGACCCAGCATGCGATACAGGGTGCGATCCCCCTTGATCCTGTGATGGTAGAGGGCGGCGGCCACGTGCAGCAGGACCAGCGCAGCCAGCGCCAGGCAGCCGAGGCGGTGGACGCCAAAGAAGAAGGCGTTGATCTCCGGTGAGCCGATCGGGTTGGCGACCGGGTAGAGCCAGAACAGGGAGTAGCCCTGCTCCAGCATCAGGAAGCCGCTCAGCAGCACCACAAACATCAGGCCGTAGAGCAGGGCGTGCGCCAGCCTGGCGGCGGGATGGTGAGGCTGGGCCTGATCTTCGGGCAGGGGCGCGCGCCAGTGCCGCCAGCCCCAGCGCAGCAGGAAGAGCGGGGTGATCAGGGTCGCCATCGACATGTTCAACACCGACAGAAACTGAAACAGCCTGGGGTGGCTGTCGATCACCAGGTGCATCAGGTAGCCCGCCAGGGTGGCGTAGAGGATGACGGCGGCCATCAGCCAGTGCAGCAGGCGGCTCAGGGGGTCATAGTAGTCTTTCGTCATGGGATTTTTCCGACTGGGGCCCAGGGTGCAGAGAGGCACCGTGAGCCCGGATGACAGGCACAAAAAAGAGGCCGCTCGGGCCTCTTCTGCTTGCGGGGGATCAGTTCACCAGGGTCCAGGCATCCTGCCAGTTGGTGCCCACGCCGGGCTCATACTGGGTCGCCGTGCTGGTCCAGATGGTGCACCAGCCGCTGTAGGGGTAGGGCTTGCACTGATAGATCTTGCCATCTTTCGGCTGCAGCACCTTGGTGCCCGCAGCATAGGATTTGAGTCCCTCCGGGAAGCTGTACTGGTAGTCACCGCCGCTGGCGGGATCCTTGAACATCAGGTCCAGGGTCTGCTGCAGGGGGGCACCGCCCGCCTTCGGCTTGCCCTCGATCACCAGCTGGTGGTGGCCGGCGCTCAGACCGCCGACCGCCATGGTGAAGCTCTGGCTGCTGTCCTTGATGTCGGCGCCGGTCTGGCCCTTGGCGGCGCCGCCATGGTCATACAGGGTGTTGGTGACCGCGAGATCCCCCTCGGCCGTGACGGTGAAGTTGAGGGTGACCTTGCCGTTGTCGAGCAGGTATTCGCTCTCCAGTCCGCTTACGCTGATGCTGTTGCCCACCGGGGGTTGCTGCTGTTCGAGCTGGACCTCGACCCGCTGCAGGTTGCTGCCCGCCTTCAGGTAGACGGGGTTCTGGCCGTAGACCGGGTTGAACTGGCCATCTGTGCCCTGTTGGCCTGCGCGGATCTGGCTCTGCTCGGCGTTGATCCTGGCGGCCAGATCGTGGGCCCAGTTGTTCTTCTGACCCTGCTCGGCGGAGCCTATGGTCAGCACTGTCTGCAGATCGGTGCGCTCGCCGTTGGCGTCGAATACCCGGGTCTTGGCCTTGTCGCCGACCACCAGATCGGTGGAGGGGTAGATGGTCCCGCCCTGGCTCCAGGTCAGCGGCGGCTGGGTGCCGCCATCGAACTGGGCGTCGATGAGGTTGTAGAAGCTGTTGGCGGTATCGCCCACCTCCCAGACCCCGAGGATGACCTGGTAGCCGGTGCGCGCCGGCAGGGTGCACTGATGGGTGACCTGCTTGGGCGGTTGCACCATGCCCCCGTCGATGACGCAGAACGGATTGAGATCGAAGGAGTCCCTGGTCAGGGGCTGGTTCGGGTTCCACTCCTGCTTGGTGAGGTAGTAGCGCCAGTTGCGGGTCACGTGGTTGGCGGTGAAGGTCCAGCCGATGGCGAAGGGCCCGGCCTGCACCTGGCGCTTGGTCCAGCGATCGCTGGTCTGGACATCGAGTTCACCGAATTGCGGATGCCCGGCCGAGGCGATCTGGCCGTCGGCGGGGCCGCCATCGGGGAAGCCGGACGGCGCCTCCAGGCTCTGGGGCTCCCATTGAATGGCGCCACACTGGCTGTTGCCGCCGGTCTTGCACAGATAGTTGCGCCCTTCCGGCTGGCTGATGTAACCGTGGGCGAGCACGCCGCCGCTGGCCAGCAGCGCCAGCGCCGCGGCCACATGATTGAGTTGAATTTTTGCTGCCATACATTCCTCTGTTCGGTGATGTGGGCAGTCAAGTTGGCAGGGGAATTCCCCGTGACACACCTGAGTGTGGCAACCCCGCTATCCTGGACGACATGTCTTTAGACCGGAGGCTTTGCGTCCTGGCCTTTCAACCAGTTTGCCAAATGACTACATAAAGGGTCAGGGTGCCGCCCTTGAGGACGGCGCCACCATGATGGCTTCTTTTGATTAAATTATTAAGTGTAAATCTTTACAGCTTGACCTCATCGGAGTAGAGCAAACACTTAACACTCTGTTTTTAAAATTATATTTAATTCATCAAGTTGGGTTTTTCTTCGCCAGCTCTGTCAAAAGATGCAAAATCGCGACATTTTTCATCAATGAAAAAATCCCCTGCCGGCGAGGCCGGCAGGGGATGGGACTGTGTCAGACGGTCAGTGGTGCGGGTACTGGTCTGAGCGGCGGGAGGGCGAGGGGCGCGGGGCCTGACCGGGCGCCAGATCCCGGGGGAGGCCATTGCCGAGCCTGAACACCGCCAGCCGCTCGTCCAGGCTGCGCGACAGTCCGGCCAGCAACTCGCTCTCCTGGGCCAGCTGGGAGGCGGCCTGGGACATCTCGAGCGCCGAGTCGTTGATGCCGTTGACGTTGCGGTTCATGTCTTCCGCCACCATGCTCTGCTGCTCCGCCGCCGTGGCTATCTGGGTCGCCATATCGCTCACGTGCTGGATGTGGTTGACGATGAGGGAGAGATCCTGCCCCGCCTTCTCGGACTGGCCGACGCTGCTCTCCGCCAGCTTGCGGCTGGCATCCATGGCGCTGGCGGCGGTCACCGCCCGCTGCTGCAACTGGGTGATGGTGCTCTGGATCTCCTCGGTGGAGTGGCGGGTGCGGCTGGCCAGCTGGCGCACCTCGTCGGCCACCACGGCGAAGCCGCGACCCTGCTCGCCGGCCCGGGCCGCCTCTATGGCGGCGTTGAGGGCCAGCAGATTGGTCTGATCCGAGATGGCGCTGATGACGGCGGTCACCTCCCCTATCTGCATCACCCCCTCCTTGAGTCGATTGACCTGATGGGTGGCCTGCTCCACCTCGGTGGCGAGCGCCTGGATGCCGTGCACGCTGGCGTGGACGTCTTCGTTGCCGAGCCCGGCCTCGCTGGTGGCGTCCCGGGTGTCGCGGGCGGTGTTCTCGGCGTGGCCCGCCACATCCGAGATGGTGGCGCTCATCTCGTTCATGGCGGTGGCGAGCTGGGCCAGCTGATCCCGCTGGCTGTTGACCGCCTGGTTGGTCTGCTCGGCGGAGGCGGCGATGCGCAGGGCGGCATCCGCCACGTTGCGGGCCCCCTGGCTGGCTTCCAGCAGGGCGCGGCGAATGGCGTCCAGCCCCTGATTGGTGCTGGTGGCGACGGCCCCCAGCTCATCCTTGCCATGCACCGGGATGCTCACCACCAGATCCCCGGCCGCCACCTGGGCCATGGCCCCCTTGATCTCGGCGAGCGGCCTGACGATGGAGCGGCTGATGGCCACTCCAAGCCACCCCATCAGCAGGATCACCAGCAGGGTGGCCCCTCCCATCAGCTCATACTGGGACCAGATGGTGGCCTCGATGTCCTGCAGCAGCACGCCCGAGCCCAGGATCCAGCCCCAGGGCTGGTAGCCGGTCACCAGGGACATCTTCTGGGCCGCCTCGCCGGAGGGGGAGAGCCACTGGTACTCCAGACGGCCCTGATGACCGCCCTTGCCGAGATCCACCATGCGCTGCCAGTGGGATTCGGCGGGCGTCCCGCCCATCTGCTGGCCGACCAGCTCGGGCTTGGCAGGGTGCACCACCACCCGGCGATCCTCGTCCAGCACGAACAGATAGTTGTCCCCATCGAAGCGCATGCTGTCGAGCATGGCCTTGGCTTGCGCCTGGGCCTCTGGGGCGGGCAGGGTGGCGGCCAGGGTCTGGATCCGGCTCATGGCGAGATCCAGCACCGCCTGCAGTCTGGCTTCCCGCTCACTCATCAGGTTGCGATGCAGGGCACTGGCGGAGATGAGCAGCAGTGCGATGAAGCCGACCAGCGCCACCGAGAGCAGCAGCATCAGTTTGCGACTCACGGCGATATCACCGAGCTTGAACATAGTCTTTTCCTTCTTTCCCGTGCGGATCTGGTGAGGGCCAGTCAGCTGGCTGGCCTTGATTGTTTTGTGTTTAACATTTATTTAACTTTCAAGAGGTTGTGATGGTTGATTGCCAATTGAGTGTGTTGGCAACCAGTATAGCCAGCAGACAGAAACCCTCGCTTTTGGTAGCGTGGTCTGGCGCATCCCGGCGCACCATTTGCCGGCTCTATTTGCAGGAAGTGTGAATGAGTTGGCATTTCACCAAAAAGGAGTGGGCGCCCCCGTGGCCGCCCCATAACAAGAGGGAAGTTATGAGTTCCATTGCCAGGAATTACTTGAACCAGCTCAACGCCGACTACCTGCGAGTACACAGGCGCAAGGAGGATCTGTTCTGGTCCACCTACATGGGCATCAGCGACGATCAGGCCGGCTTCACCGCCGCCGAGCAGGCCTACAAGGCGTTCTGCGCCGATCCTGCTCGTCTGCCGGTACTGCGGGAGATGCTGGCCCAGGCCGAGGAAGAAGAGCTCAAGCGCGGTCTGGGAGGCTGGATAGCCTTCTTCGAGTGCAACGTCATCGAGGATCCGGCCGCCGCCGCCCTGATGGACGAGCTGGTGGCCGCCGAGGCGGATCTGTTCGCCCGCCGCAAGGGGCTCAGGCTCACCCTGCTGGACGAACAGGGCCAGCAAGTGGCCGGCAGCCTGCCCGCCGCCAGCACGGCGCTGGCCGCCAGTAGCGACGAGGCGGTGCGCCAGAGTGCGATCGCCATGTTCCATACTCTGGAGCAGTGGGTGGTCGGCAACGGCTTTCTCGAGGTGGTGGCCCTGCGCAACCGCTTCGCCCGGGCCATGGGCTATCGGGACTACTTCGACTACAAGGTGCACAAGAACGAGCAGATGAGCCCGGAGCAGCTGTTCGCCGTGCTCGACGACTTCATCGCCCGCACCGAGCAGCGGGTGCACCAGAGCCTGGCGGAGCTGAAATCCGCCAAGGGGGAGGCGGCCCTGCTGCCCCACAACCTGCGCTACAGCGTGAGCGGCGACGTGACCCGCCAGCTCGACCCCTATGTGCCCTTCTCCCGGGCGCTGAAGGATTGGGTCCAGAGCTTCCGCCGCCTCGGCATCCAGTATCGCGGCGCCACCCTGACCCTGGATCTGCTGACCCGGGAGGGAAAATACGAGAACGGCTTCTGTCATGGCCCGGTGCCGAGCTTCTGGCAGGAGGGGGAGTGGGTCCCGGCGGTGGTCAACTTCACCAGCCTGGCGGATCCGGCCCAGGTGGGCAGCGGCTGGAGCGGCCTCAACACCCTGTTCCACGAGGGGGGCCATGCGGCGCACTTTGCCAACGTCACCGGCAACGCCCCCTGCTTCTCCCAGGAGTTCCCGCCCACCTCCATGGCCTATGCCGAGACCCAGTCCATGTTCTGCGACAGCCTGCTGGACGACGCCGACTGGCTCAAGGGCTACGCCAGGAACGCGGCGGGGGAGGCGATTCCCGACGAGCTCATCAAGGGGATGATAGAGGCGCGCCAGCCGTTTCGGGCCTTCAACGAGCGCCAGATCGCGCTGGTGGCCTACTTCGAGCGGGATCTCTACGCCATGGCAGAGAGCGAGCGCACTCCAGAGGCAGTGCTGGCGCTGGCCCGTCGCTGGGAGCGCCAGATCCTGGGGGTGGAGAGCCCGCGTCCGCTGCTGGCCATTCCGCACCTGCTGAATCAGGAGTCGGCCTGCGCCTATCACGGCTACCTGCTGGCGCTGATGGCGGTGGAGCAGACCCGTGCCTACTTCCTGGCGCGCGACGGCTACCTCACCGACAACCCGCGCATCGGGCCGGATCTGGCCGCTCACTACTGGGGGCCGGGCAACGGCATGACCCACGATGAGACGCTCAGGAGCCTCACTGGGGAAGGCTTCAGCGCCGCTCCCCTGGCCAAGGCGTGCAACCAGAGCGTGGCGCAGGCGTGGGCGACGGCCGCAGCCTGCATGACGGCGGCGAGCCAGCGCCCGCCGGCAGGGGAGGGGACGCCCCTAGACGCCCACATCCGGGTGATGCACGGCGCCGAGCTGATAGCCGACAACCTCGAGTCGGAGACCAGCATGCTGGCCGACTTCGAGGCCTGGATCCGCCAGCATTATCGGCGCGAGCCCGCCGCCGCCCGGTGAGGCGCTCCTCGACCAGCAAGCCCTGCCCATCGGCAGGGCTTGTTCATTTCAGCGGGAAGCAAGCCAGGCGAGGCGGGACGGGATCTTGGCCGCGGCGCCGAGTCGGGGCGCAAGGTGCGCCTGTTTTTTGCGCCATCTATCTGTTTTGGCTATTAATTATGGTGATGCGCAGAGGCTTTGGCTGAGCGCTGGCGAGGCGGGTCACAGATATGTTTCTCTGGATATATTGAGTATTCACGGCGATCCCATATCATGGCGCTCGCTCGCCGCCAGAGAGTGGCGACATTCAGATGATTAGCTAAATACAAAGCCCTGAAGGCTTGTCGAGGGATGGAAATTGAGAGCCGTATTGTTGTGTTTGCTGGGGCTGTGGCCCGCATTGAGTTTTGCCACCCTGTCCGCCGACATGGTGGTGGTCAAGAAGTCGAGCTATAGCCTGACCCTGATGAAGGATGGCAAGCCGGTCAAGCGCTATTGGGTCGCCCTGGGGCCGGCTCCCAAGGGGCACAAGCTGCAGGAAGGGGATCAGCGTACCCCGGAAGGGCGCTACACCCTCGACTACAAGAAGAGCAATTCCGGCTTCTACAAGGCTATCCACATCAACTACCCGAATCTGGACGACATCAAGCGTGCCAACGAGCTGGGAGTGCGCCCGGGCGGCATGATCATGATCCATGGTCAGCTCAACCGCATGGGGGATCGCAGGGTACAGCCGTCCAACTGGACCAATGGCTGCATCGCCGTGCTCAACCACGAGATGGACGAGATCTGGAACGCCGTCGAGCCTGGCACCCCCATCATCATCGAGCCCTGATCCTCGCCCCTCACGCCCGCTGCCCAGCGGGCGTTTTATTTCCGCCCTGGATGGCGTGACAGCCCATCCCGCGCCGTGCTAGTTTTTCCGGCTCGCGTTGGAAGTCACAAGGATGATCCCATGATGTCAGGAACGAGCCTCCCTGCGCCCGAGCGCACGGGCGTGCTCTGGTGGCGCGCCACCCTGGATATTCTCCCCCTCTCCATTTCCGTGATCCCCTGGGGGATACTGTGCGGCGCCCTGGCGTTGCAGGCGGGCCTGAGCCCGGTGCAGGCCCAGCTGATGTCGCTGCTGGTCTATGCCGGCGCCGCCCAGCTCTCGGCCACCACATTGTTCGGGGCGGGCACCCCCTTGCTGCCCATCATGGGTTCCACCATGGTCATCACCTCCCAGCATCTGCTCTACGGCTTCACCTTCCGCCGGGACGTGCTGCCGCTCTCCCTGCGCTGGCGTGCCAGCCTCGCCTTCTTCCTGACCGACGAGATGTTCGCGGTGGCACTCAAGGACAGGGAGCGCCACGGCGTCTTCAACCCCGCCTATGCCCTGATCGCGGGCTTCGTGTTCTACCTGTTCTGGAACCTGGCGACCCTGCTCGGCATCGCCGCCGGCCAGTACATCGAGGGGCTGGACAAGATGGGGCTGGACTTTGCCATCGCCGCCACCTTCATCGCCATGACCATACCCGCCATGAAGAACCTGCCCATGGTGGCGGCGACTGTGGTGAGCGGCGGCACTGCGCTGCTCACCAAGCCGCTGCTGGCGGAGATCCACATCATCATCTCGGCCCTGGCCGGCATGGTGGTGGGCTATGTATTGCACCGGATGAGGAGATGACCATGGGCTGGCTGATGATAGGCCTGCTGGCCCTGATCACCTTTTTCAACCGCTTCGCCTTCTTCTCGCGGCTGACCCGCTATCAGCCCGGTGCCGAGATGGGGGCCTTCCTCAGCTTCTCGGCCCAGTCGGTGCTGACCGCCATCTGGCTGCCCATCGTCTTCAGCTATGAGCCGGGCAAGGGGCTGGAGTGGGATCCGGATTACCTGGCCGCGACCCTGCTGGTGACGGTGCTGACCCTGCTGCGGCTGCCGACCCTGGTGGTGGTGGTGGTCGGCATGGGGGGCTTCTTCCTGCTGCGCTGGCAGGGGGGACTGGCGGCGCTGCTACCCTGGTTGGGTTGAGCCGTGATCCTGCATAACGGATGTCTCTATCAGACATCCGTTATGTTATGAATGTCACTTCAAAAAAGGCCTCTCGAGTGTGAGGATTTAGGCATCATCCGCCAAGGAGTTTCCCATGTCCCTCACCGCCAGCTGCCAGCGCATAGTGCGCGACCCCCTGCTCTCACCCGCTCAGAAGAGCCATGCCCTGGCGCTTGCCGCCGAGAATGCGCTGCCCTATCCCGCGCTCCCTGCCGAGGTGAGCGAGGCGATGGCGCAAGGGGTGCTGTGCGACATGTTCGAGGGACATGCCCCCTACAAGCCGCGCTATGTGCTGCCGGATTACGAGAAGTTCCTGCGCCAGGGCTCCCCCTGGCTGGAGCTGGCGCCGCCACGGGATTTCGACGAAGCCCTGGATGCCCTGCGCATCCTCTATCACCATGTGCCCTCGGTCACCGGCATGCCGGTCTGGCTGGGGCGCCTCGATCACCTGCTGCTGCCCTTCGTCGGGGAGCTGGATGACGAGACGCTGTATCGCAAGCTGAAAGGCTTCTGGATCTACCTGGACAGGGTGCTGCCGGATGCCTTCATGCACGTCAACATAGGCCCCGACGACAACAGGATCTGCCGCCTGATCCTGCGCATCGACGGCGAGCTCAAGCAGGTGGCGCCGAACCTCAGCCTGTTTCACGATCCCGCATCGACCCCGGACAGTCTGCTGATGCAGGGGGTGCAGAACATAGCCCAGTGCGCCAAGCCCCACATCGTCAACTACCCGATCCACAGGGAGACCTTCGACGAGCGCGGCTTTGGCATCGTCAGCTGCTACAACGCCCTGCCGCTCGGGGGTGGCGCCAATACCCTGGTGCGCCTCTCCCTCAAGGGGATGGCCGAACAGAGCGCCGACCTCGAGGAGTTCATGACGCGCTGGCTGCCCCACTACTGCGAGCAGGCCTCCCGGCTCATCGAGGCAAGGGCCGCCTTCTTGCACGAAGAGTCCGGCTTCTTCGCCAGCTTCCTGGTGGAGGAGGGCTTGATCGAGGAGGCGCGTTTCGTCCCCATGTTCGGCATCTTTGGCATGGCGGAGGCGGTGAACCTGCTGATGGATAAGGCGGGGCTGCCCGGGCGCTATGGCCACGACGAGGGGGCGAACCAGGTCGGCCATCGCATCTCGGCCCGGCTCTCGGCCTGGGTGACGGCCCGGCCCCAGCCCCACGCCTGGGGCGGGCGTGCCCTGCTGCACTCCCAGGGCGGGCTCAGCCTGGACAAGGGGGTCACCCCCGGGGTGCGCATCCCTTATGGGGAGGAGCCGGATCCCGCCAGCCACCTGCTGGCCCTGGCCCCGCACCACGGCTACTACCACTCCGGGATCAGCGAGATCCTGACCCTGGATCCCACCATACGCCAGAACCCGCAGGCGCTGCTGCAGCTCTGCAAGGGGGCCTTCGCCCTCGGCATGCGCGAATTCAGTGCCAACGTGGCGGACAGCGATCTGGTGCGGGTGACCGGCTACATGATCCGCAAGAGCGACCTGGCCCGCTTCGCCGCCGAAGGGTCGCGGTTGCAGACCACCTGCCTCGGCGCCGAGGCGAGCGAGCTGACCGGGATCCGCCAGCGGGCGCCGCGGGTGCTGGGCCTTGAGGCAAGCTTGTGTGACTACTGAGGATGACAAGGGAGGGCGCACGGCGACGGTCAGTCGCTGGCTGCCCTTCTCCTGCGTGGACGGCCCCGGCAACCGGCTGGTGCTCTTCCTGCAAGGGTGCAACTTTCGCTGCCCTGGCTGCCACAACCCCCACACCATAGGGCTGTGCGATCACTGTGGCGACTGCGTGCCCGGCTGCCCGAGCGGGGCCCTGACGCTGGTCGAGGGCCGCCCTGGCGAGAGCCGAGTGCGCTGGCAGGCGTCGCTCTGCACCGATTGCGATCGCTGCCTGGATGCCTGCCCCCGCAGCGCCAGCCCCAAGACCCACCAGATGTCGGTGGCCGAGGTGCTGACCCTGCTGCGGCGCTACGGCCCGCTGCTCACCGGCATCACAGTCTCCGGCGGCGAGGCGACCACCCAGCTGCCGTTCGTGATCGACCTGTTTGCGGCCATCAAGGCCGCGCCGGATCTGGCCCACCTGAGCTGCCTGCTCGACAGCAACGGCTCCCTTGGCGAAACGGGCTGGCAGCGGCTGCTGCCGGTGCTGGACGGCGCCATGATCGATCTCAAGGGGTGGCGCGAGTCGGCGCACCAGGCGCTCACCGGTCAGGGCCGCGAGCGGGTACTGGCCTCGCTGCAACTGCTTGCGCGGGCGGGCAAGCTGGCGGAAGTGCGGCTGCTCCATGTACCGGGGCGCACTGATTTCATCGATGCCGATGGCAAGCTGGAGGCGGGCCTGGCCAGCTTTCTGCAAAGCCTGGGGCCCGTCCCCATTCGTCTCAACGGCTTTCGCCATCACGGGGTGCGCGGAGAGGCGACGATCTGGCAGAAGGCCGCCATGGAGGAGCTTGAAAGGTTGTCCAACGCATTGAAGGTGAAAGGATTTGGCCCTGTTTCCCTGCCGCCGCTGTGACGGGCGCCGAATGTTCTGCCTCCTGAGACCCGATATGACGCAACTGTGACGTCTGTCTATTTGGTGCTCGCAACGTGGCGGCTAGAATGGGAAAACCGCCCACCATCAACAGATACCCATGAGTGAAGCCAACGCCATATATCGAGTGCAGTTTATTTGTCACAACGAGCGTTACGAGGTCTATGTCAGGGACGTGAATCAGGGCCAGCTGTTTGGCTTCATCGAGATCGCGAACTTCGTGTGGGACAACCACACGGCGCTCATCGTCGATCCCAGTCACGAGAAGCTCAAGAGTGAGTTTGCCGACGTCAACCGCACCCTGATCCCCATGCACCAGGTGCTGCGCATCGATCAGGTGCGCAAGCAGGGGGCAGCCCGCATCACGGAGCTGGGCAACAACGTCGCCTCCTTCCCGAGCCCCATCTACACCAAGAAGCCCTGAGCCGCCCGGTACTCTCAGGCACCCAGCTCCCGTGCGAGCTGCAGGATCCGCTGGCGGAACCAGTGCAGGGCGGGATCTTCCCCCAGGGGGCCGTACCACACCAGGCTGTGGGTCACGGCGCCGTAATCGAAGGGGACGGGCCGACTCACCAGCCCGGACGGCCTGGCCTGCCCGGCCCAGCCGTCGATGGCGGTGAGGATGAGATCGCTCTGGCGCAGCAGGGCGGCGGCACTGCCAAAGTCCGGCAGGGTGGCACCAATCTGGCGTCGTACCTGGCGCTGGGCCAGGCTCTGCTCGAAGAAGGGGTCGGCCAGCTCGCTGTCGCGAATGACGATATGGCGCCAGCTTAAGTAAGCATCCAGATCCCAGGGCTGATCCTGCGCCGGATGATCCGCGCGCAGCAGGCAGACCAGCTTGTCTTCCCGCAGCGTCTCCCATACCAGGCCAGGCTGGCTGGGCAGGGGCTGGCTCTGATCGTGGGGCAGGATCACGAAGTCGAGCTTGCCCGCCGCCAGCGCCGCCAGTCCCTGCTGATCCTTGTTCCAGATGACGGGCACCAGCCCGGGCACCTCCCGCATCAATTTCCCCAGCACGGGCCCCATGGGCCAGATCATGCTGCTCTCGCGCATCGCCAGATTCAGCTCCCCCTGCCAGCTGGCGGGGTTGAAGCCCTCCGGACTGGTGAGGCCGTTCAGCTCGCTCAGCAGCCGGCGCAGGCTGGGGCCGAGCCGCTCGGCAAAGGGGGTCAGCAACAGCTGGTTGCCCTGGCGATAGAGCAGCTGATCTCCCAGCAGCTCCCGCAGCTGGTTGAGAGTCTTGCTGACGGTGGAGGGGGTGGTGCAGAGGCGCTCGGCGCTGCGGGTGACGCTCTGGGTGTCCAGCAGCAGGTGCAGGGTCACCAGATGGCGTCCGCCGAGGCGTGAGAGCGCGATGAGATCCATGAAACCTCCCGGGATGAAGCCCGTGCGGGCGAGGATGAGGGGGGCGTCCGGCTGCCGGGATTGCCCTTCCAGCCGGAGCAAACAAAAAGCCCCGCCTGAGCGGGGCTTGCGGGGATCAGCCCTTGAGCACGGCGGCCATGGCGTCCGCCACGTAGTCGACGTTGCGGCTGTTGAGGCCCGCCACGCACATGCGGCCGGAGCGCACCAGATAGACGGCGAACTCTTCGCGCAGGCGATCCACCTGCTCCGGCGTGAAGCCGGTGTAGCTGAACATGCCGCGCTGGCTGATGAAGTAGCCGAAATCGCGGCCCGGCACCTTGGCGCTCAGCACCTCGAACAACTTCTGGCGCATGGCCTTGATGCGGGTGCGCATCTCGGTCACCTCGCCGACCCAGAGGGCGTGCAGCTCGGGCTGGCTCATCACGGCCGCGGCTACCTGGCCACCGTGAGTGGGGGGGCTGGAGTAGTTGCGGCGCACCGTGGCCTTCATCTGGCCCAGCACCCGGCTCGCCTCTTCGGCATCCTGGCAGATGACCGACAGGCCGCCACAGCGCTCGCCGTAGAAGGAGAGGTTCTTGGAGAAGGAGTTGCTGACGAAGAAGCTGACACCGGCGGCCACCATGGCGCGGATGGCGTAGGCATCCTCTTCCAGCCCGTCGCCGAAGCCCTGATAGGCGATGTCCATGAAGGGGATCAGGTTCTTCTCGACCACCAGGGCGATCACCCGGTCCCACTGGGCGCGGGAGAGATCCACCCCGGTCGGGTTGTGACAGCAGGGGTGCAGCAGCACTATGCTTTTCGCCGGCAGGGTGCCGAGGCAGTCGATCATGGCGTCGAACTGCACGCCGCCGGTGGCCGCGTCGTAGTAGGGGTAGTCGTGCACCTTGATGCCGGCCCCCTCGAACATGGCCTTGTGGTTGTCCCAGGTCGGATTGCTGACCCACACCTCGGAGGTCGGGAAGTAGCGCTTGAGCAGATCGGCGCCGATCTTCAGGGCGCCGGAGCCGCCTATGGTCTGGATGGTGGCGATGCGACCCGCCTTGACCGCCTCGTGATCGGCGCCAAACAGCAGGTGCTGTACCGCGGTGCGGTAGTTGGCGGCCCCTTCCATCGGCTGATAGGGGCGCGGCGCCGGCGCGGCTGCGCGCTGGGCTTCGGCCTGCTGCACCGAGGGCAGCAGCGGAATGCGGCCCTGCTCGTCGTAATAGAGGCCGATCCCCAGGTTCACCTTCTGCTCGCGGGTGTCTTTGTGGAAGGTCTCGACGAGCGTGAGTATGGGGTCGCCAGCATAGGCATCGACGTGTTCAAACATGGGGGGTCCTTGAAGTTGACTGTCCAATTTTCGCCGGCTCTGGGCCGGGGCCGTTATCATGGCGTAATCTGGAAGTGGCCTCAAGTTGTTCGGCATGGCGGCAAGGATGACAGCTGTTGTCGTAGCAAGCGGGCGGCGTGGTTCCTGCAGAATCTGCCAGCCATGACATTAATCCCCCCCATTTTGGCCGCTGAGGATGCCTTTTATAGTGTCACTTGGATAACATTGTCGTGCATATGGCACTCAATCATGAGAGTCACCCGGTTGCCAGGAGCTCATGCAGGGCCACCTGAGACAAGTGATCAGTTGCATAATAAACCGAGAATTTTCTGACAACACATTGCAGTGTGCCTGGGTCCCGTTGCGGGGCCCCACCATAACGGGTGACCCATCGCCGATGACTCGACACGTTTCTAATGCCTCTTCCCCCTGGCTGGACTGGCACGGCCTGGGTGGCTGGAATATCTATTTCCTTGCCAAGTTTGCCCTGCTCTGGGCGGGCTACCTCAATTTCCATCCCCTGATCAATCTGGTGTTTGCCGCCTTCCTGATCTTCCCTCTGCCCCGGGCTGGGCTGCGGCGCATCCGGCACTGGCTGGCACTGCCTGTCGGGGTGGGGATCTTCTATCACGACACCTGGCTGCCGGGCATGGAGAGCATTCGCGCCCAGGGGGCGCAGGTCTTCTCCTTTACCCTGGATTACTGGCTTGAGCTGTTCGGCCGCTTCATCAACTGGGAGATGGTCGGCGCCGGCTTCGTGATGCTGACCCTCTATCTGTTCATCGCCCAGTGGCTGCGCTTCACCCCCTGGATCCTGCTGGCCCTGCTCTGGCTGTGGCTCTCGCCCCTGCTGGGGGATCCCTTTGCTTCCCAGGCAACCCGGGTCGTCAGCACCGACAAGGGCCGCGAGCCGGCGGCCGAGCCTGAGGACAAGCAGGTATCCATGGCGGAGCAGCTGGATCAGAGCGCGCCGCCGACCAACCAGAATCTCAATGCCTACCTCGATAGCTTCTATGCGCAGGAGCGGGACAGGGTCGTGGATTTCCCGCAGCAGTTGCCAGCGGATGCGGCCCCCTTCGACGTGCTCATCATCAACATCTGCTCCCTGGCCTGGAGCGACGTGACGGCCAGCGATCTGATGGCTCACCCCATAGGTCGCCACCTGGACCTGATGTTCAAGCACTTCAACTCGGCCACCTCCTACAGCGGCCCGAGCTCCATCCGGCTGCTGCGGGCCAGTTGCGGACAGACCAGCCACCAGGGGCTCTACACGACAGCGCCCAGCCAGTGCCTGCTGTTCGACAACCTGGCCCAGCTCGGGTTTGAGAAGCAGGTCGCCATGGATCACTCGGGGGCATTCGGCAACTACCTCAAGGATCTGCAGCAGTATGCCAGCCTGGATGTCCCCCTCATGAGCAAGGAGGGAATGCCCCACGATCTCGCCTCCTTCGATGGGGAGCCCATCTATCGGGATGATGCCCTGTTCACCCGCTGGCTGAGTGAGCGGCAGAAGAGCAAGGCCGAACGCAATGTGACCTTCTTCAACCTCATCGCCCTGCACGACGGCAACCGCTACGCGGCCACCCGCCAGATTGCCCCCTACAAGGCGCGACTGCAGACCCTGCTCGATCAACTGGATCAGTTCCTCACCTCGCTGGAGCAGTCTGGTCGCAAGGTGGCGGTGATCCTGGTGCCCGAGCACGGGGCGGCCATCGCCGGCGACAAGATGCAGATGGCCGGTCTGCGCGACATCCCCAGTCCCAGCATCACCCAGGTGCCGGTCGGGGTTGCCCTGATCGGTGCCAAGGGCGGCCATGAAGCGACCAAGGCCATAGACACACCCAGCAGCTTCCTGGCCATCTCTGAGCTCATCTCGCGCCTGGTCGGCGGCAACACCTTCGGCAGTGCCACCATAGATTGGGACGGGCTGCTCAAGGAGTTGCCCGAGACCCCTGCGGTCTCGGAGAACCAGGGCTCGGTCGTGCTCGAATATCAGGGCAAGTACCACATCAAGCTGGGGGAGGGGGACTGGGTTCCCTATCCCCTATGACACCGGAGGCTGAGATGCAGAGTGAACGGCGACCCGTGACGCCCACCCCCTTCGGTGTGCCGGTCGAAGGCGGCATGATGAGCGATGTGGCCATGGTGCAGCAGGCCTTCGGCGTGAGCCTCTCCTATCAGGACATCGCCTTCAGGGAGCGGCTCGTCGCCTTGCGCGAGCGCTTCCCCCTGCTGGCGGAGCTGGAGATGAGGGGGCCTGAATGAATTGCGTTGCCCTGCAAGGGATCCGTGGCGGCGTGGGCACCAGCTCCCTCGTCGCCGGCCTGGCGCTGGCGGCCCGGGAGCAGGGGGCCCGGGTGCTGGCGGTGGATTTGTGCCATGACAACCTGCTTGGCATCCATCTGGGGTTGCCCCATGCCGATGCCAGGGGCTGGAGCCGGCTGGCGGATCCGGCGCGGGAGTGGCGCTCGGCACTCTATCACTATGAGGAGGGGCTGGATCTGTTGCCCCATGGCGGCCAGCCGGGGGCATCCGCAGGGGCGTGGCTGCAGGCCCTCGACGGTTATGATCTGGTGCTGCTGGATCTGCCCGTGGGGCCGGTTCCCGCGCGCCCTTGCCGGCTGCTGACCATAGTCAATGCCGATGCCAACTGCCATGTGCGACTCCATCGCCATGCCTGGGCGGCCGGGGAGCGATTGCTGGTGACCCAGTTCAGCAGCCGCCGGGCCCTGCAGCAGGATCTGCTGGATCTCTGGCAGGCGGCCGGCCTGCCCCTGCTCGGCCTGCGGCTGCACCGGGACGAGGCGATGGCCGAAGCCATGGCCGCCAAGCAGCCGGTGGGCCGCTATGCCCCCACCAGCCTGATCGCCCACGAGCTGGCCTCCCTGGCCAGCTGGTGTCTGGGCGCCGGGGGCGACGACCCATGCTAGCCCGGCTGTTGACGCCGACGGCGAGCCTCTGGTGCTCCCAGCGTTACCAGGGGCTGCGCCGCCAGGGCGGCTCCCGGCTGGGATCCGCCGGTCTGACCCTGGTGTGGCTGCTGGCCTGGACCCTGTTCCCCCTGGAGCGCCATGGCTGGCAGTGGGTGCTGAGCCATGCAGAGGGGCTCTATCCCCAGCTGGCCCGGCCCCGGGTCGGGGATCCCCTGCGCATCCTGTTGCAGAGTCTCTGGATCATAGTGCGCCGTCCCAGGCCGATTCCCCTGCGCTGGCCCGCCTCCTGGCAGCGCGCCTGGCAGTGGGGCACCCAGGCCCTCGGCCGCTTCCTGATCCGGCAGGAAGAGAAGGGGCTGGCGGCGGCCAGGGCCACCCCCAGGGAGGCGCGCTGGAAGAGCGTGCTGCTGTGCGCGGTGGCCGGCACCCTCTCCCTGCTCTGCATCACCCAGCCATTCACCCTCGAGGCCCAGCTGGTGTTCGTCATCATGCTGATGGGGATGGCCTTCATCCTGCGCGCCGTGCCGGGCCGCTACCCCATGCTGATGATGATGGTGCTCTCCCTCACCGTCTCCTGCCGCTACATCTGGTGGCGCTACACCTCCACCCTGGACTGGTTCGATCCCGTCAGCCTCACCTGCGGCCTCTTGCTGCTGGCCGCCGAGACCTATGCCTGGATAGTGCTGTTGCTCGGCTACTGGCAGACGGCCTGGCCGCTGAATCGCCCCCCGGCGCCCTTGCCGGCGGACCCGGCACAGTGGCCCAGCGTGGATCTGATGATCCCCACCTACAACGAGGACCTCGCCATCGTCAAGGGCACAGTCTACGCGGCCCTGGCCCTCGACTGGCCCGCCGACAAGCTGACCGTCTGGCTGCTCGATGACGGGGACAGAGCATCGTTTCGCGCCTTCGCCGAAGAGGCGGGGATCCGCTATGTGGCGCGGCCGACCCACGAGCACGCCAAGGCCGGTAACATCAACTACGCGCTCAGGCAGGCGAGCGGGGATCTGGTCGCCATCTTCGACTGCGATCACCTGCCGACCCGCTCCTTCTTGCAGATGACGGTGGGCTGGTTCTACCGGGATCCCAGGCTGGGGGTGGTGCAGACTCCCCATCACTTCTTCTCCGCCGATCCGTTCGAGCATAACCTGCAGCGGTTTCGCAAGATGCCGAACGAGGGGGCGCTGTTCTACGGCCTGGTGCAGGATGGCAACGACATGTGGGACGCCAGCTTCTTCTGCGGCTCCTGCGCCGTCATCAAGCGCTCTGCCCTGGACGAGATCGGCGGCATCGCGGTGGAGACGGTCACCGAGGATGCCCACACCTCATTGCGGCTGCACCGCCTTGGCTACACCTCCGCCTATATCCGCATTCCCCTGGCGGCGGGGCTGGCCACCGAGAGCCTCTCCGCCCACATAGGGCAGCGCATCCGCTGGGCGCGCGGCATGGTGCAGATCCTGCGCCTGGACAACCCCCTGTTTGGCAAGGGGCTCAATCTGGGGCAGCGGCTCTGCTACTTCAACGCCATGCTGCACTTCCTGTCGGGCATACCGCGCCTCATCTTCCTGACGGCGCCACTCGCCTTCCTGATCCTACACGCCTACATCATCTATGCCCCGGCGGCGGCCATCGCCCTCTACATGCTGCCGCACATCTTCCACAGCGCCCTGACCAACTCCCGGTTGCAGGGCAAGGTGCGCCACTCCTTCTGGGGCGAGGTCTACGAGACGGTGCTGGCCTGGTACATAGCCAGGCCGACCACGGTGGCGCTGTTTGCCCCCCACAAGGGCAAGTTCAACGTCACCGCCAAGGGGGGCATGACGGAGGAGGTGTATCTGGATCTGTCGGTCTCCAGGCCCTATCTGATCCTGATCCTGCTCAACCTGTGCGGGCTGGGCTTCGGCATCTGGCGCATCTGCACCGGCCCGGCCGACGAGGTGCTGACCCTGATCCTCAGCATGCTGTGGACCCTCTACAACATGACCATACTGGGCGGGGCGCTGGCGGTGGCGTTCGAGTCGCGTCAGGTGCGCACCAACCCCAGGGTAGAGATGGTGATGCCGGCGGCCATCAAGCTGGCCAACGGCCACCTCTATCCCTGCACCGTCAAGGACTACTCCAATGGCGGGGTCGGCGTCCTGCTCGAGGACGCCCTGCCCCTGGCCGACAAGGAGAGGGTCTGGCTGCTGCTGCGCCACGGCCAGCGGGAGCAGGCCTTCGCCGCCAAGGTGCAGCGGGTGTTCGGCCGCAAGCTGGGGCTGGAGCTGGAGCCCATGGAGCAGGCCCAGCACATCGCCTTCATCCAGTGCACCTTCGCCCGGGCCGACACCTGGTCCCTGTGGCAGCAGCGCCTCGGCAAGGATCGCCCGCTCCACAGCCTGCTCGACATCACGCTGCTTGGCTGGGGAGCCTACTGGCGCCTGGCGCGCACCTCACCCATCGGCTTTGTTTGTATCCTGCTTGAGAAGCTGGCTCGCTGGCTGCTCTCTTTCGTTCCTCGTCGCGTCTCGCCGGATTTCCGGTCCGGGGCTCCGACCACACAGACAGTGAAAGGATGATGAAACCACAACGCTACCTTATCCCTCTCCTGCTGATGACGCAGAGTGCGCTGGCCGCCGAGGCCAGCGGCCCCTTGCCACCGGTGCCCGCGCCGGTGCGCAGTCAGGACCTGAGTTTCGAACAGATGTCCTCCTCTCCGGGCACTCTCTCCCTGCGTGGCAATGCCCCTGACGGTCAGGCGGACTTCACGGTGCGGCGGGACGAGGTGGTCACCCGGGCCAGCCTGGATCTCGACTTCACCCCGTCCCCCTCCTTGCTGCCGCTGCTCTCCCAGATCAAGGTCTACCTCAATGACGAGCTGATGGGGGTCACCGCCCTCACCAAGGAGCAGATGGGGGAGCGTACCCATGCCCGCATCGAGCTGGATCCGCGCTACGCCAAGGACTTCAACCGGATCAAGGTGAGCTTCGTCGGCCACTACCAGAAGGTGTGCGAGAACCCGGCGAGCGATACCCTGTGGCTCAACGTCAACCGGGACAGCAAGCTGAGCCTGCAACTGCAGACCCTGCCGGTGCGCAACGAGCTCTCCTTCTTCCCCATGCCGTTCCTCGACGTGCGGGACAATGGCAAGCTGATCCTGCCCATGGTGTTCAGCGGCACAGTGCCGCTCCTGCAACAGCAGGCGGCGGCCGTGCTGGCCTCCTGGTTCGGCACCAAGGCCCAGTGGCGGGGCCAGCACTTCCCGGTGCTCATCAACCAGCTGCCGGATCGCAACGGAGTTATCTTCGCCACCAACGACGCCCGTCCCGACTTCCTGGTCGACTACCCCAAGGTGAAGGGGCCCACCATCGACATGATCAGCTCCCCGGACAACCCCTATGTGAAGCTGCTGCTGATCCTGGGACGGGATCAGCAGGATCTGCTGACCGCGGCCAAGGGGCTGGCTCAGGGGGAGGTGCTGCTGCGCGGCCAGAGCGTGCTGGTGGACGAGGTGAAACCCCTGGCCCCGCGCCAGCCTTATGATGCCCCCAACTGGGTGCGGCTCGATCGCAAGATGCGGTTCGACGAGCTGACGGACTATCCGGGCCAGCTGCAGGCGACGGGCAGCCGGCTCTGGCCCATGAGCCTGACGCTGCGGCTGCCGCCGGATCTCTATCTGCTGGGCGCCAACGGCATCAAGGCGGATCTTAAGTACCACAACACGGCACCGATCCAGCGGGATGGCTCCCGCCTGGACGTGGCGGTCAACGGCCAGTTCATGAAGTCGTTCCCGCTCGAGCCGGGTGAGGCCAAGAGCGAGCAGTTGCTCACCCTGCCGCTCTGGTTCGCCGCCGATGACGACGCCACTGTGCTGCGCATGCCCGGGCTCAAGACTACCCAGTCCAACAGCCTGAGCTTCTCGTTTGAATATGCCAGGGAGATGAAGGGGGGCAATGAGAACGGTCGCTGCGATCTGGTGCTGCCCCCCGCCCATCAGGTGCGCATCGACGAGGGCTCCACCATCGACTTCAGCGGCTATCGCCACTTCATCGAGATGCCGAACCTCAAGGCGTTCGCCTATGCGGGCTTCCCCTTCAGCCGGATGGCGGATCTTGCCGACAGCCAGGTGATCATGCCCGCCAGGGCGCACCCGGCGCAGATCACCACATTGCTCGATGCGGTGGGAGCCATCGGGGCCGAGACCGGTTATCCGGCCCTCTCCCTGCGAGTCCTGGATGACTGGGCGCAGGCCCGCACCGCCGATCTGGATACCCTGCTCATCGGCACCCTGCCCGAGGAGTTTCAGGGGGATCTGGCGCCAGACGCCCTGCTGCAGGCCACCCGCAGCTGGGTCAACGAGCCGACCCGCCAGCATCAGGGGGATCTGCTGCACAGCATGGCCGATCGCCAGCCCCAGGCCAGGGTCGGCATGACGGGCAACCGCGCCATCGCCGTCATCCTGGGCCTGCAGTCGCCGACCCACGAGCAGCGCAGCCTGGTGGCCCTGCTGGCCGACGGTCCGGCGGGGGTCAGGCTGCTCAACGACACCCTGCAAAACGCCACCCTGCGCGGCCAGGTCGCGGGCTCTGTGGCCATCATCCGGGAGTCCGGGGTGAAGAGCCTGGAGGTCGGGGAGCGTTATGAGGTGGGCTATCTGCCCTGGTGGGAGCGAGTCTGGCAGCTGTTTGCCGAGTACCCGCTGCGCCTCGCCGGACTGACGCTGCTCTGCATGCTGGTGCTGGGCTGGGGCCTGCGGGTGCTGCTGGCCGGTGCCAGCCGTAGCCGCCTGAAGGAAGATTAAGAGATGACTCAGATGAAAAAAGCCTGTGGTGCCCTGCTGCTCTGGGCCCTGTGTACCCTGCCTGCCCTGGCGGCCTGTGACTGGCCGGCGTGGCAGCATTTTCGCCAGCACTACATCAGCGAGGAGGGGAGGGTCATAGACCCGGCCGACGGTCGGTGGATCACTACCTCCGAGGGTCAGAGCTACGGCCTCTTCTTCGCCCTGGTCAACAACGACAGGGAGACCTTCGCCCGCCTGCTCGACTGGACCGAGCGGCGGCTCGCCCGGGGGGATCTGACCGGCTTCCTGCCATCCTGGCTGTGGGGCCAGAAGGAGGATGGCAGCTGGGGCGTGCTGGATGAGAACAGTGCGTCCGACTCGGATCTCTGGATAGCCTACAGCCTGCTCGAGGCGGGGCGCCTGTGGGACAACCACAGCTACGAGTCCATCGGCACCCTGCTGCTGCGGCGCATCGCCCGGGAAGAGGTCGCCACCGTCCCCGGTCTGGGTCCCGTGCTGCTGCCCGGCGCCCACGGCTATACGGGGGAGGGGCGCTGGACCCTGAACCCGAGCTACCTGCCGCCCCAGCTGCTGGCCCGTTTCGCGGCGCAGCAGGGGCCCTGGCGCGAGATGCGCGCACAACTGCCGAGGCTGCTGCAGGAGAGCGCCCCCCGTGGTTTTGCCCCCGACTGGGTGGACTGGCAGGGGGAGAAGGGGTGGCAGGTGACGGCCGACAAGGGGCCCCAGGGCAGCTACGACGCCATCCGCGTCTACCTCTGGCTCGGCATGCTGAACGACGAGGATCCCGCCAAGGGGCCCCTGGTGGCGCACTTCGCCCCCATGCTGGAGAGCACGGCGGCCCTTGGCGCCGTCCCCGAGCGGGTCGACACCCAGAGTGGCCAGACCCAGGGACGGGGACCGGTCGGCTTTGCCGCCGCCCTGTTGCCCCTCTCCCAAGGGCAGCCGATGCTGGCCAGCCTGCGTGAGCAGGTGAAACAGCATGGCGAGCAGGCCGACGCCTATTACGGCAGCGTCCTGACCCTGTTTGGCGCAGGCTGGGATCAGGGCCGCTATCGCTTCGCCGCGGACGGAACCCTGCAGCCAGGCTGGAGCGAGTCATGCCAAGCAGATTGACCCTGGCTTGCCTGCTCGCCTGCCTGATGAGCGGCAACTTGGCGCTGGGGGCCGTGCAGCCGGTGGACTGGCTGCTCGAACAGGTCAGGATAGGGGAGGCAAGCGGGCGTGAGGATCTCGTCAGCAACAGCCTCTACTCCCTCTCCCTGGTGGAGCCCAATCACCCGGAGTTGCTGGCGGCCCAGGCGCGTCAGGCCCTGCGTCAGGGCAAGACCAGGGAGGCGAAGGTGCTGCTGGCCCGGCTCGGCAAGCTGGCGCCGGACTCCCCGATTTACCGCCAGGGCATGGCCAATCTCGCCCTGAGCGACTCGGCCCAGCGCCAGCAACTGCAACAGGCGCGGCTGCTGACCAATGCCGGCCGGCTGGAGGAGGCCGAGCGCCTCTATCGCTCCCTGTTTATGGGGGATCTGCCCCCGAATCTCGACGTGGCGGTGGAGTATGCCCTGCTGCAGATGCGCATGCCCGCCATGAAGGCGAAGGGCATGGCCTCGCTGGAGAGCCTGAACCGGCAATATCCGGGTGAGCCACGGGTGCGCAGCGGGCTGGCCCGCCACTACCTGGCCGACGGTCGGCGCCAGCAGGCCCTGGGGCTGCTGCGGGAGATGGCGAAGGATGACAACAGCCGCGGGGAGGCGGCGGAGATCTGGCTGGCGGACATCGAGGCCATGCCGGTCGGGCCCCGGAGCATCGACGAGTTGAAGCAATACATAGCCCTCTTCGGTACCGAGATGGAGGCCGACAAGGCCGAGGCGCTGCTCGCCACCCAGGAGGCGCAGTGGGCCTCTCCTGCCTATCGCTCCCGACAGCTGGCACTGGCCCGTACCGCCAGCGGCGGAGCCTCCATCGCCGAGCTGCAGCGGGCCCTCGCCGCCAATCCCGGGGATCCCGAACTCATGGGGGCCCTGGGTCAGGCCTATTCCCGCCACGATCAGCGCGCGCTCGCCATCGCCCAGTTCGAGCGGGTGCTGCGCCATCCCGATGTGACCGACAAGGACAAGTGGGCCAGCCTGCTGGCCACCAACCGCTACTGGCTGCTGGTCAACCAGGGCTCCCAGGCCCTGGAGCAGCAGCAATGGGAGGTGGCGGCGACCCGCTATCGCAGCGCCATCGCCCTGGATGGCAAGGAACCGGAGGCCTGGCTCGGATTGGGGGACAGCGAGCGGGGCCGTCATCGCGACGGCGAGGCCGAGCTTGCCTATCAGAAGGCCTTCGCCATGCCGGGAGCCCGTGATCGGGCCCTGGCCCGGCTGTTCGATCTCTACAAGGGGCAGGATCCGGCGCGGGCACTGGCCCTGCTGGATCGGCACGGCACCCCGGCCATGCAGGCCGAGGGCAAGCGGCTCAAGGCCGAGCTGTTGCAGGAGCAGGCCGATCAGCTCGACCAGGCCGGCAAGCTGCCCCAGGCCCTGGCCCAGCGCCAGGAGGCGCTGCGGCTGATGCCGGATGATGTCTGGCTGGCCTACCGGGTGGCCACCACCCAGGCCCGACTCGGGGATGTTGCAGGCGGGGAGCGGCTGCTGCGGGGGCGGTTGGCGGCGCAGCCACAGAACGACAGCCTGCGCTACGCCACTGCCCTCTACCTGTCGGGGCAGGATCAGTCGCCCCAGGCCCGCGCCGTGCTGGCCGAGGTGCCGGCCGCGCGCTGGTCGGCGGACATGCAGGCGCTGGATCGCCGCCTCGCCCGTGGCGAGCTGCTGGCCAACGCCAGGCAATTGCACCAGCAGGGGGATGAGGCGGGCGCCGAACGCCTGCTGCAGCCGTTGCAGCCCGATGACGAGGTGACCCTGATGCTAGCCGAATGGGCCGCGGAGCGCGGGGACGTCGCCGGGGCCGAGCGCCATTACCGCGCTGTGCTGGCGCACGCCCCCCAGCACCCCGAGGCCAGGCTCGGCATGGCCGAACTGGCGCAGACCAGGGGCGATCCGGCAGAGGCTCGCCACTGGCTGCCAGCCTGGCCGGTCAGCCCCTTGCCCCCGGAGGAGTTCAACTACTACCGCCGGGTGGCAAACCTCTATCAGGCGCTGGGGGAGGGGGAGACGGCCCGGGCCATCTTCAGCGGCTACGAGCCCCTGGTGTCGACGCAACCCGCCTCCCAGCAGACGGCCCTGTTCTGGCGGGACGCCGCCCGTCAGCGTTTCGCCAATGGCGACGCCGAGGGCGCCCTGGTGCGGGATCGCAAGGGACTGGTGGCGGCGGGCCTGGCCCCCGGGGAGGATCTGGATGGGGGCGCCCTGACCGCGCTCGCCCGCAGCCGCGACGGCGAGGAGTGGCTGGCCTCCGGGCTGCGCGGGGATCTGGACAGTCACTATCGGCAGAGCCAGACCACAGTCTCCCTCGACAGTGACTACTGGGGATCCAGCGGCACCGGCGGCGTCTCCGATCTGCGGGCCCTGACCCAGATGATGCAACTGGACACCCCCCTGGCCGGCGGCACCGCCTTTGGTCGCCTCGAGCTGGTGGACATGGATGCGGGCCAGCTGCCGGCCTCCCCCTATTGGGAGGAGTTCGGCACCTGCGCCGCCCGCGACTGCCGGGGAGGGGAGCACCAGCAGAGCCGGGGCACCACGCTGGCGGCGGGCTGGCACAAGGGGGCCTGGGCCTTCGATCTCGGCACCACGCCCCTCGGCTTCGAGGTGGTGGACTGGGTCGGCGGCGCGACGGTGACGGGAGACTGGCGCGAGCTGGGGTGGGGGCTCACCCTCTCCCGGCGGCCCGTCAGCAGCTCGCTGCTCTCCTATGCGGGCACTGTGGATCCGGGGACCGGCATCAGCTGGGGCGGGGTGCGGGCGAACGGGGTTCGCCTCGATCTCAGTCATGATCTCGGGGGCGCCGTCGGCTTCTGGGGCAGCGCCCAGCAACACCTGCTGACGGGCAAGAACGTGCCGGACAACTGGCGCACCCGACTCATGGGAGGGGGCTACTACAAGCTCATCAACGAGACGAACCGCCGGGCCAGCGTGGGGCTGAGCAGCATGCTGTGGCATTACCAGCAGGACTTGAGCGGCTATACCCTGGGTCAGGGGGGCTATTACAGCCCGCAAGGGTACTTCTCGATCTCGGTGCCGGTCAGCTACCGGCAGCGCACCCCCGACTGGTCATGGGAGCTGGGAGGCTCGGGATCCTGGTCCCGCTCCCGCACCGAGGACAGCCGCCGCTACCCCCTGGAAGGCCTGCTGCCCGCCGGTTTGCCGGACAGGAACGAGCCGGTGCAGGGGGGCAGCAGCAGCGGCTTCGGCTATACCCTGAATGCCGTGGTGGAGCACCGCCTGACCGAGCACTGGCGCATCGGCGGGCGGATCGACATCCAGCAGGCGGATGACTATGCCCCCAGCCATGCCACCCTCTTCCTGCGCTACACCTTCAAGCCCTGGCAGGGGGATCTCGACATGCCGCCAAGGCCGTTGACCCCCTACGCGGACTTCGACTGACTCCTGCGCCCGGCTTGCCCGGGCGCACTCATTTCAGGTAGGAGCGCAGCACCCTCACCACCTGATCCAGATCCTCCAGCCGCTCGGCCGGGGTCGCCTCCGGCGCTCCCAGGTGCTCGCGCATATGGCCTTCCAGCACCTCCAGCATCAGGCCGTTGACGGCGCCGCGGATGGCGGCAATCTGCTGCAGGATGGCGGCGCAGTCGGTCTCCTGCTCCAGGGCACTCTCCAGGGCACCGGTCTGCCCCTTGATGCGTCTGACCCTGGCCAGCAGCTTCTTCTTGTCGTGAACCGTGTGTGACATGCAGGATCCTCTCGCGCGATAAAACTATACTGGGGTATAGTATATTGCATTGTCGCTCTCAGGAGAAATCCATGTCATCCCTCGCCTCATCCCACTGCCAGCAACCCGTCGTTCATGAAGGGAATCCGCTGGCGGAACAGAAGACCCGCTGGGCCGTGCTGCTCACCCTCGTCATGATGGTAGCGGAGATAGGTGGCGGCTGGTTCTACAACTCCATGGCGCTGCTGGCGGATGGTTGGCACATGAGCTCCCATGCCCTGGCCCTCGGTCTCTCCGTCGTGGCCTATCGCGCCGCCCGCCACTTCGCCCGGGATCACAGATTCAGCTTCGGCACCTGGAAGATAGAGGTGCTGGGGGGCTTCAGCAGCGCCCTGCTGCTGGTGGGGGTGGCGGGCCTGATGCTGTTCGAGTCGGTGGCCCGGCTGCTGGATCCCAGCCCTATCCATTATCAGCAGGCGATCGGCATCGCCACTGTCGGCCTGCTGGTGAACCTGGCCTGCGCCTGGCTGCTCAAGGACGATCACGGCCATCACCATGGTCACGACCATCATCACGGTCATCACGACCACGAGCACTCGCATGATCACCACCACGGCCATCAGGATCTCAACCTGCGTGCCGCCTACCTCCATGTGCTGGCGGATGCGGCGACCTCTGTGCTGGCCATCCTGGCGCTGGTGGGGGGCATGCTGTGGGGCGCCGACTGGCTGGATCCCCTGATGGGCATAGTGGGGGCCGTGCTGGTGGCGGTCTGGGCCCGGGGGTTGCTGCGGGACACGGGGCGGGTATTGCTGGATGCGGAGATGGACGCCCCCCTGGTGGCGGAGATCCGCGAGGTGATAGCCGAGCTGCCTGACGCCGAGATCCGCGATCTGCACGTCTGGCGGGTGGGGCAGGTGCAGTATGCGGCCGTGCTCTCCCTGCGAATGGCGGTTCCCATACCGGCACAGGCGATCCGCGAGCGCCTCGCCATCCACGAGGAGCTGGTGCATCTGACCATAGAGATAGCGCAGGGATGAGGCCGGGCCCCGGGGCCCGGCCTCAGTGTGGCGGGCGCTCGTGTTCCCCCTTGGCCTGATCCTGCCAGAGGGAGCCCAGCATCAGCTTGAGCAGCAACCCCGGGGGGTCATCCAGCAGTCGACCGGGTTCCAGCAGCAGGTGGCCGTCGGCGCGAAAGCCGAGGCTGGCGTGGGTCTCTCCTTCGTCATCCAGGATCTGGATGATGCCGACCAGGGTTCCCCGCTCACCGGGCTGACAGCGCAGCCGCAGCTCGCGGGGCTCGCCCAGCAGGGTGAAGGCCCGGCAGAGGGGCGGCGTCTCTTCATAATCGGGCCAGCTGAAGAAGTGATACTGCTCGGCGAGTCCCCCGGCCTGCTGGCAGAACTGGTGGAACAGCTGGGCAATTCCCTGATACTCCTGATCCAGCCGCTTTGCCTGCTCCTCGATCCGTTTCATAGGCCATGGCTCCTTGCTATCCATTTGATCGGAAATTGATTTTTCCGGCATGAACCCCTCTCTTTGCTGGTATGGGCCCAAAGCGGGGGCGAGTCTGTGAGCGCGATCCAATTTTCGTTATGAAAACGTTATCTTGTTGAATCGGGTTGGTTTTTTTTGCCCGGTCGCTCACATTTACAACAATCTCCGCTGATTAATATGGCATCGCTCGGCTACGACCGGGTACCTCGAGTATCGAGACCAACTACAGCGGGAATTATAAAAAAATGGATATGAAAAAGACCAAGGTGGCGCTGGTAACAGCCTCACTGCTCGCGCTTTTGTCAGGCTGTAACGACAACAGTTCTTCACCCTCCACCCCTCCCACCCCCCAGGATGAGCCCGTCGCGCGCCTTCCCAATGTCCAGCCCCCGGCCGAGCTGCTGGTGGCCGGCCCCGACCAGGCCGTGGTCGCCCTGGTGGATACCCAGAGCAGCGCGGCGCGCGGGATCACTGGTCCCTTCGCCAGCCACAGCCTGCACCTGTGGAACAACGACGCCTGCGGCGCAACGTCGGAGGGCGGACTCAACACAGGCTGGGATGACGCCAGCAAGACCCCGGCGGCGGCGGACAGCTTCGGCCCGGCCTGGGTGGTGCCGCTCGCCAAGATGGAGGGCTGCATCAACTTCATCGCCCGCAACGGCGATCTGGCGAACCTGACCGGCAGCGACATGAAGGTGGTCTTCAGCGATCACCCGGATCGCACCGTGGCCATAGTCGCGGGCAAGAACGAGATCTTCGGCAGCCGGGCCGAGGCCTTCACCGCCGCCTTCGGCGTGGCGGGGGCCAGTGCCCACCTGATCGACGGCAACACCCTGATCTGGCAAGGGGGCAAGGACAAGCCCTATGTGCGCCTCTACTACACAGAGTCCGGCACCATCACCGCCAACGCCGACGGGGTATTCGATTTCCCCTACCTCAAGTTGACCCCGGCCAGCCTCAGTGCCGAGCAGCAGGCCAAGTACCCGCACCTCAAGGATGCCGCCGCCTTCGCCCTGCCCGCCGGTAAAGATCTCAAGCCCCTGCTCAAGGGGGAGCTGGTGGCCATCGGCACCGATGCGGACGGCATCCTGCAGGGGGCCACCCTGGTGCAGAGCGCCGGGGCCCTCGATGCCCTCTACGCCGAGGCTGCCACCAAGCTGGCCTACGGCGCCGTGGTGGAGGGGGGCAACGTCACCTTCCGGCTCTGGGCCCCGACCGCCAGATCGGTCAAGCTGGCGCTCTTCGACGAGCAGCACAACTCCCTCGGCGAGCGCGCCATGACACAGGACGAGGCCAGCGGCAGCTGGAGCCTGCAGGGGGGCAGCGACCTGGTGGGCAAGTACTATCGCTATGCCGTCGAGGTCTATCATCCGGTCAGTCGCAAGCTGGAATCCTACCAGGTGACCGATCCCTACTCCCTGAGCCTGGCCATGAACTCCGAGTTCAGTCAGGTGGTGGATCTCGATGATCCTGCCCTCAAACCCGAGGGCTGGGACAGCCTCAAGGCCCCCCACAGCCAGGCCAATCCCGCCGACATCACCATCTATGAGGCCCATGTCCGGGATCTGACCGGCAACGACGACTCCACCCCGGCCGAGCACCGCGGCAAGTTCCTGGGGCTGACCGACACGGACAGCGTCCCCGTCACCCACCTGAAATCCCTGGCCAAGAGCGGCGTCAGCCACCTGCACCTGCTGCCGGTGTTCGACATCGCCACCGTCAACGAGGATCCGGCCAAGGTGGCCAACATAAGCGATGACTTCAGCAAGCTGTGCGAGGTCAATGCCGAGGTCAAGAACTCCAGGTTTGCCAGCCACTGCGGCGGCGGCCAGACCATAGCGTCCGTGCTGGAAGATCTGCAGGCCAGCGACAGCAGGGAGAACCCGGTGGTGCAGGAGCTGTACGGCTATCTGCGCGGCGTCGACTCCTTCAACTGGGGCTATGACCCCTACCACTACACAGCGCCGGAAGGCTCCTACGCCACCAATGCGGAGGGGACGGTCCGGATCAAGGAGTTCCGCGAGATGGTCAAGGCCATCAAGCAGAACATCGGCATGAACGTGGTGATGGACGTGGTCTACAACCACACCAACGAGGCGGGTCTCGGCCCCAAATCCGTGCTCGACAAGATAGTGCCCTGGTACTACCAGCGCCTCAATCCGGAGACCGGCTCGGTGGAGAACTCCACCTGCTGCTCCAACACGGCGCCGGAACACGCCATGTTCGCCAAGCTGATGGATGACTCCCTGGTCACCTGGGCGCGGGACTACAAGATCGATGCCTTCCGCTTCGATCTCATGGGTCACCACCCGAAAGATCAGATGGTGCAGGCCCTGGCCGAGGTGAAGAAGGTCAATCCGGACATGTACTTCTACGGCGAGGGGTGGAACTTCGGCGAAGTGCAGGACGACAAGCGCTTCGTGCAGGCGACCCAGAAGCACCTGGCCGGCACCGGCATCGGCTCCTTCTCCGACCGGCTGCGGGATGCGGTGCGCGGCGGCAGCCCGTTCGACGGCGGCGACGCCATCCGCAAGACCCAGGGCTTCGGTAACGGCGCCTTCGTGGATGTCAACGAGGTGGACGGCGTCGATCTCGCCACCGCCCTGCATCAGTCCGACCTGGTGCGTCTCGGCATGGCGGGCAACCTCAAGGAGTTCGTGCTGACCGACAAGGACGGCGTGCCGAAGAAGGGGTCCGACATCGACTACAACGGTCAACCGGCGGGCTATGCCCAGGATCCGACCGAAGTGCAGAACTACGTCGACAAGCACGACAACCAGACCCTGTTCGACAACCTGGTCTACAAGGCGCCAGCAGGGGCCGATCTGGTGCGGATGCAGGGGGTGTCGCTGGCCACCGCCATGCTGGGGCAGGGGATCCCCTTCACCCACGCCGGGGTCGAACTGCTGCGCTCCAAGTCCATGGAGCGGGACAGCTACGACTCCGGTGACTGGTATAACCGCGTCGACTACAGCCTGGGGGACAACAACTTCGACAAGGGCTTGCCGCGCAAGGACAAGGACGAGGCCAACTACGCGCTGATCGAGCAGGTGCTCGACCAGCACGCCAAGCCGGGCTCGGCCGAGATGGCGCAGATGGTGAGCTTCTACCAGGAGCTCTCCGAGCTGCGTCAATCCTCCCGTCTGCTGCGTCTTGGCAGCGGGTCCGAGGTGATCAAGCGGGTCGACTTCCGCAACACCGGGCCTGAGCAGATCCCGGGCCTTATCGTGATGAGCGTGGATGATGGCAGCAAGGCCGGTGCGGATCTGGATCCCGCCATCGACGGCCTGGTGGTGATGATCAACGCCACCAATGCCCCCCAGAGCATCGGCGACTTCCGTGACGGCGACGATCAGCCCATCGATCTCTCCGGCATGGTGCTGAGCGGGAAACATCGCGGGGTCGACAGCATCGCCAGTGGCGCCGCCTACGACAACGGCCAGCTGACGCTGGGAGCCTGGTCTGCCGCCGTCTTCGTCAAGCCGCAGAGTGGCGCCCAGGGCGCGGGCCTGCCGGTAGGCAAGAAGACGGATCTGAGCACATTGCCTCCCTTCGGTGACACTGCGGTCTATCTGAAAGGCTTCCTCGGGGAGTGGGGCGAAGCGAACCCGATGAGCTTCACCAGCAACTTCATGTACGAGTTCACCACCGAAGTGGCAACCGACAAGCTGGGCACGACGGAAGTGAAGATCGCCGACGCCAGCTGGGGGCCGGTCAACTACGGCAGCTGCAACGCCGGTGACAAGCTGGTGGTGGGCACGCCGCTGAC
Source organism: Aeromonas sp. OTU364 (assembly GCF_038440395.1). Taxonomy (NCBI): domain Bacteria; kingdom Pseudomonadati; phylum Pseudomonadota; class Gammaproteobacteria; order Aeromonadales; family Aeromonadaceae; genus Aeromonas; species Aeromonas sp. OTU364. The sequence goes on from NZ_JASATR010000010.1 coordinate 37,459, forward strand.
CCTTTGCAAGGGGGGGGATACCGGCAATATCGGGCTGGATCTGGCCAAGGCCGGTACCTACAAGTTCGTCTTCACCGCCATGAACAAGGAGAAGCCCACCCTGAGCGTCAGCTACACCGAGCCGGTGCAGAGCTGCAAGGTGCTGGATACGGTGGCGGGCAACCCGCTGGGCTTCCCGCTCTATGTTCGCGGCAGCCTGAGCGACTGGAACGCGCAACCGGCTTACCAGTTGAGCTACAAGGGGATGGAGGGCAACCTCGCCATCTATCAGGCCGCCTTCAACTACGCGGGCAGCTTTGACTTCAAGTTTGCCAACGATGACGGCAACTGGAGCAAGCAGTTCTTCGTCAAGGATGCTGGTGGTACCCTGATTGCCCTGGAGCCAGAGCAGTCCTATCCGCTGCAGCACGGCGATGGCGGCATGGGCAACAACAGCATGACCCTGCCCCAGGGTCTGTGGAGCTTCCTGGTCAAGGTCGATCCGACCAAGGCCTCGGGCGAGGTGGGCACCGTCATAGTCCAGGAGTGCAGCGCCAAGTAAGCCTTCCTATCGAGCCCGGGACTGACTCGGCAGCCCTGGGTTGAATTCCACCTCGCCAAGGGTGGGATAAGCCGAGAGAGTAAGCAAAGCGCGACTGCCGACCGGCAGCCGCGCTTTTTCTTTGTCACCGCTGGGGGACGGGCAATAAAAAGCCGTCCCACTGGGGACGGCTGTTGGCTGTGCGGTTGACTGCCGGCCTAGCGCTTGCGCAGCAGGCGCAGGGCGTTGGCGGTGACCAGGGCGGTGGCGCCGGTGTCCGCCAGCACGGCTATCCACAGACCCGTGATGCCGAGCAGGCTGGTGACCAGGAAGATGGCCTTCAGTCCCAATGCCAGGGCGATATTCTGGTGGATGTTGGCGAGCGCGGCGCGGGAGAGCCGGATCATGGCGGCAACCCCGCCGAGCTGGTTGTGGGTCAGGGCCGCGTCGGCTGTCTCCAGCGCCACGTCGGTGCCGCCCCCCATGGCGATGCCGATGCTGGCCCGCTTCATGGCGGGGGCGTCGTTGATGCCATCCCCTATCATGGCCACCTTGCGGCTGCTGGCGAGCAGGCTTATCTCCTCCACCTTGCCTTCCGGCAGCAGGCCGGCGCGCCAGCCCATGCCGAGTTCGTTGGCAATCGCCTCGGCGGCACGGGGGTTGTCCCCGGTCAGCATGATGCTCTGCAGTCCGAGCTGGTTGAGCTCTTGCAGTGCCGCAGCCGCGTCCGGCCGGATCTGATCCCGCAGCGCCAGCAGGGCACTGGGCGTCTCTCCCATCCGGCAGAGCAGGATCACCGTCTTGCCCTGGCGCTCCAGGGCGGCGATCTGTGCCTCGAGCGCCTCGTCCACAGAGGAGACCCGACTCGGGGCCAGCAGCTGCCAGAGGGCGCCGTCGATGCGCCCCTCCACCCCCATGCCGGGGAGGGCGCGCAGATCCCGGGCGTTGGCCAGGGTCAGCCCCTGCTCGGTCGCGGCAGCCACCACGGCGCGGGCCAGAGGGTGGTGGGAACCCTGCTCTATGGCGGCGGCCAAGGCCAGCAGTTCGGCTTCCGGTCGGCCATTGAGGCTGACCAGCTCGGTCAGCTGCGGCTTGCCCAGGGTCAGGGTGCCTGTCTTGTCAAACGCGACTGTGTCTATATGGGCCAGCCGCTCCAGGGCCGCCCCGCCCTTGATCAGGGCCCCCTGCCGGGTTGCCGCCGCCAGGGCCGAGGTAACCGCCGCCGGGGTGGAGATCACCAAAGCGCAGGGGCAGCCGATCAGCAGCAGCGCCAGGGCGCGATAGATCCACTCGTCCCAGCTCTGGCCGAAGGCCAGCGGTGGCACCAGCATCACCAGCAGGGCGACCAGCATCATGGCCGGGGTGTACCAGCGGCTGAAGCGGTCGATGAAGCGCTCTATGGGGGCGCGCTGGCTCTCGGCCTCCTCGATGAGGTGCAGGATGCGGTCGATGGCGTTGTTGCCGGGCTCGGAGACCACCTCGAGGCGCAACACCCGATCCGCCGCCAGACTGCCGGCCGGCACCTTGTCCCCCTGACGGCGCTCCACCGGAATGGACTCCCCGGTCAGGGCGCTCTCGTCAAAGGCGCCGAGGGGGTCGAGCAGGCGGGCATCCGCGGGCAGACGGGCACCGGGGGCGATTTCGATGATGTCGCCGGGGCGCAGCATCTCGGCGGCCACCTCTTCCCGTACGTCACCTTCTGCTGTGGTACGAATGCGCTGCGCCTGGTCGGGCACCAGGGCCATCAGGGCGGTGACCCCGGCACGGGCACGGCCGGCGGCATAGGCCTCCAGGTGTTCCCCCAGCATGAAGAGCAGCAGCACCATGGCCGCCTCGGCGGTCTCTCCGAGGAAGAGGGCGCCGAGCGCCGCCACCGTCATCAGGGTCTCGATGGCGAAGGGGGAGCCGCTTCTGGTCAATGCCCAGGCCTTGCGGGCGACGGGCCAGAGCCCCCAGAGTGTCGCCAGGGTAAAGAGCGGCTGGCCGAGCTGGGTCGGCAGCAGGGCGGCCACCCCCATCAGGGCGGCGAGCGACAGGGGCTGCCAATACTTGCCAAGGAGCGTCATCAGGGGGCTGAGCCGTTTGTCATCGCGCTCTGTCGCCTGAGTGTTGCCCTTGAGCCGGAAGCCTGCGGCCAGCACGGCGGCGGTGACGGGGTCGGGGGAGAGGCCGGGGGCGAGATCCACCACCAGCTTCTCGGTGGCGAACAGCACGCGAGCCTGGGTGACACCCTCGACACGGTTGACGGCCGTCTCTATCTTGCGGGCGCAGCTGGGGCAATCCATCCCCAGCACCTGCCAGCTGTGGCGGCGACTGTCACGGGTCGGGGAGGGCAGGGGGCCCTCGGCCGCCGCTCCATGGGCGCGATGGTCATGGTCGTGCGAATGAGAGGGCTTGGCTCCGGCGTCACGGCCCCTGGGGGGGTCTTCATCCCCGGGCCCCTCGTCGACCCCGTGCGCCTGGTGATCCTGGGGCGCCGGGCTGGCGCAACAACTTGCAGAGGCGACCTTGTCGCAGCAGTGGCTGTCGTGCCCGTGCTCGTGTTGATGGGGGGCGGCCTTGCCGATGGCCTTGATGGGGGCGGCATGGGAATGGCTGCAGCAGGATTTGCTCATGATGAGTCCCTCTTGAGTGGATCCCGCCCCTGCGGGATCGCCTATGTCTGAGCCCAGTGTAAACCTTGGTGTTAAGTCCAAGGTCAAGCCCTTCTCTTTCCCGCCTCGGCGGGGTGGACGAGACAGGGTGGCAACAAATCCCTCTTGTTAGCGGGTGTTTGTCCCCTGCCGCTGGGCCTATACTGGGAACCCTGGATCCCCCATCGATAATCAAGGACCTAACATGAGCAATACCGTCACCCTGCAAGGCAACCCCGTCTCCGTCTCCGGCCACTTCCCCGTTGCCGGCGAGCAGGCCAAGCCCTTCTCCCTGGTTGCTGGCGATCTGTCCGATGCGACCCTGGCGACCTTCGCCGGCAAGCGCAAGATCCTGAACATCTTCCCGAGCGTCGACACTCCGACCTGCGCCACCTCAGTGCGCAAGTTCAACGAGCAGGCCAGCGCCCTGAACAACACTGTGGTGCTGTGCATCTCCGCGGATCTGCCGTTCGCCCAGGCCCGTTTCTGCGGCGCCGAGGGTCTGGACAAGGTGGTGAACCTCTCCACCCTGCGTGGCGTCTCCTTCCTGCAGGACTACGGTGTGGCCTTCTCCTCCGGCCCCCTGGTAGGCCTGGCTGCCCGCGCCATCGTGGTGCTGGATGAGCACGACAAGGTGCTGCACAGCGAGCTGGTGGCCGAAGTCGCCGACGAGCCGAACTACGCCGCCGCCCTGGCCGCCCTGTAAGTTTCGTCTTGCACTGATTGCCGACGGCCTGCCGATGCAGGCCGTTTTTATTGCGGGCGCAGTGACCCCCAAGGTTGAGGTGATCAGACTCGCTGGCCCATATCCCCCTGCTTCTTCTCACCGGCCTTTTACTTATGGGGTCAGGCTGGCTAGACTTCGCCTCCCACTTCTTCCTGCCGCGTAGCCCCATGACCTTTAACGAACTCCACCTCGCTCCCGCTCTGCTGGCCGCCCTGCCTGCCGAGCTGCACACCCCGACCCGCATCCAGCAACTCGCCATTCCGGCGGCATTGGCGGGCCAGGATCTGCTGGCCCTGGCCCGGACCGGCAGCGGCAAGACACTGGCATTCGGCCTGCCGCTGCTGCAGGGGCTGGACGCGGCATCCGATCGGGTGCAGGGGTTGGTGCTGGTGCCGACCCGGGAGCTGGCGAGCCAGGTGAGCGCGGCGCTGCAAGGGGTCGCCGAGGCGCTTGGGTTGCGTGTCCTGACCCTGTGCGGCGGGGTGGCCCAGGAGCAGCAACAGGCCGAGCTGGCCCTGGGGCCCCAACTGCTGGTGGCGACCCCGGGGCGGCTACGGGACTTGCTGGCCCAGCGGCTGCTGGGCCTCGGCAAGCTGCGCACCCTGGTGCTGGATGAGGCTGATCGCCTGCTGGAGATGGGCTTCTGGCCCGATATCCAGTGGCTGATGAATGCCATGCCGACCGAGCGGCAGACCCTGCTGTTTTCCGCCACTCTGCCATCCGAGCTCGAGGCCCTGGCCACCGGCCTGCTGAACGCGCCGGTGCGGGTGGAGGCGGATCCTCGCAACAGCGTGGCCGACGACATCGAGGAGCGGCTCCATCTGGTCAACAAGAGCAGCAAGGTGCCTGCGCTCATCAGCCTGCTCAAGGGGCAGCCGTGGTCCCAGGTGCTGGTGTTTATCAGCGCCAGGGACGATGCGGACGCCGTGGCCAGAAAACTCGCCAAGGCGGGCATAGCGGTGGCCGCCCTGCACGGCGAGAAGGATCAAGGGGCGCGGGAGCAGGCGCTCAGCGATTTCAAGGGGGGCAAGGTGCGGGTGCTGGTGGCCACGGATCTGATGGCGCGGGGCATCCACGTGGAGGCGCTGCCGGTGGTGATCAACCTGGATCTGCCTGCCAATGCTCCCGTCTATGTGCACCGCATCGGCCGCACCGCCCGCGCCGGGCAGAAAGGCCTCGCCCTCTCCCTGGTCTGCCACGGGGAGGCCGAGACGCTTGCGGCCATCCGTACCCTGACCGGTCGCGCGCTGCCGCTGGAGGAGCTTGAGGGCTTCCCGGTCACCGACCAGCCTGCGAGCGGGGAGGGCAAGCGGGCGCCCCGGGACAAGCAGGCCAACCGCCGCACCCAGGCCAAGCGCAGCGTCAAGCAGTTCAAGGGCAGGGGCTAAGTCCAAGCCTTCTGCTCGCCCAACTGGTCAGTATCAAATAGATACCGTTTCGCTATGCTCCATGGGTTTCACCATGGAGGGATGACGAATGACCAGTCTGGTAATGGGGCCCTTGCTCGGGCTCGAATCAGAGACCCAATACAGCCTCTGCTTCATGACGGAGGCCGGTTGCAAGAGCGCGGCCGTGAGGATCAACGGCGAGGTGCTGGCTGCCAGCAAGCAGGCGGATACCCCGAAAGGCGCTTTCTGGCGGCTCGTCTGGCAGGCGAGCCCCAAGAAGGCCGGTACCCCCATCGACTATGAGATCCTACTGGACGACAAGCCTGCACAAGATCTCGGTGGGTACGATAAATGGCAGTTTTATCTGCCGGGGAAGAAAGAGAATGTGCTGATAGGCTACGCCTCCTGCAACGGTTTCTCCGATTTAAAACTGCTCACCTCCACCCCGGCCCCCTACGCCATGTGGGACAAGCTAGCTGCCAAACACAAGGCCCATCCTTTCTCCCTGCTGCTGATGGGAGGCGATCAGGTCTATGCTGACTCCCTCTGGACCTCGGTACCGACCCTGAAGGCCTGGAACGAGCTGGATCGGGTGGACAAGGTCAAGCGCAAGGCGACCCGGACCATGGTGGAACAGCTCGATCGCTTCTATTGCGAACTCTACTGCCGGCAGTGGAGCCGCCCCGAGGTGGCCACCATGCTGGCCCGGGTGCCGAGCGTCATGATGTGGGACGATCACGACATCTTCGATGGCTGGGGCAGCTATCCCGCCGACTTGCAGGGCTGCGAGGTCTATCAGGCCATCTATGCCGCCGCCGCCAAGTATTTCCGGCTGTTCCAGCTGCGCTCCGCTGCCAATGTTTCCCTGCTGGATCCTGTGCACCTGACCCATCACTCCTGGCGACTGCGTTTTCGGGGTTACCAGATCCTGGCGTTGGACAACCGGGCGACCCGCAGCCAGAACCAGGTGATGAGCCGGGAGCAGTGGGAACAGATCAACGGGGCGCTGGCGGATTGCGGTGAGGGACACCTGTTGGTCATGACCGGGGTGCCCGTGGTCTATCGGGATTTCTCCTTCACCGAGGCGGCGTTCGATGCGACCCCCTGGGAGGAGGAGCTGACCGACGATCTCAAGGATCACTGGCGCGCCAAGTCACACCAGGGGGAGCGGGCCCGCCTCATCATGCGGCTGCTGGACAATGCCAGACTGCGGCGCCAGGCCGTCAAGGGCGAGAATCAGGCGATCCCCAAGACCCTGATCCTGTCCGGGGATGTGCACGTGGGTTGCCTCGGGGTGATCCAGGACCGGCGGGGGGAGGGGGTGATGAATGTGCACCAGCTGGTCTCCTCCGGCATAGTCCATCCCTGCCCCACCCAGTTCCAGTGGACGGGGATCCTCGCCATGACCAACGACGATCCCGAATACCTCGACGAGAGCCGACTGGTCCGTGCCGAGCTGATCAAGCCGTTCGGCGCCCCTGTCTATCTGCGTACCCGCAACTTCGCCACCCTGCAGATGGGCAGCGACAACAAGCTGTGGGCCAACTGGCATTGCGAGAACGATCTGGCCGCCAGCTATCCGCTGGCCTGATGCCGGGGAAATGCGAAGGGCCCTGACGGGCCCTTTTTCTTGTCGAGATCAGATACCCCAAGCCATTGCCTGCTCAGGGCTGGTCCTGCGTCTGGGTGAAGAAGTCGCGCCGAAACTGGCCGAGTACCGCTTCCCTGTGCTGCTGCCAGCTGGCCTCGTCCATGTCGCCCCGGCTGGCCATCAACTGCTGCTCCAGCTCGGCCAACTGCTGCTGGTAGTGGCCGCGCTGATCCAGCTGCTGCTGGCGGGTGGCGGCAAACTGCACGGTCGCTTCGGCCTGCCCGGTCGGCAGGAAGTGGCGGGCCAATGTCTCCAGCTCCTCGTCCCCCCACAGCTGGCGCGCCTGCTGCAACCGGGCATCCGGGTTGAACAGATCCGCCGTCAGATCCGGGTGATCCGCCGCCCACTCATCCTGCAGCCGGGTCAGGGCCGCCAGCCGCTCGGCCAGCGGCAACTGCTCGTTCTCCTGCGCCAGCTGCTCGAGTGCCTGGGCGTAGCGCCCCTGCAACCGTGTCAGGCTCTCCCCCTCACTCATCCACTGGGATTCCAGCGCGATCAGATTGGCGAGCCGCTCGCTCAGCGGCTGATCGCTTTCCGTTATCTCGCTGGCGAGCTGGTGGTTCATTTCGTCCGGCATGGCCCGCCAGCTGGCGGGCAATGGCCCGGTGGTGACGGGCCCTGAGGCGGCGGCAGTCTGGCCGGCAGCGGGCGCCAGCGCCAGCGGCGCCGATGCCTGTGGCGACGGGGCAGCGGTGACAGGGCTTGGCCTGCTTGCTGGCACTGGCTGGTCCGGATCATCCTGCCCGCCGAGGTTGAGCAGCAACAGCGCCAGCACCGCCAGGGCCAGAAAGCCGTAGCGGCGCTTCATCGGCTGATCTCTCCCTTGACCGGGAAGTGATCGGAGAGGTTGCTGGCGGGCCAGAGGCTGCCATCGCTGGAGCGCGGGATCCAGACGCTGTTGAGGTTGTGACTGGCGGCGCCGTACTCCCGGCTCACCACCAGATAGTCCAGGTACTCGACGTTGGCGCCGCCGGAGAGGGGCCCGCCGGCGTAGGGGTTGAGCCTGGGATCGAAGGTGGCCTCGGTGTAGCCGCCATAGGCCGGCTCGTCGGCGTCGAGGTTGGCCAGCATGTTGGCGTAGTCGTCGGCGAACTTGCGCTTGTTGACGTTGAAGTCACCGCCGTAGATGACGGTGTCGCTGGCCGGGATCTGGAGGCTGGCGGCCAGGGTGCGGATCTGGCCGAACTGGATCTGGCGCAGCCGTCTCGCCTCGTCGGTGTCGAAACTGGCGGTGTGGGTGGCGAACAGGTGCCAGGCCTTGCCCCCCTTGATCACCTCGGCGTACATCACCCCCTTGTCGGCGAAGCAGTCGGTGCCGGTGCACTGGGGATAGACCAGCTGGGCCTCGCGTACTATGGGGTAGCGGCTGACGATCACCACGCCGCCGTCGTGGATGTTGACCCCGGGCTTGTCGAGCACCTTGGTCTGATAGGGATACTCTTTCGCCAGCGCCTGCAGGAAGCCCTCGCGGCGGCCGTCGAACACCTCCTGCAACAGCAGGGCGTCATAGCCCTTGAGGTACTCGGGCAGCAGGGTCAGCCGCTCGCCTATGCTGGCGGCGATCACCGGCAGGGCCCAGACGTTGTAGCTGGCGACCTTGAGCTTGTCCTCCGCCGGCTCCGGCTGCTCCTCTTGCCGGGCGGGCGTCAGCATATAGTGCAGATCGTCGTAACGGCCGGTGTACTTGGCGGCGAAGGCCAGCTCCTGTGGCCCTGCAACGCGATGGATCACCCGATCGCTCTGCCAGCCGGAGCCGTCTGCCGGCGTTTCGCCGCCGTGCTGCAGGGTGCTGTTCCACCAGGTGCCCTCCATCTTCTGGTTGAGGCGATAGGTGTCGCCGCTTGAAGTGGTGACCCGGGTTTCGAACAGATAGCTCTTGCCCGCCTTCACCCCCTCGTAGCGATTGAAGCTGAGCACCATGGCGCTCTCCCAGGGGCCCAGCTCCGTCCTGTGCTGAGTCCACTGGCTGCCCGCCTGCAGCTCGCCGGAGCCGCTCTGGTGGATCGTCAGTTGCAAGGGCTCGGGGCCGTTGTTGGTGAGGTAGACATCGGTATCGGCGAGCGCCTGCAACGGAAACTGGCTGGCCAGCAGCAGGGCGGCATAGCTGAGGGGCTTGTGCATCATGAAGTCCTTCTGGTCGAGGCACGCTGGAAAGTGACAGTTATGGCGGGCGTTGGGGTTATTTCATTTACATTTTTGTTACAAATAAATGAAAGGCCCCATATGGGGAGGAAGAACCAGGGAGAGGGAGCACATTCGGATAGGGTTGGAGGCCGAGACATAGCAGCGCGTCCGCAGACGCGCCTGGCTACACGGGGGCAAGCTCAGTCGTGGAACTGATTGATCAGGCGGGAGAGGTTCTGCAGCCGTTCCACCAGCAGGGTGATGCCATCGAGGGCCTGCCTGCTGTTGTCGGCGGTGTGGCTGGCCAGCTGGTGGATCTGGTGAATGCCCTGATCCAGGGTGCTGGTCACGTCCGCCTGCTGGCTGACGGCCTGGGCTATCTCGTCGCTGGTGTGGGTCACCTGGGCCAGCATCTGGTTGATCTGGTCGAGCACCTCGGCGGTGGTGCCCATGTGCTGCTGGCAGAGGGCCGAGGTCTGGGCCCCCTGGGTCATGCCGTCTGAGAGTTGCCGGGTGCTCTGCTGCAGCGCCCCTATCATGTCGCTGATCTCGCCGGTGGAGCTGCGGGTCTTCTGGGCCAGCGCCCGGATCTCGTCGGCCACCACAGCAAAGCCACGCCCCTGCTCGCCGGCCCGGGCCGCCTCTATGGCCGCATTGAGGGAGAGCAGGTTGGTCTGATCCGCAATCTGCCCGATCACCTCCAGGATGCCACTGATCTTCTGGCTGTCCTGGGTCAGGCGGGCCAACACCCCCTGACTGGCGTCCAGCTCCTGGTGGAGTCGGTTGACCGAGGCGCGGGTGGTCGCCAGCGCCTGCTGGCCGCTGGCTGACACCTGCTGCACCTCGCTCACCAGGGCGTTGGCCTGATGGGCGTTGTCGGCCACATCGCGGATCGACTGGCTCATCTGGGTGATGGCGGCGGCCAGCTGTTCGCTCTGGGCCCGCTGCTGCTGCAGGTGGGTGTCTATGGTCTGGATATGCCCCCTGTCATCCTCCGCCGCCTGCAGTATCTGCTGGTTGGTGTCGGCGCTGCGCCCCACCACGGCCCTGAGCTCGGCCTTTTTCATGCGCAGCAAGAGCTCGATGGCCGCCAGGCTGTCCTGACGTCTGGCATAGAGCACCTGACAGAGGGGCGTGCCCAGCTCCTCCCCCGCCATGGCCAGCAGCCGGGCCAGCCGCCGTTGCAGATGCCAGCCATGCCCCATCTGGGCCAGCAGGCAGAGCAGGGTGAGGCCACCCCAGGCGGCCTCACCCGTCATCAGGCTGGCCCCCATGCCGACCAGGGCGGTGCCCGCGAGCAGCAGGCCGAGTTGCCCCGGCTCCAGGGTGAAGCGACTCTGCCAGGGCAGGGCCTTGCCCGCCCGGATCCGGGCATAGAGCCGCTCCGCCCAGGCGATGTCGTGATCCTGCGGGCGGGTGCGTACCGACTGGTATTCGATGATCTGCTGCCGTTCGTTGAGGATGGGGGTGACATAGGCATTGACCCAGTAGAACTGGCCGCTCTTGGCACGGTTCTTCACCAGCCCCATCCAGCTCTTGCCTTGCTGCAGCCGCTGCCACATGTCGGCGAAGGCGGCCCTGGGCATGTCGGGGTGGCGTACCAGGTTGTGGGGAACCCCTTCCATCTCGGTGGCGCTGTAGCCGGCCACGTCGCAGAAGTGCTGGTTGGCATAGGTGATGTGGCTGGCGGGGTCCGTGGTCGAAATCAATGATATGTGATCGGGGAAACGGATCTCCCCTTCTTGCCGGGTAGTGGTCATGTGCGCATCCTGAATGAGCCAAGTAACTGATAAATTTGTTTTTATTGTGTGTTGTCGTTACGGCTTCATTGTAGGGGCGACCCAAGTGGCCATCTTGGCTTGGGTCAATAAATCAACACTATGACGACTGAAAAAAGGAGTAGATGAAGGGCGACGTCGGGGCGGGGTCAACTGCGGGGGGTGAAGTCGTGGATCTCCCCCGTCCGGGGCTTGAAGCGGGGATCCTGGCTCTGATCGCGGGAGACCCAGGCCATGGCCTGGCAGAAGCTCTCCTGTTTGGCGAACTCGTCACGGGCCTGATCGATGGCTCGCTCGGCATTGCGCCGCTCCATCTTGCTGGCCTTGCGATCGCTGAACTGTTTCTGCTGGCTCAGCATCCATTCGAGGAAGGCCTGGCGGCATTGGCTCTCATCGGCGGCCTTGGCGGGGAGGGCAAACAACAGGGCAAGCAGGAGCAGACAAGGCATAGGGAGATCTATCTAACGGGCTGATGGACGAAGAGAGGCGGCATTTTATGCCGGGAACTTGAATGGGTACAGCGGGAAGAGGGGGCCAGCCGGGCTGGCCCCCGAGGGATCAGTGCTTGACGAGGTAGAGCTGGCGGCTGTAGGCCACGTCTTCCGGGTTGTTGATGGGATAGCCCCTGAGCCAGGGCTTGATCAGACGGGCGTTGGTGTACTGGTAGATGGGGGCGATGGGCGCCTCCTCCTGCAAGATGGTCTCGGCCTCGTCGAACAGGCGTGCCCGCTCGGCGGGATCCTGGCTGCTGGCCGCCCGGGTCAGCAGGGCGTCGTAACCGGGGTTGGCGAAGCGGGCCATGTTGCCGCTGTGGTGGGAGCCCCACAGACCGAGGAAGGCGGAAGGATCGTTGTAATCGGCGACCCAGGAGGAGCGGATCACCTCGAACTGGCCGCTCTGGCGGCTGTCGAGGTAGGTCTTCCACTCCTGATTGGTGAGCTCGACCCGGGCCCCCAGCTTCTGCTTCCAGAGGTTGGCGATGGCCAGCGCCATCTTCTTGTGAATTTCAGCCGTGTTGTAGAGCAGGGTGAGCTTGAGGGGCTTGTCGGGGCCATAGCCCGCCTCCTTCAGCAGCGCCTTGGCCTTCTCGTCCAGCGCCTGCTGGCTGCTGGTGGAGAGCAGGTTGGGCTTGGGGACGAAGCCGGCGGTCACATCAGGGGTGAAGTGGTAGGCGGGTTTTTCCCCTGTGCCCAGCACCTTGTCGGCGATGAGCGCCCGGTCGATGGCGTAGGAGAGCGCCTGACGCACCCGCACGTCGTTCAGGGGGGCCCGCTGGGTGTTGAAGGCGTAGTAATAGGTGCCGAGCTGCTCCGGGGTATAGACCTCCCCCGGGATCTGCTTCATCAGCTTGTGGTACTGCTCCTTGGGGAAGGATTCGGTGATGTGCAGATCCCCCGCCAGATAGCGGTTGGTGGCGGCACTCTCCTGATTGATGGGGACGAAGGTGACCCGGGTCAGCACCGTATGGGCGCGATCCCAGTAATAGGGGTTAGGGGTCAGCTCCAGCTTCTCGTTCACCACCCTGTGGCTCAGCACGAAGGCGCCGTTGCCCACCAGCTTGCCCGGCTGGGTCCACTGGTTGCCATATTGCTCCATGCTGGCCCTGTGCAGGGGGGAGAGGCTGGGGTGGGTCAGCAGGCTCAGGAAGTAGGGCACCGGCTGGGAGAGGGTCACCTGCAGGGTGTGCTCATCCAGGGCTTGCACCCCGAGCGCCTCGGGAGGCAGCTTGCCCTCGACTATCTCGTCCACCTTGTCGAAATGGGCCAGCTGGGCAAACCAGGCGAAGGTGGCCGCCTCCTTGGGATCCACCAGCTTGCGCCAGCCGTAGACGAAATCGCTGGCGCGCACCGGATCCCCGTTGGACCAGCGGGCATCCGGCCTCAGGTGGAAGGTGAATGTCTGGTTCCCCTCGTTATCCCAGCTCGCGGCCACACCGGGCAGCACCTTGCCGTCCGCACCCTGGGTCAAGAGCCCCTCATAGAGGTCTCTGAGCACTTGCAGCTCGGGCAGACCGACCAGTTTGAGCGGGCTCAGGCTGGTCGGTTCGTCCTTGAGATGACGCACGACGGCCTGTTCGGCGGCGAGTTGGGTGCCGGCCGGCACATCGGCGGCCTGGGCACAGACACAGCCCAGCAGGGCCAGCAGGGGGCTCCATCCTTTCATGGCGAATCCTTCAAATTGTGTGAAGCGAGGAGAAAACTCGGCGAGAATTCATCGCCGGCAGACGGGGAATCATGATATCCCCTTTGCTGGTCAGACCGCCAGAGTGAGTCCCATGATATCCGGGACGACAACCCTATGTACGCCCGCCCCGAGTGCGGGCAAGAGGAGCAAGCGATGAGAGTATGGATGTTATTGGCCTGTGTGCTGAGCCAGGGGGCCTGGGCACTGGCCCCTTGCGAGCAGACCAGCCAGGTGGGGAGCTGGTGCGAGGTGAGCATAGATCAACTGCATCCGACTCAGGGCGGGGTGGGGCAGTTGCAGGTCGATACCACAATGGCAGAGCTGGCGGACAAGAGCGAGAAGCAGCTCGACAAGCTGATGAAAAAGAAAGAGATACCCGTGGTCATCGCCCCCGATGGCGGCTACTGGCTGGTGGACCGGCACCACCTGACCAAGGCGCTGTGGCAACAGGGGGTGAAGGCGGTGAGGGTCAAGGTGATCGCCCGCTTGCAGGACAGGGCCAGTTTCTGGAGCCAGATGCAGAACAACCACTGGGCCTGGCTCAAGGATGAGCGGGGTCAGCCGCTCACCCCGGAACAGCTGCCCGGCCATATCGGCGAGCTGCCGGATTATCCCTACCGCACCCTGGCGGGCCTGCTGCAGGATGCGGGCTACTTCAGCAAGCAGGATCAGGTCTACTTCGTCGAGTTCGCCTGGGCCAGCTGGCTCGGCCAGCAGATGGCCTGGCAGCCGGTCAATGCCGCCAATCTGGCGGATCGCCTCGCCGAGGCCAAGCGCCTGGCCTGCAACAGCAAGGCCAGTGCCTTGCCCGGCTATCCCGGCAAGCAGTGCCGCCTCAACCCGCCACGCAGCGGCAGCTGACGCGGGATCAGGAAGGGGCGCCCAGGCGCCCCTCGTCACTCTCCCTGACCGGCACCTTGCCAGCGGGCGGCGGCCTGTTCCAGCAGGGCCACCTCTGCTTGCTGGATCAGCGGCAGCAGGGCCTGCACCTTGTCATCCGGCCAATCCCACCAGGCGAGCGCCTGCAACCGGGCAATCTCGTCGTCGCCAAAGCGTATCCGCACCACCCTGGCCGGGGTACCCGCCACCATGGCATAGGGCGGCACATCCTGATTGACCAGGGCCCGGGCGGCTATGATGGCGCCATCCCCTATGGTGACCCCCGGCATGATCATGGCCTCCATGCCGATCCAGACGTCATTGCCGATGCGGGTATCACCGGCGGGTCTGTAGCTGCGCTTGAGCGCCGCCACTTCGGCAAACGGATAGGTGCTGATGAAGTCGGTGTTGTGGGTGTGGTTGCCCCCCATGATGATCTTCACCCCGGCGGCGATTTGCACGTAGTCGCCGAGATGGAGCCTGTCTATGTGCCAGATGGGGTCCCAGCCGGTGTCGGCTGAGCGGCTCCAGCGGTCGCCGTGCAGGTAGCGCACGGCCTCCTCTTCGAAGGGGCCGTCCCAGGCGCCCGAGTAGTAGCTGTGTCGCCCCTTGAGGCAGATGTTGGGATTGGTCACCGTCAGGTGCAGGTACTCGACCTGCGACCAATGCTGGCAGAGGGTCATGGCTGTGTTCCTCGTTGAATGGATAGGTATTGGATGCGCGGATTGGCGCAGCTAATGGATCCAGACCAGCAGGCGGGGCACGCACAGGGTGGAGCAGCCCAGCGCCTGGGATGAACGGGGTCGTTGCATGAGGAGGGGCTCCCGACAGAAGAGGCCAGATGGTAAGGGATGGGGAGGGTTATGCCAAGCAGAGGGGCTCTGCTGGTCAAAACCTGCACAAAGGGTCTGGTTGATATTTATTCTCGATTAGCCATGATACAGGCTCCACTCGTATCGGCAGGAGAGAGGACAATGACGAATCAGAACTGGCAGCGTTACATGCTGGAGGCGGAGAATGCCCTGGGCATGGGGGCACTGGGCACGGCCATCTGCCTCTATCAGCAGGCCCTGGGGGAGGTGTATGAGCTGGCGTCCGGGGATCTGGACGAGCTGGCCAGCATGCGGGTCGCCACCTGTCACCGGATGGCCGACTTCTGGCGCGCCATGGAGGAGCCCGCCTATGAGCTGCGGTACCTCAAGCTCGCCTCCGAGCTGGTCACCGCCCTGGTGCCCCAGTGCCCGAACCGGGAGTGCGAGTCCCTCATCAGCGAGCTGGGCTGCTGCCGCGCCGCCCTGCTCTCCTTCTTGAAGCGTCACCCCAACCCCGAGATCGCCAAGTTGATCCAGGTGCAGGACAAGGTGCAGGGCTGCGAGTTGATAGGTCGCTTCCGCCTCAACTAGCTGTTGTGCGCCCGAGCCGCCGTGCGATGCGGCTCTGGGCCTCCTCACCTTGCAGGGCGAGGGAGAAGGCGCGGGCCTCCAGATCGATGACGAAATGCACCGCCTGCCTGAGCTCCTGCTTGAGCAGCGCCTTGCTCTTTTGCAGTGCCTTGGGCGCTTTGGCCGCGAGCTTCAGCCCCTGCTCGCGGGCGAAGGGGAGCAGTTCCTCCACCGCCAGCACCCGGTTGGCCAGCCCGAGCCGCAGCGCCTCCCCGGCGTCTATGGCTTCGGCCAGCAACAGCAGCTCTGCCGCCTTGAGGTGCCCCACGGCGCGGGGCAGCAGCAGGCTGGAGGCAAACTCCGGCACCAGCCCCAGCTCGACGAAGGGCAGTTGCAGCCGGGCGTTATCCCCCAGATAGACCAGATCGCAGTGCAGCAGCAGGGTGGTGCCTATGCCCACCGCCGGGCCGCCCACGGCGGCGATCACCGGCTTGGGGAAGTCGGCCAGGGTGTGGAGGAACTGCAAGATGGGGTCGTCGGGCGACAGTGAGCTCTTGCCCATAAAGTCCGCGAGATCATTGCCCGCGGTGAAGCACTCCTGCTGCCCTTGCAGCAACACCACATGCACGCTCTCGTCCTGGGCGGCCTGCTGAAAGGCCTCGGTGAGGGCCAGGTACATCTCTGTGTTGAGGGCATTGCGCTTGTCCGGCCGGTTGAGGGTCAGGAGGAGCAAGCCATCCTGCTGCTCGGCCAGAATTGTGAGGGCCATGTCTGAATCCTTGTGTTCGGGGGCTGCCAAAAGCTTGCCACAGGGGTAAGCTTCGCTTCGTTTAACAACATCATAAAAGGATTTCAACCATGTTTAAACGTGCGTTTTATTCCAGTCTGGCCCTGCTCCTGGCCGCCCCCGCGCTGGCCAAGGTCGAGGTCGTCGACGGTTATGTGCGCCTGCTCCCCCCGGGTTCGCCCAACACGGCGGCCTTCATGGTGCTCAAGAATGACGCGGACAAGCCGGTGGCCCTGACTGCGGTTGCCTCCCCTGACGCGGGCCGTGCCGAGCTGCACACCCATCTGCACGAGAATGGCGTCATGAAGATGCGCCAGGTGGAGAGCATCGAGGTGCCGGCAAAAGGGGAAGTGGCGCTCAAACCCGGCAGCCTCCACATCATGCTGTTCGAGGTGCGGGATCTCTCTGAGGGCAGGCCCTTCCCCCTGACCCTGACCCTGGACGATGGTCAGACCCTGAGCCTGAGTCTGCCGGTGAAGCCGGTCGAGCCGATGAAGGGCATGCAGCACTGACATTAATGGACGCTTGTTCAGCTTTTTGCTCTAGGTATTCCTTGCTCACCGGGTAAAATGAGGGTCTTTCCAGTCCATAATGGAGCTATGTAATGAAGAAGACCCTGATTGCCGGCAGCCTGATTGCCCTGTTCAGCCATGCAGCCATGGCCGCCGATGACTGGCGTTTCGCGGCGGGTGCCGATATGTGGAACTCCCAGGGGAGCGGCCAGGTCAGCGGTGTCGGTGCCGATGGCAGCTATGACGACAATTACAACTGGAGCGGCTACCTGCAACTGGAGCACGGCATCTTCCTGTTGCCGAACGCCAAGTTCGAGATGTCCGATTTCAGCACCAGCGGCGGCTCCTTCAGCAACGATCTGCTGGCCTATGATCTGAGCCTCTACTACCGCCTGATGAACAACGACCTGTTCCAGCTCGATCTGGGTCTGACCGGTCGTCGCTACGATGGCGACTTCAACACCCAGCACTACTCCTACGACAAGGACGTGCTGATGGCCTACACCGGTGGTGAAGTGCGCATCCCGGGTACCGGCTTTGCCGCCTTTGGTGATCTGCGCGTGCAGGATGCGGACAACTATGACTACCGCCTGGGTGGTTCCTACAAGTTCTCCACAGTGCCGCTCAAGATCCGTGCCGGCTGGCGTGAGGCCGAGATGGACTTCGATCGTGTCGACCAGAGCATCGACGGCTGGTTCATCGGTGGCGAATTCACCTTCTAATCTGACGAAGGGTGGCGATGGGCCACCCGGACGTGTTTGACGGGCAAGGGTGAGGAAGGAGAGATAATGGGCCATATCATAGTGACTGGCGCGGGCTCCGGCCTTGGGCGCGCTCTGACAATCGGACTGGTTGAGCGCGGTCATAGGGTCTCCATGATGGGGCGCCGTTATCACAAGTTGCAGGAGCAGGAACAGCGGCTCGGCAGCGCCGTGGTCGGCATCGCCGCCGATCTGTCCCACCACGAAGAGGTGGAGATGGCCTTCGGTGCCGCCGTGGCCTGGGGTGGCTTGCCTTCCCTCGTGATCCACTGTGCCGGCGTCGGGGAATTCGGCCCTGTCGGTGTCTACACCGCCGAGCAGGTGCGCCGGGTGGTGGAGAGCAATCTGGTCTCCACCATACTGGTGGCCCAGCAGACGGTGCGCCTCATCGGCGAACAAGGCGGGGTGCTGGCCAATGTGCTCTCCTCCGCGGCCCAGACCGGCAAGGCCAACGAGAGCCTCTACTGCGCCTCCAAATGGGGGATGCGCGGCTTTCTGGAATCCCTGCGGGCCGAGCTGAAAGGCTCGCCGCTGCGGCTGGTGAACCTCTACCCGAGCGGGATCCGCAGCGAATTCTGGGACAACTCGGATCACCTGGACCCGAGCGGCTTCATGACCCCGGAAGACGCGGCGGCCTATATGCTCGACGCGCTGGAGGCGAGAAGCAGCTGCCACGTGACCGATCTCTTTATCGGTCGCAATGGCTGAAGCGCCGTGAGCCGGCCCTGCCGCCAGATGACAAGGAAATAAAAAGCGCGCCATTTGGCGCGCTTTTTTCATTGATGTGCAGTGCTAAATTATCTTCTTGCCTGCCTGTCTTTACGCCGGGCCATCATGGATTTGAAGGCGGGTAAATTTAATGCCGACATGGCATGAATGAGTGATGATGCATGTCGGCACATATTATTTCCGAGCCGCATATTCCCGCAGGAAGGATGGGATCACCTGTTTTGGCTTCTTGCCAAGGGTCAGCAGCAATTCAAAATCCGGGTCGATAATGCCATATCGACACGCCAGCTCTTCCAACAAGGCAAGCCAGAGGTGGGCCGTCACCTCGGCATCCGCCAGGGCGCGGTGAAACACCCCGTCATTGGGCAGGCACCGGTATTGCACCAGGGTACCCAGCTTGTGATCCGGGGCATCGTGAAACAGGCGCCTCGACAGCAGCAGGGAACAGGCGAACTGCCCGCAGTATTGCGCCGGCAATCGCTCTATTTCCGCATCCAGAAAGCGCTTGTCGAAGGAGGCGTTGTGGGCGACCAGATTGTCATCACCGATAAACTCGACGAAATCCGCCATCACCTCGTGGCAGGGGGGAGCCTGTTTCAGCATGGCATTGCTGATCCCGGTATATTGCTCGATGAAGCTGCTCACGTTGAAGCCCGGATTCATCAATGCCGAGAAACGCTCACTGATATGGCCATCCTTGATTCTGACGGCACCGATCTCGATGGCTCTATCCCCTTGTCCGGGTGAGAGCCCTGTGGTCTCGAAGTCGAGCACGACAACGGTATTGGCTGAGGCGATGGACATAACTTCTCGGGCAAGCTGGGTAAAGAGCGCCAGTCTAGGAAATCAGCCGTGCCGTGTACAGGGCAATACAGTTATCTCATTGGTTCACGCTGGAGACGCATTTTTGTGCATCATGGCTGAAAGCCATATAAAAAGCCCCGAGTGCCGTGGCACTCGGGGCTTTCTTATGAAAAGCGAAAGGTGGTGTCGGCGTTATCAGCGACCCAGCTTGCCCTTGAGCATGGCGATGATGTCTTTGATCGCCACTTCCTGCTTCTCGCCGGTGCGGCGGCACTTGTACTCCACCACGCCGTTGTCCAGGCCGCGATCGCCGATGACGATGGCGTGCGGCACACCGATCAGCTCCATGTCGGCGAACATCACGCCAGGACGCTCCTTACGGTCGTCGAACAAGACGTCCACACCGGCGGCCTTCAGCTCGGCGTAGAACTGCTGCGCCTGCTCGGCCACGCGCTCGGACTTGTGCATGTTCATCGGCACGATGGCCACTTCGAACGGGGCTATGGCCTCCGGCCAGATGATGCCGTACTGGTCGTTGTTCTGCTCGATGGCGGCGGCCACCAGGCGGGAAACCCCGATACCGTAGCAACCCATCTCCATGGTGACGGACTTGCCACCCTCGTTCAGCACGCTCGCCTTCATGGCTTCGGAGTACTTGGTGCCCAGCTGGAAGATGTGGCCCACTTCGATGCCGCGCTTGAGCAGCAGCTTGCCCTGGCCGCAGGGGCTGGGGTCGCCTTCCACCACGTTGCGCAGGTCGGCAACCTCGTAGGTGGCGATGTCGCGATCCCAGTTGGCACCGGTCAGGTGGAAGCCGGTCTCGTTGGCGCCGCAAACAAAATCGCTCAGATGGGCGGCGCTGCGATCGACGATGATGCGACCGGCAAAGCCGACCGGGCCTATGGAGCCCGCATCGCAACCGGCGGCAGCCTTGATCTGCTCGTCGTTGGCGAAGGTGAGCGGGTTGGCGACACCCGGCAGCTTCTCGGCCTTGATTTCGTTCAGCTCGTGGTCGCCACGCAGCACCAGGGCGATGACGGCCTGCTTGCCGTGCTCGTCCGCTTCGGCCAGTACCAGCAGGGTCTTGGCGATGGCGGTCGGTGCCACGTTGAGGAAGGCGGCCACTTCGTCGATGGTGTGAACGGCCGGGGTGGCGACCTTGGTCAGGGCTTTGGTGGCGGCGGCGCGCTCACCAGCCGGTGCCAGCGCTTCGGCCATCTCGATGTTGGCGGCGTAATCGGATGTATCGGAGAAGGCGATCAGGTCTTCACCGCTCTCGGCCAGCACCTGGAATTCGTGGGAGCCGGTACCACCGATGGAGCCTGTGTCGGCCTGCACCGGACGGAAGTTCAGACCCATGCGGGTGAAGGCGGCGCAGTAGGCGGCGTGCATCTTCTCGTAGGTCTCGATCAGCGAGGCCTTGTCGATGTGGAAGGAGTAGGCATCCTTCATCAGGAACTCGCGGCCGCGCATCACGCCGAAACGGGGACGAACCTCGTCGCGGAACTTGGTCTGGATCTGGTACAGATTCAGCGGCAGCTGCTTGTAGCTGTTCACTTCGTAACGGATCAGGGCGGTGATCACCTCTTCGTGGGTCGGGCCCAGCACGAAGGGACGGTTGTGGCGGTCGGTCAGGCGGCACAGCTCGGGGCCGTAGTCATCCCAGCGGCCGGACTCCTGCCACAGCTCGGCGGGTTGCACCACCGGCATGGAAACTTCGATGGCACCAGCATTGTTCATCTCTTCGCGAACAATGTTCTCGATCTTTTTCAGTACCCGCAGGCCGGTTGGCAGCCAGGCATACATGCCGGAGGCCAGTTTACGGATCATCCCGGCGCGCAGCATCAGCTGGTGGCTGATGACTTCAGCGTCGGAGGGGGTTTCCTTGAGAGTGGAAAGCAGATATTGGCTGGTACGCATCGCGGTAGACCTTCGCTAGTTCGGGCCCTTGGCCCTGGAAAATTTCAAGTGCGGAATTTTAACAGGCCGAGCCCCGTGGCCCAAGGGCTAAATTCAGCCAGGCAGGGGGGAAGGGCCGCGTTGGCGCGGGCCTTGTCCCCCCGGGCAGGGGAGGGGGAGCGGCAGATCGCGGGGCAAGCCCTATGCTGGATACTTATCCAGTTATTCTTTATGCTATGACCCAATTTACAAGAGTCTGCGTGGCGAGGAAGAGAACATGATCGGTCGCTTGAGAGGCGTCATCATCGAGAAACAACCCCCTGAGGTGCTGATCGAAGTGGGGGGCCTGGGCTATGAAGTGCACATGCCCATGAGCTGCTTCTATGATCTGCCCGAGCTTGGGAAGGAAGCTGTCATTCACACCCACTTCGTGGTGCGCGAAGATGCCCAGCTGCTCTATGGCTTCAACCACAAGCAGGAGCGGGCGCTGTTTCGCGAGCTGATCAAGACCAACGGGGTCGGCCCCAAGCTGGCGCTGGCCATCCTCTCCGGCATGACGGCCACCCAGTTCGTGATGAGCGTCGAGCGCGAGGAGATAAGCTCCCTGGTCAAGTTGCCCGGTGTGGGCAAGAAGACCGCCGAGCGGCTGGTGGTGGAGATGAAAGACCGCCTCAAGGGCTGGGTCAGCCACGATCTCTTCTCCCCTGCCGCTATCAGCCTGCCCGCCCAGGAGAGCCAGCTGCGCGCCCCCGATGCCAGCGAAGAGGCGGCCAGCGCCCTGGTGGCGCTCGGTTACAAGCCGCAGCAGGCGAGCCAGATCGTGGCCAAGGTGGCCAGCGAGGGCATGTCGGTGGAAGCCATCATCCGTGAATCCCTGCGCAGCCTGGTGTGAGGATGACAATGAAGCAAGCGGACCATCCCGGGTCACCGGACTGTGACCGCGGGGATGCAGAGCGTGAGGTAGTGCATGATTGAAGCGGATCGTCTCATCTCGGCCGGTGCCGCCCGCGAGGACGAGGTCATCGATAGGGCCATCCGGCCCAGGAAGCTGGCGGATTACACCGGGCAGGATCACGTCTGCGACCAGATGGAGATCTTCATCGAGGCCGCCCGCCAGCGCGGGGAGGCCCTCGATCATCTGCTGATCTTCGGCCCGCCCGGGCTTGGCAAGACCACGCTCGCGAATATCGTGGCCAACGAGATGGGGGTCAACATCAAGACCACCTCGGGCCCGGTGCTGGAGAAGGCCGGCGATCTCGCCGCCCTGCTCACCAACCTCGAACCGAACGATGTATTGTTCATCGACGAAATCCACCGCCTCAGCCCCGTGGTGGAGGAGGTGCTCTATCCGGCCATGGAGGATTACCAGCTCGACATCATGATAGGAGAGGGGCCTGCCGCCCGCTCCATCAAGCTCGATCTGCCCCCCTTCACCCTGATCGGGGCCACCACCCGGGCGGGCTCCCTGACCAGCCCGTTGCGTGACCGCTTCGGGATAGTCCAGCGCCTGGAGTTCTACAACGTCAAGGATCTCACCGACATCGTCTCCCGCAGCGCCCGCTGCCTCGGGCTCGACATGTCGGGGGACGGGGCGCTGGAGGTGGCTCGCCGCTCCCGGGGGACCCCGCGGATTGCTAACCGTCTGTTAAGACGGGTGCGGGATTTCGCCCAGGTGAAATCCGATGGTCGCATTGATGGACCCATAGCGGCCCGTGCCATGGATATGCTGGACGTGGACAATGAGGGGTTCGACTTCATGGACCGCAAGCTATTGTTGGCCGTCATCGACAAGTTTATGGGGGGGCCCGTGGGTCTCGACAACCTGGCCGCCGCCATAGGGGAAGAGAAGGACACCATAGAGGACGTGCTGGAGCCTTATCTGATCCAGCAAGGCTATCTGCAACGTACACCCAGAGGGCGGATCGCGACACCGAGAGCTTATGCGCACTTTGGCCTGCAACGGCCAGATGAGCAGTAAAAGCAGCCTTTTGAACGACAAACCGCCCCTAGGGCGGTTTTTTATTATCCGGGCAAAAAAAAGCCCACGGCGGATGCGGTGGGCAAAGACAATTCAGGATGGATGTTCACAGACAGTGAGTGCGTCTGCAGACCGGTCGGGAAAAAACAAAGGAGCCGTCGCGAGGCCTCAGAGTCGGTTCATTTGATAGAGTTGAACGAACGAAAGCTTGTAGTAACGGATGGTCTTGGCAACAAACTTTTTCATCATTAATCCCAACAAACAGGTTCGAAATGTTCATCGAATACGTACCGGGAACCCGGAATGACCGGCCTGTATCCAGAGGTGTGCCCTCACTGCGAGGCGCATTGTAGGAGCTCTTGCCGGGCCGGACAAACAAGAAAATCTATGTGTTTCGGATTAGATAAAATAATTGATTTGCGAGATGACCCTATCCGCATAAACATGTGTTTTTGTTGGTTTTAAATTGATTTCATGATGGCCTTCACCATTCTTGAAATATCGGATTGATAAGGGCGAGTCTGCCCACCTTGTCTATTTGTTTAACAGAATTGAAACTATTTTCACGAGAGTTAAAATTGATTTAAATCAAGTATTTACGGTTTAATGTTTTTTGTGAGCAAGCTCCCAAAATTAATGGGAAACGGCTTGTAAGTTGCCTTGAAAAGGCATGTATTGATGATGGGTTTACATTGATTTCAATCAAATAAAGATGATATAAAACAGCCATCATTATAGGCGAGAATAGAACTGTAGTTAATGTTTACCAGATGTTAAACATTAGCTTTTTTTGTTCCTCTATATTGCCTTGTTGTTAATGTGGTGGCAGTCGAATCCGGTCAGTCCGCGAGGGGTGATCGACCATTCGGGGACTTCCAATGGAAGCTTTGTCCTTAAAACTTAAAATAGCCGTGCCAATAATCGGTGAGGAAACATCATGATTGCTGAGCATGTGGTAGACCTATCGCGGTTCCAATTCGCTGCGACGGCCCTTTATCACTTCCTGTTTGTACCCCTGACGCTGGGAATGGCCTTCCTCCTGGCGATCATGGAGTCTGTCTATGTGATGACCAACAACACAGTGTACCGGGACATGACCAAGTTCTGGGGCAAGTTGTTTGGTATCAACTTTGCCCTTGGGGTTACCACCGGGCTCACCATGGAGTTTCAGTTCGGTACCAACTGGGCTTACTACTCCCACTATGTCGGCGATATCTTCGGGGCCCCGCTGGCCATCGAAGGCTTGATGGCCTTCTTCCTGGAGTCCACCTTCGTCGGCATGTTCTTCTTCGGTTGGGATCGCCTCAGCAAGCGCCAGCATCTGGCGGCAACCTGGCTGATGGCACTCGGGACCAACCTCTCCGCCCTCTGGATCCTGGTCGCCAACGGCTGGATGCAGAACCCGGTCGGCGCCGAGTTCAACTTCGAATCCATGCGCATGGAGATGGTGAGCTTCGCCGATCTGGTGTTCAACCCGGTGGCGCAGGTCAAGTTCGTCCACACAGTGGCGGCGGGCTACACCACGGGCGCCATGTTCGTGCTGGGCATCTCCTCCTACTACCTGCTGAAGAATCGTGATGTGGCCTTCGCCCGTCGCTCCTTCGCCATCGCGGCCGCGTTCGGCATGGCCTCCATCCTCTCCGTGCTGGTGCTGGGTGACGAGTCCGGCTACGAGACCGGGGAAGTGCAGAAGGTGAAACTGGCGGCCATCGAGGCAGAGTGGAACACCGAGCCGGCCCCCGCGTCCTTCACCCTGTTCGGCATTCCGAACCAGGAAGAGATGCGCACCGACTACGCCATCAAGATCCCTTATGCCCTCGGCATCATAGCGACCCGTTCCCTGGACGGTCAGGTGACCGGTCTCAAGGATCTGAAGAGCGAGCATGAAGTGCGCGTGCGCAGCGGCATGACAGCCTACGATCTGCTGACCAAGCTGCAATCCGGCGACAAGTCAGACGAGACCCGCGCTCGCTTCGACGAGGTGAAGCAGGATCTGGGCTACGGTCTGCTGCTCAAGCGTTACACCGCCAACGTGACCGA
The DNA here is from genome assembly GCF_038440395.1 of Aeromonas sp. OTU364. NCBI lineage: Bacteria > Pseudomonadati > Pseudomonadota > Gammaproteobacteria > Aeromonadales > Aeromonadaceae > Aeromonas > Aeromonas sp. OTU364. Next base: position 62,235 of record NZ_JASATR010000010.1, read on the forward strand.
CGCGACCGACGATCAGATCAAGGCCGCCGTGGATGACTCCATCCCGCAGGTGCTGCCGCTGTTCTTCGCCTTCCGCATCATGGTTGCCTGCGGCATGTTGATGCTGGTGCTGATCGGTCTGGCCTTCTATGACAGCACTCGCCACAAGATCGGTGAGCGCAAGTGGTTGCTCAAGGCGCTGCTGTACGGCATCCCGCTGCCCTGGATCGCCATCGAGGCAGGCTGGTTTGTCGCCGAGTACGGTCGCCAACCCTGGACCATCGCCGAGATGCTGCCGACCTCAGTCTCCGCATCCAATATCCCTGCGTCCGAGATCTGGTTCTCCCTGATCGGGATCTGCCTGTTCTACACCGTACTGCTGATCATCGAGATGTACCTGATGTTCAAGTATGCGCGTCTGGGCCCAAGCAGCCTGAAGACGGGCAAGTACCACTTCGAACAGAGCAAGGCATAAGGAGAGTAACCCATGTTTGATTACGAAATGTTGCGTCTGGTCTGGTGGGTGTTGGTCGGCGTGCTGCTGATCGGCTTCGCCATCACCGACGGCTTCGATATGGGGGTCGGTGCCCTGCTCCCCTTCGTCGGCAAGAAGGATGTGGAGCGTCGGGTGATGCTCAACACCATGGGGCCGCACTGGGAAGGCAACCAGGTCTGGCTGGTCACCGCGGGCGGTGCCCTGTTTGCGGCCTGGCCCATGGTGTATGCGGCGGCCTTCTCCGGCTTCTACATCGCCATGATCCTGACCCTGATGGCGCTCTTCTTCCGTCCGGTCGGTTTCAAGTACCGCTCCCTGCAGGAAGGCGCCCAGTGGCGCACCAGCTGGGACTGGGCGCTGTTCGCCGGTAGTGCCATTCCCCCCGTCATCTTCGGGGTGGCCTTCGGCAACCTGCTGCAAGGGGTTCCCTTCAGCTTCAACCAGTTCCTGATGCTGACCTACCACGGCAACTTCTTCGGCCTGCTCAACCCGTTCGGTCTGCTGGCCGGTCTGGTGAGCCTGTTCATGATAGTGACCCAGGGCGCTGCCTGGCTGATGATGAAGACCGAAGGTGAAGTGCTGGCCCGCTCCCGCACCGCCGCCATGATCTTCTCCCTGCTGACCCTGGTGCTGTTTGCCCTGGCCGGTGTCTGGGTGAGCGGCATGGATGGCTATGTGATCGTGGGCGCCGTCGCCACCGACGCCGTCACCAACCCGCTTCACAAGGAAGTGGTGGTGCAGGCCGGTGCCTGGATGCAGAACTACAACCTCTACCCCTGGATGATTGCCGCCCCCGTGCTGGGTCTGGTGATGAGCCTGCTGACCGCGCTTGCGGCCAAGCTGGGCAAGGGCTGGATGGCGTTCCTGTTCTCCTCCCTGGCCATTGCCGGCATCATACTGACCGCGGGCTTCTCCATGTTCCCGTTCGTGATGCCCTCCAGCCTGGAGCCGTCCCAGAGCCTGACCATGTGGGATGCCACCGCCTCCTTCAACACCCTCAAGGTGATGACGGTAGTCGCAGTCGTCTTCGTACCGACAGTGCTGGCTTACACCATCTGGACCTACATCAAGATGTTTGGCCGGGTGAGTAACAAGCACATCGAAGACAACCAACAATCGCTCTACTAAGAAGGTGCCCTGATATGTGGTATTTCACCTGGATCCTGGGGCTGTTGCTGGCCTGTGCGTTTGGGATCATCAATGCGCTCTGGCTGGAGCACACCGAGAACCTGGATCGTCAGATCGATGAAGACAAGTGACAGGCTCGCCCGGCTGGCCGCTCCCCTGGAGCGCCAGCCATGGCAAGGTCTGATGTTGCTGGCGGCGGCCCTGCTGGGCGTCGCCATCTTGCAGGCACCGAATCTGGTCGCCGCCAACACCAGTGACCACGGTCTCTGGCTGGCCCCCTGGCTGATGTGGGCGGTCTGCTGCGGCGTCATGCACGGACTGGGATTCCACCCCCGCAGCCTGGTCGGGCGCCTGCTGTTTTTCCCCTGGCTCGCCTTGCCAAGCCTGTTGTACGGGCTCTGGCTGACCAGCGGTTATTACCTGCCATAAACACAGAGGGAGGCCAGACATTTTCTGCCTCCCTCTGCTTTTGTACCCCGCAGTGCGGCCGTGGTTTTGCCCCCGGCGGATCGGCCATTATTGCCTGCCATAAAAAACAGGGGGAGATGGGATTTCCCTGTCTCCCCCTGCTTCTTTCCTATTCAGCCCTGCGCTATGATAGCCCCCCATCTGACTGTCGAATGGATCACAGATTTTTATGGGGGAAGTCTCTGAGTTTCCGGTACGTGTCTACTACGAAGACACAGACGCCGGAGGCATCGTCTACAACGCCAATTATCTCAAGTTTATGGAACGGGCTCGCACCGAGTTCCTGCGCGCCGGCGACATCGAGCAAGATGTCCTGTTGCAGGCGGGGATCGCCTTCGTGGTGAGTCGCACCGAGATCGATTTCCGCTCCGCGGCCCGCTTCAATGAACTGCTGACCGTATTGACGCAAGTGACTGAAGTGAAACGTGCATCCATGCGCTTTTCACAGCAGATCCTGGCGGCTGATGGACGACTGATCACCCAGGCCATGGTACAGATTGCCTGTGTCAGTCATCCGCAAATGAAACCTGTTGCAATACCTGAAAAAATCAAGGGAGTGCTGTTAAGTGCACGCTGAAATTTCGTTTATTGGTCTGTTCTGGCAAGCCAGCCTGCTGGTGAAACTGGTCATGATGACCCTGATGGGCATGTCGGTCGTCTCCTGGGCGCTGATCATCCAGCGTTCCAAGGTCATCAAGGCGGCCAACCTCGCCTCGGAGCAGTTTGAAGACAGATTCTGGTCCGGCGTCGACCTCAACCGTCTCTATCAGGAGTCCTCCTCCCGCCGCGATGACATCGAAGGCATGGAAGACATCTTCTATTCCGGCTTCAAGGAGTATGCCCGCCTGCTCAAGGCCGGTGCCCGTGGCCAGGATGCGGTGATGGACGGTACTTACCGCGCCATGCGCGTCTCTCTGTCCCGTGCGGTGGACGAGCTGGAATCCAACCTGCCAGTGCTGGCGACCGTCGGCTCCATCAGCCCCTATATCGGCCTGTTTGGTACCGTATGGGGCATCATGAACGCCTTTATCGCCCTGGGCCAGGTGCAGCAGGCGACGCTGCAGATGGTGGCACCGGGCATCGCGGAGGCGCTGATCGCCACCGCCATGGGTCTGTTCGCGGCCATTCCCGCGGTTATTTTCTATAACAGATTCACCAACAAGGTGGAGAAGCTGGAGAACGCCTACGCCAACTTCATGGACGAGTTCACCACCATACTGAACCGCCAGATTGCACAGCAGCAGGGTGACAAGTAAATGCAAACCTATCAGCGGATCCGGCGCAAGAAGGTCGCCGAGATCAACGTGGTGCCCTATATCGACGTCATGCTGGTGCTGCTCATCATCTTCATGGCGGTGACGCCGGTGATCACGCAAGGGGTCAAGGTGGACCTGCCCCAGGCGGAGTCCGAGCAACTGCCCGAGGATGCCAAGCCCCCCTTCATCGTCAGCGTCAACACCGAGGGTGAGTACGTCATCAAGGCCGGTGAGGCGGATGACGAGCCAGTGCCAAGCGGCACGCCCGAGGCGATGCAGCAATACATCACCGAGAAGGCCATGGGCTATCTGGCCATCAACCAGAATGCTCCCGTGGTGGTGGCGGGTGACAAGTCCGTGCGTTACGAAGAGGTGATCCTGCTGATGGTGGCCCTCAAGAAAGCCGGTGTGCCTCAGGTTGGCCTGATGACGGATCCGGTGAACTGACGGAGATGGATGTGAAGCGTGGTATTTCCGGTTATCTCGTCGCGTCGCTGCTGCTGCATCTGATCATCGGCATCATACTGCTGGTCGGGGTCGACTTCAGCAAGCCCAAGCGCCCCGAGTCGAAGGGACAGATCGTCAATGCGGTGATGCTGGACAGCGAGTTCCTGGAGCAACAGGCACAGCAGATCCAGCAGCAGAAAGCTCAGCCCAAGGCTGCCCAGCAGCAGAAAGAGAAGGACAAGGAAGACGCCGATCAGGCCCGGCGCGAGCTGGCGAAGGAGCAGGAGCGTCTGCGCATCGCCGAGACCAAGCGCAAGGAGGCCGAAGAGGCCACCCGCAAGGCCGAGACCGAGAAGCAAAAGAAGGTAGCCGAGCAGAAGCAGGCGGAAGAGCAGGCCCAGAAGGCCGAAGAGGCCCGCAAGCTGGAGGCGCAGAAGACCAAGCAGGCTGAAGCCAAGCGCCAGGAAGAGGAACTCGCCAAGGCGCTGGCGCTCAAGAAAAAGAAAGAAGAGCTGGAGAAGAAGCAGGCCGAAGAGAAAGCCAAGGCGAAGGCGGATGCGGCCAAGAAGGCTGAAGCCGACAAGAAGGCCAAGGCCGAGGCCGAGAAGAAAGCCAAGGCGGAAGCCGAGAAGAAGGCCAAGGCTGAGGCAGAGAAAAAGGCTGCAGATGAAGCCGCCAAGAAGGCAAAAGCTGACGCAGAGAAGAAGGCGAAGGCCGAGGCTGACAAGAAGGCCAAGATAGAGGCGGAGCGCAAACGCAAGGCGGCCGAGGAGGCCAAGCTGCAGAAAGAGATGGAAGCCATGATGCAGCAGCAGCTGGAGGCTGAGGCCAGTTCCCGCAGCCAGGCCGCATCGGCTGCCGCCAAGGGGGAGGTCGACAAGTACGCCGCCCTCATCAAGGCAACGGTCGAGCGCTACATGATTTTGGATCCCACCATGCGGGGCAAAACCTGTACTATCGGTGTCAAATTGGCCAGTACCGGCTTCGTCATCTCGGTGGACAACGGTCAGGGTGACCCGGCGGTCTGCCGCTCCGGCAAGGCGGCAGTGCTGAAGGCGAATCAGTTGCCGGTGCCGAAGGACCCGGCGGCGTTCGAGATGTTGAAGGAGTTTAACCTCAAGTTAGAACCTAGCATCTAGACGTGATAAAACGGGGTCATTGACCGTGGTTGGCAGCATCTGCTGATAAAGGAATTTCACCTCTCATTTTTATTGGAACAGAGTATTTAAGCCATGATAAGAAAAGTGTTTTTTGCTTTGGTTGGCTGCCTTCTGCTAGGCCAGAGCGCTCAGGCGGCCTTGGACATCGTCATCACCGGCGGTATTGACAGTGCGCGTCCCATCGCCATCGCTCCTTTCAAGTGGGAGGGCAATGGTCAACTGCCACAGGACATCGCAGAGGTGGTCTCCAACGACCTGATGCGCAGCGGCAAGTTCAAGCCGCTGGCCCGTGGCCAGATGCCGCAGACCCCGAGCACCAGCGGCGAGATCAACTTCGCTCCCTGGGCGTCCCAGGGTGTGGAGGCCGTGGTGGTCGGTTCCATCGCGGCGGTCGGTGATGGCACCTACAAGATCAACTTCGAGCTGGTCGACGTGCTGAAGGGCCAGCTGGCCAAGACCCAGGGCGGGGAAGCAAACGGCTACATCCTCGACAGCCGCATGGCGACCATACCGGGTGCCCAGATGCGCCAGTTCGCCCACCGCATCTCCGACATCGTCTACGAGCGGCTGACCGGTGAGCGTGGTGCCTTCCTGACCCGTCTGGCCTATGTCTCCGTCCAGCAGGGCACCCAGTTCCCGTACCAGCTGCGGATCTCAGATTACGATGGCTACAACGAGAAGACCCTGCTGCGCTCCCGCGAGCCGCTGATGTCACCGGCCTGGTCGCCGGATGGCAGCAAGCTGGCCTATGTGAGCTTCGAGAACCAGAAGTCCGAGATCTATGTGCAGGACATCTATACCCAGCAACGCAGCCTGATCACCAGTTTCCGCGGCATCAACGGTGCCCCCGAGTGGTCACCAGATGGTCGCCGTTTGGCTATTGTTTTGTCCAAAGATGGGCAGCCTGATCTCTATGTTGTTGATGTTGCTAGCAAGCAACTCACTCGAGTCACAAATAACCGTACCATAGACACCGAACCCTCCTGGATGCCGGACGGTCAAACTTTGCTGTTCACCTCTGAACGTGGTGGCAAACCCCAGATTTATAGCGTAAATTTGGCGACTGGCGTCACTCGCCGGATGACCTGGGAAGGGGATTCCAACCAGGGGGCATCCATCACGCCGGACGGCAAGTCCATGGTGATGGTGACCCGGGTTCAGGGACAATATCGCATCGCTCGCCAGGATATGGAGAACGGAGCCATGTTGGTACTGACTCAGAGTGCTCTGGACGAGTCGCCAAGTGTGGCACCCAATGGCAGCATGATCATTTATGCCACCATCTATCAGGGTCGTAAGAGTCTTGCGTTGGTGTCGACCGATGGTCGCTTCAAGGCAGTGCTTCCGACCAGTAGCGGTGAAATTCGTGCACCAGCTTGGTCGCCCTTCTTGAATTGATAAAAAAATCGATTGTTTTTTGTTTTGTTATAAAGGTTTAAGGAAATAGCATGCAACTCAATAAACTGCTCAAGGGTCTGGCCATCGCACTGCCACTGTTCACCCTGGCTGCCTGTAGTTCTTCTTCCGACTCCGACGCCGCTGGCGCCGAGTCTGGCATGACCGACGGCATGGGCGGTGTACAAACCGGTGGCGCCAACGGCATGTTGTCCCCGGAAGAGCAGATGCGTCAGAAGTTCGAAGCTCTGCAGCGCGATAACGTGATCTACTTCCCGTACGATGGTTACGACATTCAGGGTCAGTACGCCGACCTGCTGGATGCCCATGCCAGCTACCTGCGTGAGCGTCCGAGCGTCAAGGTATTGATCGAAGGCCACGCCGATGAGCGCGGTACTCCAGAATACAACATCGCCCTGGGTGAGCGTCGTGCCAAGGCCGTTGCCAAGTATCTGCAAACCCTGGGTGTGCAGGCCGAGCAGCTCTCCATCGTCAGCTATGGCGAAGAGAAGCCGCTGGATCTGTCCCACACCGAGGACGCCTTTGCCAAAAACCGCCGTGCGGTCCTGGTTTACTAAGGTTTGAACCGAACGAAGTTCGTTTATATGCAAGCGGCCATTTCGATGGCCGTTTTATTTGCACTAAACGCCAAGGTTTGATCCGAATGAAATCTGTATAAGCGAGCGACTATGGCGCTGGCCGTTTTATTTGCACTAAACGCTAAGGTTTGATCCGAATGAAATCTGTGTACAAGCAAGCTGTTGTTGCGCTGGCCGTATTGGTTGCTCTGAATGCGCATGCGGCGGCCCCTGTCAGCGATCTGGGTGGTGACTCGGGTGGTGGGGTTGTCCTTAGCGGCAACAACGGCGCTATCGTGCCTACCGGTAGCCTGGAAGACAGGGTCGCCCTGCTGGAGCGCACCCTGAATGCCCGTCTGCGCCTGCAGGCCGAGCTGCAGCAACAGGTCGACTCCCTGCAAGGGGAGGTCTCCGAACTGCGTGGTCAGCTGGAGCAGCAGACCTACCAGATGGAGCAGTCGCAAGAGCGTCAGCGCCAGCTCTATCAGGAGCTCGACAAGGTGGCCAACAGCCAGCCTGCCGCCGCAGCGCCCGCGACCCCGGCAGCCGGCGCCACGACACCTGCCGCCGCGGCCAACTACTCGACCAATCAGGACGAGAACCAGGCCTATGACGCCGCCGTGAACATGGTGCTCAAGGAGAAGAACTACGACAAGGCCATTCCTGCCTTCGAAGGGTTCATCAAGCAGTTCCCGAGCTCCAGCTATGTTCCCAATGCGCACTACTGGCTCGGCCAGCTGATGTTCAACAAGGGTGACAGAGCCGGTGCCGCCAGCCAGTTCTCCACTGTGGCGAACAAGTACAGCAAGTCGCCCAAGCGGGCCGATGCCCTGCTGAAGCTGGGCATGCTGGCGCAGCTCGACGGCAAGAAAGCGGAAGCCAAGGCCTTCTATGAGCAGGTGATCAAGGGCTACCCCAATACCTCGCCGGCCCAGTTGGCCAAGCAGAGCCTCGGCAAGCTGTAACATTGCTGCATGTCACTGTTTTCGTAACAGTCTTGTAAATACGGCTCTGCTTTGTATGCGCAGTGAACAAACAGATTTAATTTAAGATTTTTCTATTGCGCCAGGATGATAAATCCGTAATATAGGCCGCCGTCAGAGCCGGTGCAGCAGTGCGCTCGGAACTGGTCGTGGTGAGGGTCGTTAGCTCAGTCGGTAGAGCAGTTGACTTTTAATCAATTGGTCGCTGGTTCGAATCCAGCACGACCCACCATTTCTTCACAACGGGTGAAGACAGCATTCCCAGGTCGTTTAGCTCAGCTGGGAGAGCACCTCCCTTACAAGGAGGGGGTCACTGGTTCGAGCCCAGTAACGACCACCATGCTTTAACACCGTCCGCCACATGCGGTTGGTGACAGGTTCAAGATGGGTCGTTAGCTCAGTCGGTAGAGCAGTTGACTCTTAATCAATTGGTCGTAGGTTCGATCCCTACACGACCCACCAATCTTGACCACAGAGAATCCCAGGTCGTTTAGCTCAGCTGGGAGAGCACCTCCCTTACAAGGAGGGGGTCACTGGTTCGAGCCCAGTAACGACCACCATGCTTTAAAAATGATACAGATGGGTCGTTAGCTCAGTCGGTAGAGCAGTTGACTTTTAATCAATTGGTCGCTGGTTCGAATCCAGCACGACCCACCATCATTCAGTCTTATCCCAGGTCGTTTAGCTCAGCTGGGAGAGCACCTCCCTTACAAGGAGGGGGTCACTGGTTCGAGCCCAGTAACGACCACCATGCTTTGAAAAAAATGATACAGATGGGTCGTTAGCTCAGTCGGTAGAGCAGTTGACTTTTAATCAATTGGTCGCTGGTTCGAATCCAGCACGACCCACCATCATTTAGCCATATCCCAGGTCGTTTAGCTCAGCTGGGAGAGCACCTCCCTTACAAGGAGGGGGTCACTGGTTCGAGCCCAGTAACGACCACCATGTTTTAACACCGTCCGCCACATGCGGTTGGTGACAGGTTCAAGATGGGTCGTTAGCTCAGTCGGTAGAGCAGTTGACTCTTAATCAATTGGTCGTAGGTTCGATCCCTACACGACCCACCAATCTTGACCACAGAGAATCCCAGGTCGTTTAGCTCAGCTGGGAGAGCACCTCCCTTACAAGGAGGGGGTCACTGGTTCGAGCCCAGTAACGACCACCATGCTTTAAAAATGATACAGATGGGTCGTTAGCTCAGTCGGTAGAGCAGTTGACTTTTAATCAATTGGTCGCTGGTTCGAATCCAGCACGACCCACCATCATCAGTCTTATCCCAGGTCGTTTAGCTCAGCTGGGAGAGCACCTCCCTTACAAGGAGGGGGTCACTGGTTCGAGCCCAGTAACGACCACCATGCTTTGAAAAAAATGATACAGATGGGTCGTTAGCTCAGTCGGTAGAGCAGTTGACTTTTAATCAATTGGTCGCTGGTTCGAATCCAGCACGACCCACCATCATTCAGCTTTATCCCAGGTCGTTTAGCTCAGCTGGGAGAGCACCTCCCTTACAAGGAGGGGGTCACTGGTTCGAGCCCAGTAACGACCACCAGATTGAAAAAAAGCCCGCAGCAATGCGGGCTTTTTTTATTCGCTCGTCAGGTGTGCAGCCGATCGAGTTCGTTGGCCAGCGTGGTTGCCGCCTGCTCCAGCTCCTCGCTCAAGAGGTGGCTGGCACTCGCCTCCTGCCCCAGGGCGGTGGCGGTATCCCCAATGCGCATCAGATTCTGGTTGATGCTATCGCTGACGGCGCTCTGCTGCTCGGCGGCGGTAGCCACCTGGCTGATGTGATCATGGATCTGCTGGATCTGGCTCACCACCTGATTGAGCGCCTCGAAGGCCTGCTCGGTTCCCTCGACCGTGCTGACGGATCGGGTGATGCCCGTATTCATCAGCTGCTGGCTGCTGGTGACCTCGGTTTGCAGACTGCCGATGAGCTGGCCTATCTCGTCGGTGGATGAACGGGTCTTGTTGGCAAGGGCCCTCACTTCGTCCGCCACCACGGCAAAGCCCCTGCCCATGTCGCCAGCCCGCGCCGCCTCTATGGCCGCATTGAGTGCCAGCAAGTTAGTCTGCTCGGCGATGGCCCGGATCACGTCGAGAATGTGGCTGATGTTGGTGCTGCGCTGGGCCACCTGCGCCACCGCCTTGTCCGCCTGGTGCATGTCCTCGACCAGGGTGTGGATCTCGCTACGGGCCCGGCTCAAGGTCTGCTGGGCCCTGTGGATATGGTGGGTGGCCGTTTCCGACTCTTGCGCCGCCTGCTCGGCGTAACCCGCCACGCTGACCGCAGTGGTGCTCATCTCGTGCATGGCACTGACCACGCTCTCCAACTCCAGACTCTGTTCATCCAGGCTGCTGCGCATGGCATCCGCCGTCTGCTTCATGCCCATTGCCTGCTGGTGTACCTGCTGACCAATCTGCTTGCTGCCCTGCACCATGGCTCTCAGTTTGCCGAGGAAGGCATTGAGGTATCTACCTAGCTCGATGAGCTCCTGGTGGGTATCTATCTGCATCTGCTGGGTCAGATCCCCCTCATTGCTGGCGAGGTGGGAGACGTGGCGGCTGATGAGGGAGAGAGGGGCCGTGATGGTCTGAATGAACCAGACGAGCAGAGCCAGTGCCACCAGGGTGATGACGACTATGGCCATCAGCTGCTGTTGCCGGGTGGCTTGCAGCAGGCTGCCAAGCTGGTTGCTGATGGTGTTGGCCTGACTGAGGGCGAGGGCCTTGGGCACCTTGATCATCAGCCACCACTGGCTGTCGGCGGCGTCGATCTTGATGGGTTGCTGCAGGATGAAGTCGCTGTCGCTATCCCTGGGCTTGCCATCTGGCGCCACCAGTCCGGCCTCCGTCAGGGGGCGCCCCAGCTTGTCCGCATGGCGGTTGCTGCCGACGATAAAGCCCATCTTGCTGACCAGGGTCACCTCGGCCTGATTGTCATACAGACTCTTGCCGAGGCGCTCGGCCAGTTGCTGGAAGATGGGCAGGTTCATGTCGACCCCGGCGATCCCGACAAACCTGCCCCCCTTGAGGATGGGGACCGTCAGGCTGGTCATCAACATCTGCTTGCCAGGGCTTATCTCGTAGAGGTAGGGCTCCATCAGGCAGGGGCGCAGGCTGTCACGGCCACAGAGATACCACTCGCTGTTGCGAATGCCGAACTCGTTGCGCGAGGTATCGAACTTGGCTTCGCTGGTTGCCGCATCTATCTGCTGCTGCGCAATCTGGCCATTCTGCTCCCGGGTGAAGTACACCTCCAGGCTGCCCTTGCCCGCGACCGAGTGTGTTGCCCCCGCCTGCCAGCTGGCATCCTGCCCGTCATAGCCATCGGGTTCGAACTGGGCATAGATGGAGCTGATCCCCTCAGCCTGACGCAGGCGGCTGCCAAGCAGCAGCTCCACCTGCGGGCGGCTCGGCATCAGCTCCGGCTGTGCCATGCCGTCTTCGAGCTGTGCGGCTATCCCCAGCGGTATCTGGTAGGACTGCTGCAACAGGTCGGCGATTTGCACGGCATAGCGCTCGGCCTGGAATTGCAGGGTGCGCGATACCTCCTGCTCCAGGGCGCCGCGAGTCTGGGTCATGATGTCATTGCGCAGGGTGTTCAGGGAGGCAGACTGCATCAGGGTCATGGCGACGCCACTGGCGAGAAAGAGGCCCAGGGTGAGCAGCAGCAACTTGGTTTTGAGCGAGCGTTGTTTCATTCGACAACTCCTTTTGGCAAGAATGACAACGATAAATCCGGGCGGGTTCTGACCGTTTTACTGTACTGGATTTGTTGATGGGTTTGTGCGCGGCTTCTGGTTATAATTTTGGCCTTTCCAAGCGTTGATGGAACAGTCGCAATGAGCAATGCACTGAGCAGTGTCCCTCCGGTCATCGAGATGGACTATCCCTTTCCGGTCAAACCGGCTCCCCTGACTGCCGAACAGAAGGCGGCCCTGATCATCGAGATCAAGGCGCTGCTCGAGGCGCGTCAGGCCGTGCTGGTTGCCCACTACTACACGGATCCCGAGATCCAGGCGCTGGCCGAGGCCACCGGCGGTTTCGTCGGCGACTCCCTCGAGATGGCTCGCTTCGGTCGTGATCACGCCGCCCAGACCCTGATCGTGGCCGGTGTGCGCTTCATGGGGGAGACCTCCAAGATCCTGAGCCCCCACAAGCGGGTGCTGATGCCGACTCTGGAGGCGGAGTGCTCCCTGGATCTGGGCTGCCCCATCGACCAGTTCTCCGCCTTCTGCGATGCCCATCCCGACCACATAGTCGTGGTCTATGCCAATACCTCGGCGGCGGTGAAGGCGCGGGCCGACTGGGTGGTCACCTCCAGCATCGCGCTGGAGATAGTCGAGCACCTGGACAGCCAGGGCCACAAGATCATCTGGGGGCCGGACAGACACCTGGGTGCTTACATCGAGAAGAAGACGGGCGCCGAGATGCTGCGCTGGCAGGGTCACTGCATCGTCCACGACGAGTTCAAGGCCAAGGCCCTGCGCGAGCTCAAGGCCCAGAACCCGGATGCGGCCGTGCTGGTGCACCCGGAGTCCCCGGCTTCCGTCATCGAGCTGGCGGATGCGGTGGGGTCTACCAGCCAGCTCATCAAGGCGGCCCGCGAGCTGTCCCAGCAGAAGCTGATCGTGGCGACCGATCGCGGCATCTTCTACAAGATGCAGCAGGCCTGCCCGGAGAAGGAGATGGTGGAGGCGCCGACCGGTGGCGATGGTGCCACCTGCCGCAGCTGTGCCCACTGTCCCTGGATGGCGATGAACGGTCTGGTGGCGATCAAGGAAGCGCTGACCGACGGCGCCGAGCGTCATGAGATCCATGTGGATGAGGCGCTGCGCCTGAAGGCCCTGATCCCGCTGGATCGCATGCTGAACTTCGCTGCCGAGCTCAAGCTCAAGACCCAGGGCAATGCCTGACCTTCTCTGATGACAAGATGCAAAGAGGGCTCCCGCGGGAGCCCTCTTTATTTATCCGTCTGACATATCGTCAGATGATCACGGCGGAGAAGCTGTGCTCCTCGTCCGGCGCCACCGTTACGCCGGCGTCGGCGGTGATGGCTGCCTCGACACAGAGGTTGGAGTGATAGCCTTCATCGCCCGGCCAGGCTTCAGATGATCACGGTAGAGAAGCTGTGCTCCTCGTCCGGTGCCACCGTTATACCGGCGTCGGCGGTGATGGCTACCTCGACACAGAGGTTGGAGTGATAGCCTTCATCGCCCGCCCAGGCTTCAGATGATCACGGTAGAGAAGCTGTGCTCCTCGTCCGGTACAACAGTGATGCCGGCGTCGGCGGTGATGGCTGCCTCGACACACAGCATGGTGCGGTAGCCGTCGTCGCTCATGTCGGCCATGGCCGCGGCGCCCTCAGCCCAGGGATTCCAGACCACCACGCTGTCATGGTTGCCGCTCACTACCTGGGTGGTGCGATCCCCATCCTGCAGGCTGACCATGGGGTCGGGCTGGTTGTAGATGCGATCCATGGCGGCAGAGAGCGTCAGCGCCCCCTGTTGCTGTGCCTCCCGGCCGGTCAGCTTGTCATGGTAAGGCTCGCCGAGGCCGGTCACCTGAACGGCCTCCGGGCGGCTTATCTGCAGATAGGTGTGCAGGGCCGCGTTGTAGGTGAGGGGCGTCTTGCCGGTGTTGCGGGTGGTCAGCACCAGGGAGAGCTCCTTGCCCACCAGCACATCCAGCTCCAGCTCGAAGGCGTGGGGCCAGAGGGCACGGCTGGCGTCGGTGTCACGCAAAGACAGATGGACGAGGGTGCCATCCCCGTGATCGGAGACGCCATCCAGGGTCCAGAGGCTGGTGCGGGCGAAGCCATGGGCCGGTTTGCCGCTGCCGACGCGAGCGGGGGAGGGGCCGAACCAGGGCCAGCACAGAGGGATACCGCCCCGGATCGGCTTGCTGCCATCCAGCACGGCCTTGTCGCTGAGCCAGATAGAGGCGGGTTCGCCGTGGCGCTGATAGCTCAGCACATGGGCGCCAAACAGGCTGATCTCGGCCCTGGCATGCTGGTTGTCGATGGTCAGCAGAGGCTGGCCATCCGCTGGGTGGCTAAGGGTGCAGTGGGCAGTCAGAGTACGTGTCGGTTGCATGGAGACTCCTGTGTTCGGGCACATTCAGAAAGGGTCCGTGATTCAGAATACAAAAAGGCGGCCAATGGCCGCCTTTTTTCAAGCTACGCGATTGCGCATCCCAAATTACTTGGAGATGTGAGCGATCAGGTCCAGAACCTTGCTGGAGTAGCCCATTTCGTTGTCGTACCAGGAGACGACTTTCACGAAGGTCTTGTTCAGCTGGATACCAGCCTTGGCATCGAACACGGAAGTCTGACGCTCACCCAGGAAGTCGGTGGAAACCACTTCGTCTTCGGTGTAGCCCAGCACGCCCTTCATGGCGCCTTCGGAGGCAGCCTTCATGGCCTGGCAGATTTCAGCGTAGGAGGCTTCTTTCTTCAGGTTGACGGTCAGGTCAACGACGGACACGTCCGGAGTCGGAACGCGGAAAGCCATGCCGGTCAGCTTGCCGTTCAGTTCCGGGATGACCACGCCAACAGCCTTGGCAGCACCGGTGGAGGACGGGATGATGTTCTGAGCCGCACCGCGGCCACCGCGCCAGTCTTTGGCAGACGGACCATCAACGGTCTTCTGGGTAGCAGTGGTAGCGTGGACAGTGGTCATCAGGCCGGATTCGATACCGAAGGTATCGTTCAGAACCTTGGCGATGGGGGCCAGGCAGTTGGTGGTGCAGGAAGCGTTGGAAACGATGTCCTGGCCAGCGTAGGAGTTCTGGTTAACACCCATGACGAACATCGGGGTGGCGTCTTTGGACGGACCGGTCAGTACGACTTTCTTGGCACCGGCAGCGATGTGCTTGCGAGCGGTCTCGTCGGTCAGGAACAGACCGGTAGCTTCGGCAACAACGTCAACACCGATGGCATCCCATTTCAGGTTTGCCGGGTCACGTTCAGCGGTAACACGTACGGTTTTGCCGTTGACAACCAGGTTGCCGTCTTTGACTTCAACGGTGCCCTTGAAGCGGCCGTGGGTGGAGTCGTACTTCAGCATGTAAGCCATGTAGTCAACGTCGATCAGATCGTTGATACCAACCACTTCGATGTCAGCACGCTCAGCGGCCAGACGGAAAACGAAACGACCGATACGGCCAAAACCGTTAATACCTACTTTGATAGTCATAATTGGTTACCTAACTGTTCAGTAGTCAAAGAAAATTCCGTTTGTAAATTTACTAGAACTCACCGGTGAGTCAACCAACAATCTGCGCGAAATTGCGCTATATCATGAAAAACTGTGAAATTTATTTTCGTTTTATGTAACTGGCTACCAACTTTTGTCGAATGCATCATCAGCGGATCCGGTCGCAGAGATCAACAATAGTGCCTGTCCGGTCACACATCCGGCCGGGGAGATATGTAAAAATGTGCGCGGTTTAGCATGGCCAAAGAGCCACTGTTCAAGTACCACCCATAAAAATTAATCACAAATAGTGTAGATAGAATCCACAGCGGGAATTCTCAAACTATGACCACCCTGATTGAACAGCTGGCTGCCGCCAAAGGTATCGCCAGTGAGTATGTTGATGCCTGGGGCCACCCGGCCCAGGTATCCGAAGAGAGCAAGGCCGCCATGCTGGGCGCCATGGGCTACCGCGTCGACGACGAGGCCGCCCTGACCGAGCAGCTGGAGCAGGAGCACCGTCAGCACTGGTTGCGGCCTCTGGATCCCGTGATGGTAGTGCGCAGTGGCGATCCCGTCAGCCTCGAGGTTCGTCTGCCCATCGAGTTCGTCAATGACGCCCTCCACTGGCAGATAGAACTGGAGCAGGGTGCCCTGTTGTCCGGCCAGCTGACCCCCATCGAAGGGGAACTGGTCGGCGTCGCCGAATTCGAAGAGATGGAGTGCCAGGCCTACAGGGTCGCGCTGGATGTGCAGCCGGAGCTCGGCTATCACCAGTTGGTGCTGCTGGAAGAGGGCAACGACGAGCCGCTCGCCACCATGCGCCTCATCGTCGCCCCCAAGTCCTGCTACAAGCAGGCGCCGATTGCCAACGGCCGCAAGGTGTGGGGTCCGAGCGTGCAGCTCTACTGCCTGCGCAGCCGCCACAACTGGGGCATAGGTGATTTCAGCGACCTCGGCCAGCTGGTCGAGAAGGCCGCCGCCTGGGGCGCCCACTTCGTGGGGCTGAACCCCATCCACGCCCTCTATCCGGCCAACCCCGAGAGTGCCAGCCCCTACAGCCCCTCTTCCCGTCGCTGGCTCAACGTGGCCTACATCAACGTGGAAGCCGTGCCCGAGTTTATCGCCAACGATCGGCTCAAGGCCGATGTGGCGAGCCCGGCCTTCCAGCAGCATCTGGCCTCCCTGCGGGCCAAGGAGAACGTGGATTACACCGGCGTCATCGAGACCAAGATCGGGATGCTGCGTCAGGTGTTCGATGAGGCCAGGCTCGGCGCCGAGCGTCAGGCTGCGTTCGATGCCTTCGTGGCCGCCGGTGGCGACAGCCTGCAACAGCAGGCCGCCTTCGATGCCCTGCAGGCCCACTTCTATGGCAAGGGTGAGAACGCCTGGGGCTGGCCGGTCTGGCCGGATGCCTTCCGCGATTACCACAACCCGGAAGTGGCGGCCTGGATGAAGGAGCACCGCCAGGATGTGAATTTCTACCTCTATCTGCAGTTCCTGGCCGATGAGCAGCTGGCACAAGCCGATGCCCGCGCCAAGGCGGCCGGCATGGTGATGGGGATCTACCGGGATCTGGCGGTGGGCGTCTCCGAAGGCTCCACCGAGATCTGGGCCAACCGGGATCTCTACTGCCCGAAAGCCTCGGTCGGTGCTCCCCCCGACATACTGGGCCCCCTCGGCCAGAACTGGGGCCTGCCCCCCATGAACCCGAACCAGCTGTTCGAGGCGGCCTATCAGCCCATGGTGGATCTGTTCCGCGCCAACATGCGTGCCTGCGGCGCGCTGCGCATCGATCACGTGATGGCCTTGCTGCGGCTGTGGTGGGTTCCGCCCGGAGCGTCCGCCGCCAAGGGCGCCTACATCTACTATCCGGTCAACGATCTGCTGGGGATACTTGCCCTCGAGTCCCACCGCAACCAGTGCCTGCTGATCGGCGAGGATCTCGGCACTGTGCCGGAAGGCATAGACGTGACCCTCAAAGAGAACGGGGTCCACTCCTACAAGGTGTTCTTCTTCGAACGCTCCAAGGACGATGGCGGCTTCATCTCCCCGGCGCACTACACCGAGCAGGCGATGTCGGCCCTGACCACCCACGACATGCCGACCCTGAAGGGCTTCTGGCATTGCGACGATCTGGCGCTGGGTCGCGAGCTGGGCCTGTACCCGGATGAAGAGGTACTCAAGACCCTGTATGCTGATCGCCACCAGGCCAAGCAGCGGATCCTTGACAGCCTGCATGCCCATGGGGTCATCTCTGGCAACATCAGCCATGACGTGAACTGGGTCGGGATGAACACCGAACTCAACCATGGCCTGCAACTGCACATGTCCCGCGGCAGCTGTGCCCTGTTCAGCACCCAGCTGGAAGACTGGCTGGAGATGGACAAGCCGGTCAACGTGCCGGGCACCAGTTACGAATACCCGAACTGGCGTCGCAAGCTTTCAACGGATCTGGAAGATATTTTTGCCGATGAGGCGCTCAAGGCGCTGGCGGGCAAGATGAGCCAGGCCCGTGACGAGGCCAGTCGTTGAGCCCCTGCTGTCAACATGTGACTCACTTTCATCCGCTTCGGCCCAGGCCGGAGCGGATGTTCAGCCATGAAAGGAAATGTCGATGCCCGTTGAACGTTTGGTTGCCGCCCGCTGTGCCGATCCCTTCTCCCATCTAGGCCTGCTGGCCAATCCGGATGGGCCAGGCCTGAAACTGACGGCCTGGTTGCCCGATGCGCTCGAGGTCCGGGTCAGGGACCTCAAGTCAGGCAAGATAGTTGCCACCCTGACCTCCGCCGACGAAGCGGGCCTTTTTGAAACTGTTTTCACTCGCCGCAAGAATCCCTTCCCCTATCAGCTGATCGCCAGCTACCCCGATGCCAGTGCCGAATCCATCGACCCTTACCAGTTCCAGGCTGCCGCCTGGGAAGGCCTGGCCGAGCTGAGCTTCCAGCCGGAAAACCTCTACCACACCCTGGGTGCCCAGCTGCGCACCGTGGAGCATCTCGGCCAGCGGGTGGCAGGGGTGCGCTTCGCCGTCTATGCGCCGAGCGCCACGGCGGTGAGCCTGATCGGCGATTTCAACTTCTGGGATGGCCGTCGCCACCCCATGCAGCGCAGCCAGTGCGGCCACTGGGTGCTGTTCGTGCCAGGCCTCAAGGCCGGGGATCGCTACAAGTTCGAGCTCAAAGACCCCATGGGCAACCGCCTGCCCCACAAGAGCGATCCCGTGGGTTTCTACTGCGAGCAGTATCCGTCGTTCGCCTCCGTCATCCACGACCACGAGCAGTACCAGTGGCAGGATGCCGCCTGGCGCGAGAGCCAGCGCAACGACAAGCGGGAGCAGCCGCTCTCCATCTACGAGCTGCACGTGGGCTCCTGGAAGCGTCACCCCAACGGCGACAGCCTGAACTGGCGCGAGCTGGCGGTGGAGCTGGTCAACTACGTCACCGAGATGGGGTACACCCACATCGAGCTGATGCCGGTCTCCGAGCACCCCTTCAGCGGCTCCTGGGGCTACCAGCCGGTGGGCATGTTCTCCCCCACCAGTCGCTACGGCAGTGCCGATGACTTCAAGCATTTCGTCGACGCCTGCCACCAGGCCGGCATAGGCGTCATCCTCGACTGGGTGCCGGCTCACTTCCCGTCCGATGCCCACGGCCTCGCCCGCTTCGACGGCACCCCGCTCTACGAGTACGAGGATCCGCGTCGTGGCTGGCACCCGGACTGGAACTCCTACATCTACGATTTTGGCCGCAACAACGTGCGCCAGTTCCTGGTGGCGAGCGCCCTGTTCTGGCTCGACAAGTTCCACATCGACGGCCTGCGGGTGGATGCGGTGGCCTCCATGCTCTATCTGGACTATTCCCGCAACGCCGGTGAGTGGGTGCCGAACGTCGACGGGGGCAACCACAACTACGAGGCGATCAGCCTGCTCAAGTGGACCAACGAGGAGGTCTACGGCAAATATCCCCACGCCATGACCATAGCCGAGGAGTCCACCGCCTTCGCTGGGGTCTCCCGTCCCACCTTCCTCGGCGGCCTTGGGTTTGGTTTCAAGTGGAATATGGGCTGGATGCACGACACCCTGAGCTACATGCAGAAGGAGCCGATCCACCGCCGCTATCACCACAACGAGATGACCTTCTCCATGGTCTATCACTATGACGAGAACTTCATCCTGGCCCTGTCCCACGACGAGGTGGTGCACGGCAAGCACTCCCTGCTCTACAAGATGCCCGGTGACGAGTGGCAGCAGGCCGCGAACCTGCGGGCCTACATGGGCTTCATGTATGGCCATCCGGGCAAGAAGCTCAACTTCATGGGTACCGAAATCGCCCAGAGCAACGAGTGGAATCACGATGCCCAGCTGCCCTGGCACCTGCTGCAATTCCCCAAGCACGGCGGCCAGCAACGGCTGATCCGGGATCTCAACCGGCTCTATCGTCATGAAGCTGCCTTGTATCAGGCGGATTATGAGCAGAGCGGCTTCCGCTGGCTGGATCACAACGACGCCGACAACAGCATCTTCGCCTGGCTGCGGGCCGACAGGCAGGGGGCCAATCCTGTGGTGATCGCCTCCAACTTCACCCCGGTGCCGCGCCTCGCCTATCGCCTCGGGGTGCCGGCGGCAGGCCGCTATGCCGTGGTGCTCAACACCGACAGTGAGCATTACTGGGGCAGCAACTATGATGTGGGTTTGACCCTAGTCGCCGAGGCGACCCCCTGGCAGGGGATGGCGCACAGCATAGTGCTGGACTTGCCGCCGCTCGCGACCTTGTTCATCAAACAGGAGTCCTGATGTTTGTAATGGAAAATGGGGCGGACTACCCGCTGGGAGCCCGGCTCGACGAGGCGGGCTGCCACTTCTGCGTCTGGGCCCCCCAATCGGACAAGGTGGAGCTCTGCCTGTTCGACGAACAGGAGCAGGAGCTGGTCCGGCTGGCCCTGCCCGGTCGGCGCGGCCAATACAGATTCGGCTATGTGCGCGGGGTGCGGGCAGGTCAGCGTTACGGCTATCGGGTCCATGGCACGCCCCAGGAGGGGATGCTATTCGACCCGGACAAGCTGCTGATCGACCCCTATGCCAGGGCGCTCAGCCGGGCGACCCGTTGGGATGACGACCTCTATCAGGGGGACAGCGCCGCCATGGTGGCCAAGTCGGTGGTGGTGGACGACGCCTTCGACTGGCAGGGCGTCGGCAAGCCTGCCATCCCCCCCGAGCGGGTGGTGCTCTACGAGACCCACGTCAAGGGCTTCACCCGCCAGCACCCCGGGGTGCCCGAGGCGCTGCGGGGCACCTACCTCGGCATCAGCCATCCGCTGATGATCGAACACCTGCTCTCTCTCGGGGTCACTTCGGTGCAGCTGATGCCGGTGGCCGCCTTCATGTCGGAGCCCAGGCTAGAGCAGCTTGGGCTGACCAACTACTGGGGCTACAACCCCATCGCCTTCTTCGCCCCCGAGCCGCGCTACGGGGCGGGAGAGGCGGTGACCGAGTTCAAGACCATGGTGCGCGAGCTGCACCGGGTCGGGCTCGAGGTGATACTGGACGTGGTCTACAACCACACCGCCGAGTCCGGTGCCGACGGCCCCATGCTCTCTCTCAAGGGGTTCGACAACGCCGGCTACTACGCCTTCGAATCGGGGGCCCACGGCCCGGACTACCAGCGCCACGCCAACGTCACCGGCTGTGGCAACAGCGTCAACCTGGATCACCCCAACAGCCTGCGACTGGTGCTCGACGCCCTGCGCTACTGGGTCACCGAGATGCAGGTGGACGGTTTCCGCTTCGATCTGGCGGTCACCCTGGCGCGGGAGGCGGGGGAGTTCGATCCCATGAGCGCCTTCTTCAAGGCCCTGCTGGCAGATCCCGTGCTGGCGCGGGTCAGGCTCATCGCCGAGCCCTGGGACATAGGCCCCTTCGGCTATCGCCTGGGCCAGTTCCCGAGCCAGTGGCTGGAGATCAACGACCGCTATCGCGACACGGTACGCGCCTTCTGGCGCGGTGACGCGGGCAAGATGGGGGACTTCGCCACCCGGCTGGCGGGGTCGCGGGATCTCTTCCCGAAGAACTGGCGCTCCCCCCACACCAGCGTCAACTACCTCTGCTATCACGACGGCTTCACCCTGGAGGATCTGGTCTCCTACAACCAGCGCCACAACCAGGCCAACGGTGAAGACAACAGAGATGGCCACGGCAACAACCTCTCCTACAACCACGGGGTGGAGGGGCCGACCCTGGACCCCAGGGTGAACAACCTGCGCCAGCAGCAGAAGCGCAACCTGATCGCCACCCTGCTGCTCTCCCAGGGCACACCGCACTTCCTGGCCGGGGACGAGATGGGCCGCAGCCAGCTCGGCAACAACAACGCCTATTGCCAGGACAACCAGATCAGCTGGGTCAACTGGCAGTTGCGCCCCGAGGATGAACGGCTGCTCGCCTTCACCCGCCAGATGATGGCGCTGCGGGCGGAGTCCGGGGTCTTCGCCAACCTGCAACTGAGCGACGATGAGTGGAATGGCAAGGCGACCAGCTGCCACAGGGTCAACTGGTATCACCCCGATGGCCATCAGCTCACCGATCAGGACTGGCACGCCCCCATGGGGCAGGCGTTCGCCATGGACATCGGCATGCTGACGTGCGGCGGGGAGCGCTGGTACGTGCTGTTCAACGCCAGCGACTACGACATCCAGTTCCGCCTGCCGCCGCCGGGAGAAGGGCTGGAGTGGATCCAGACCATAGACACGGCCACCAACGACGGCCTGCCCTTCCTGCCTGACGACATCAAGCGGCAGGTGGCGGTGGGGCGCGCCCACTCCCTCAAATTGCTGGAGCGGGTTGCGCTGCCGGCGGTGGCGCTGGCCAAGGAAGGGGTGGTCGCCACGCCGGATGTTGCCGCCGTGTTGCCAACGGGATCACAGTTCCCGCTGGCGGGGTAGAGTCGGGGCGTCCGAGTGGGTATGCTGGGCGCCGTGATAAAAGGCAAGGAGTCAGTATGAAGGGCAACAATCCCGAGCAGTGGCGCAGCAAGTTGAGTGCCGAGCAGTTTCACGTTTGCTGGGAGAAGGGCACAGAGCGCCCCTACAGCGGCGCCCTGCTGCACAATCGCAAGAGCGGGGACTACCTCTGCGTCTGCTGCAAGAGCGTACTGTTCCATGCGGATGCCAAGTTTGACTCCGGCTGCGGCTGGCCCTCCTTCGATCGGGCCATCGAGGGGACAGTGACCTACACAGAGGATCGCAGCCACGGCATGGCAAGGGTGGAGATCACCTGCAGCCAGTGCGGCTCCCACCTGGGTCACGTCTTCCCGGACGGGCCGACCGAGACAGGCCAGCGCTACTGCGTCAACAGCCTGAGCCTGGAGTTCGAGCCCGATACAGACGCCTGAAAGCTTTGGAAATGAAAAATGGCGCCTCCGCTTGCGGAGGCGCCATTTTTTATGGGGTCCTGGTTGACCCTCAGATCGGCAGCAGGCTGGCCCCCACCAGCAGGGCGGAGAGCGCCAGTATGGGCAGCCTGATGACGCGCAGCAGATAGAAGCCGATGGCGGCCAGCGCCAGATCGGTCGGGGCC
Organism: Aeromonas sp. OTU364; assembly: GCF_038440395.1. NCBI lineage: Bacteria > Pseudomonadati > Pseudomonadota > Gammaproteobacteria > Aeromonadales > Aeromonadaceae > Aeromonas > Aeromonas sp. OTU364. The sequence goes on from NZ_JASATR010000010.1 coordinate 84,891, forward strand.
AGCACGGCGCTCTGCCACACCGGCTGATAGAGGGCGGCCAGCAGCAGCCCCACCACGGCGGCGTTGATGCCGGCCACGGCTCCCGCCAGCCTGGGGTGGGCCAGCCAGCGCTGCCAGCAGGGACCCAGGGCCCAGAGCAGCAAGAATCCCGGCAAAAATAGTGCGAGCGTTGCCAGCAGGGCGCCCGCCAGTGGCGCGGCAGGCAGCAGCTGGGCGCCCAGGTAAGTGGCCAGGGTGAACATGGGGCCGGGCACCAGCTGGGCCAGGCCATAGCCGGTCAGGAACTGCTGCTCGCTGAGGCTGTGGCCGACGCTCTCCTGCAACAGGGGCAGCACCACGTGACCGCCGCCGAACACCAGACTGCCCGCCCGATAGAAGTCGGCGACCAGCTGGCTGGCGGGGCCCTGGGCCAGCAGCGGCAGGCCGACAAACAGCAGGGCAAACAGCAGCAGGGTCGGCCAGTGGGGTTGGCGAGTCAGATCCTCTGAGGGGGCCTGCGCCGGCTCGCTCTGCTCACGGTAGGCGCAGAGCAGGGCTGCCCCCAGCAACATGCCCAGCTGGGTCAGCAGGCCAGGCTGCCACCAGAGGGCGGCGGCGGTCGCCACCATGACTCCCTGTTGCAGCGCCGTCTTGCAGAACTGGCGGCTCATGGTGAGCACCGCATCGGCCACCACCACCAGCGCCAGCAGCTTGAGGCCGTGCAGGGCGGCATCCAGCCAGAGGTTGTTGCCGAGCTGCCCGAGGCCGATGGCGGCGGCCAGCAACAGCAGGAAGGAGGGCAGGGTGAAGCCGGCAAAGGCGGCGAGCGCGCCCCCAAGGCCGGCCCGCTGGCGGCCGATGGCGAAGCCGAGCTGGCTGGAGGCGGGTCCCGGCAACAGCTGGCACAGGGCCAGCAACTGGGCAAACTCGGCCTGGCTCAGCCAGCCCAGCCGCTGGACGAAGGTGCGCTGGAAGTAGCCGATATGGGCGGCCGGCCCGCCGAAACTGATGCAGCCGAGCCACAGAAATTGAAGGAATACCTGTCCCACCACTCACTCCCCGTTGTCATCGTTGATGGGCGGGATGATATGACAAAGCGATGACTTTTTTATGACAATTCGCGCTGGTGTGGCTGTGGCAATTAGCCGCGAGCCAGCCAGTAGGGGATGGTCATTCTGTCGGCTGAGGCAGATGGCAGCGTCCCGCCAGCCGGCAGGGGATGGGGATTAGGTCGGCTGGCCTGGTTGCGGCAGATGGCGGCTTTTACGTTACAGACTGCGGCAGATAGCAGCGTCCCGCCAGCCAGCAGGGGATGGGGATTAGGTCGGCTGGTCTGGTTGTGGCAAGTAACAGCGACCAGCCAGCTGGCAAGCGATGGTCACGCTGTCGGCTGAGGCAGATAGCAGCGCCCCGCCAGCCAGCAGGCGATGGACTGGCGGCTGGCATCGAAGTGGGGCTCGGGCAGCGCGCGGGGATCGCACCAGACCCAGCCCTCGCACTTCTCAGGCTCCAGCAGTTGCGGCTCCCCTTCCACCTCGGCCAGCAGGGTGACAGAGATGTAGTGCAGCCCGCTCTCGCGCCAGGTCTCCAGGTTGTTGGTGACGGCGATGACGCTGGGGTTGGTGATGAGAAAACCCGTCTCCTCGGCCACCTCCCGGATCGCCGCCGACTCGAAGCTCTCGCCAAGCTCCAGATGGCCGCCGGCGATGGACCAGTAGGGGGCGTGGCTGCCTTTGCGCTTGCCGAGCAGCACCTGGCCCTGATGGTTGACGAGGATGACACCGACCCCGACGCGGGGATAGGGAGTGGACATAAGAAGAGCTCCTTGCTGTGGCTGCGCGACGAGGGGCATCGACCACCGACGCCGGGACAAGACGTGGCAGGGATGGGCAGGGCACCCTGCCGACCCGGCATGGCACCATAAAAAACGGGCCCACCTTAGGACGGATGGGCCCGTTTCGCAAGTCGCCGCTGGAGGAGCCCGAGGGCGCGGGAGCTTGCCGTTTCTCTATCTGCCAATCAGATGGCTATCGCTAATCGCATCTGCCAAGCAGATGGTAGAAACGGGGAATGAGGCTCCCCGGTGCGTGGCTGGCCGTCAGCCCAGCCAGATCGGCCTCTTGCCGGCGCTATGCCCATCGGCTTGTCATCGTCGATAAGGGCCAGGGCAGGCCGCTTGTCAGCCCAGCCTGACCAGCATCTTGCCGGTGTTGCGGCCCTCGAACAGCCCGATAAAGGCCTGCGGCATGCTGGCCAGCCCCTCGCTGATGGTCTCCTCGGCCTGCAGGGCGCCGGCCTCGAAGGCGGGGATGGCCTCGGCCAGGAACTCCCCGTAGTGCTGCCAGTGATCGGAGACCAGCAGCCCCTGCATCAGGAGGCGTTTGCGGATCATCTGGGAGAGGTTGCGCGGGCCGCTCCCCTGGCCATTGCTGTTGTACTGCTCGATGAGGCCGCACAGGACGATGCGCCCGTGCAGCGCCATGTGGTTGAGGGCCGCGTCCAGCATGGCGCCCCCCACGTTCTCGAAGTAGACCTGGATGCCTGCCGGGGCGAGGCGGGCCAGCTCGGCGTCGAGATCCGGCGTCTCCCTGTAGTTGATCACCGCATCCGCACCGAGCGTCTTGAGGTAGGCGACCTTGTCGGCCGAGCCGGTGGAGCCGATCACCCGGGCACCGGCCCGCTTGGCGAGCTGTACCGCCATGGTGCCGACCGCGCCCGAGGCGGCCGAGACCAGCAGGGTCTCACCGGCCTGCAGGCGGGCGACCTTGTGCAAGCCCGCCCAGGCGGTCATGCCTGGCATGCCGAGGGCGCCGAGGAAGAGCTGGGACGGCAGCGCCGTGGCGGGCAACCGGGTCAGCTGCTCCCCCTTGGCGACGAAGGCATCCCGCCAGCCCAGCATGCTGCTCACCTGGTCACCCACCTTGAAGTCGGGGTGACGGGAGGCCTGCACGGTGCCGATGGCGCCGCCGTCGAGGGGGCCGTTGAGGGGGAAGGGGGACACATAGCTCTTGGCCTCGCTCATGCGACCGCGCATGTAAGGGTCCACCGACAGCCACTGGTTGGTCACCAGCACCTCGCCCTCCTGCAGGGCGGGCAGGGGCACTTCCCTGAGGGCGAAATCGTCCGGGGTGGGGAGGCCGGTGGGGCGGCGCAGCAGTTGGATCTGATGGCTGATCGGGGTCATGGTCGTTCTCCAGCGGGGTAGGGGGTTGTCGACGCCGCGCCAGCCTGGGGGCGGAGGCAACGGCTCGGGCATTCTGTTTGTGTGCAAACTAAAATCAGGTTAATCCCGAAAAGAGGGGGTGACAACTGTTTTGTGTGCAAATTATTCAGGCGTCAGTTGTCCTGGGGTATACTGGCCCCAGTCGTCAGCGAGGTGCCCCATGAGTGAATTGAAAAAGCAGGTCTGTTTTGCCCTCTACAGCGCCTCCAATGCGGTGATGCGCGCCTATCGGCCGCTGCTGGACAAGCTGGATCTCACCTACACCCAGTACCTGGTGATGCTGTCGCTCTGGGCGCGGGACGAGGTCAGCCTCAAGGAGATTGGCCAGGAGACAGGGCTGGACGCGGGCACCCTGACCCCCATCGTCAAGCGGCTGGAGAGCAAGGGCTGGCTGACCCGCACCGTCTCCAGCGAAGACGAGCGGCAAAAATGCATCCGCCTGACCGAGGCGGGGCGCCAGCTGCAGCAGGGGGTCAGGGAGTGCTGTCTGGCGGACAACTTGCGCAATCAAGTGGATCTGGCCGATGCCGAGCTGGCCGAGCTCAAGCGACTCTGCGATCGCGTGGCGGCCCAGCTCGGGCGCTGAATCCTCTTCCTCTTGCCTGGAGTCATCCGATGAAACCCTGGTTACCCTTGCTTGTTCTGCTGCTCGGTGGCTGCGCCGGCGGCACCCAGCCCCCGTCCGAGTTGCGGATCGATGATGCGGATGCCTGGCAGGCCCTCTGCAAGGATGGCGTCAGGGTCAGGGCCATCAGCGAGGAGGGGATCTGCGCGGATCACCGCGGCCTGGCCATGTGGACGAATAAGCCAAGGTCGGTTCGAATGGCAGAGGAAGCCGCCAAATAGTGTGATCCAGACGCCATAAAATGACACAACCGGCCCCTTGGCCGGTTTTTTTCGCGATCTAGCCTGCACTTTGCGGCCTTGTTCATGGTGCACTCATGCTTCCCTTTCCATACTGGCCCCACAGTTTCATGAGAGGAGAGAGAGATGCAGTCATCCATCGTCGGGCTCTCCATTCTGTGGGGGCTGGCCAGTTTTGGTGTTCAGGGGGATTTCATCGAGAGCCGTGATTCCGTTGCGCCGTCCTGGCAAGCCGAGTCCAGAGTGGAGATGGAAGGTTATCTGATTGAGTCGCTTGGCGAAGATCGCTGGGTGTTCGATAACGGCAGCGAGAGTCTGCTGGTCTCCCTGCCCGAGGGGCAGTGGGTGTCAGAGGGGGAGCGGTTGCGACTGAGCGGCGAACCCCAGCAGGAGCAGGCCGGCTGGTTGTTGCAGGTGCAGGACGTCAGCCAGGTCGGCGTCTGATCCGGTCAGTTCCCGGTGACACAAGATACAAAGAGGAGGCCTGGGCCTCCTCTTGCTTTTTGTGCCTCTGGCCCTCAGCCCAGGTGGTTGAGGGGTAGCGCCGTCTTGTGCTTGATGCGGCGCAGCACGAAGCTGGAGCGCACCCCGGTCACCCCGGAGATGTGGGTCAGCTTGTCCAGCAGGAAGTGCTGGTAGTGCTCCATGTCCCGTACCACCACCTTGAGCTGGTAGTCGGCGTCGTTGCCGGTGATGAGGTCGCACTCCAGCACCTCGGGCAGATCCTGGATGGCCCGATCGAAGTTTTCGAACCGCTCGGGGGTGTGCCTGTCCATGGAGATGTGAATGTAGGCGGTGAGGGTGAGCCCCAGCTGGCGGGCGTTGAGCAGGGTGACGTGGGTATCGATGAGACCGGCATCCTCCAGCGCCTTGACCCGGCGCGAGCAGGGGGAGGGGGAGAGCCCGACCAGTTCGGCCAGCTCCAGGTTGCTGATGCGGCCATTCTCCTGCATCAACTCCAGAATATGCCTGTCTATGCGATCAAGTTTCAGCATTCTCCGTTCCTCGTTGCAATTACTGATTCACTTTTCCTAGATTAAGGGTGAACTATTGCAAAAACAACTGAAAATACCTACTACTTCACAACCACTCACCGCACCGGTAGGAGTACCATGGTTTCATCTTCCGGTGGCAAGACAGATGCCCGACCAGGCCTCTGTGGTGAAGGACCTTACCGGGTCAACAACCCCATCAGCCGTCCGACCTTATCGGGAAACGACGGGCTGGAACGAGAGCATCCCCTCCCCGAAGGCAACAAAGCAGGCATCCCGGCGCCTGCTTTGTTGTTTTTGCGCGCCGGCATCCTCAGGCCTGCGGCGGCCGGATGCGATAGAGGCAGCGCCTGTCCCCCTCCAGCAGGTACTGCTCCCGCTCCACCCCGGCCGGTGCCAGCAACTGGCGAAACAGCGCCAGCTCGCTCCGGCAAAAGCCCCGGCAGGCCCGCGCCGCGGCGCAGATGGGGCAGTGACTCTCCCACCATAGCCAGCTGCCATCCTCCTCCTGGCTCATGTCCGCCATATAGCCCTCCCGGCTGCGCAGCTCCTTGAGCGCGGTCAGCCGATCCGCCAGCGCCGGCTGGGTCAGCCTGGCCTGATAGCGGCTCAGCATCTGCTGCTCCCGCCGTGCGATCAGTTGATCCAGGCCGCTCTCGCCAAACAGCTGCTGCACGTCGTCGATGAGCTGCAGGGTCAGCTCGCTGTGGGTGTCGGGGAAGCGCTGCCAGGCCTGCTCGGTCAGGTGCCAGAGCCGTATCGGGCGACCGCGGCCCCGCGCCTCGTCGCTAAAGCCCACCCAGCCGTCGGCCTCCAGCGCCGTCAGATGCTGGCGGGCGCCCATGGAGGTCATCTGCAACTGCTCCCCCAGCGCGGCGGCACTCTGGGGGCCGTGAGTCTTAAGCAGGTAGAGGATCTTGTCGGTACTGGCGTTCATGGGGGATCTCGTTATCGACAGGCATTCGCTGCGGGAAAGCCAGGGCGGCACTGGCGTTGATAGGGTCATTATGGGCAGCGGCCTCATTTAAATCAATAATTCACTTTACTTAATGCCGTTCCCTTCGCAGTATAAATAAACCAATGACTTTATTTAATGAGGCGAAGATGGAAGGGATCAAGGGACAGGCGACCCTCTGGGTATTGGTGATGACGGTGACCCTGGCGGTGGCGGGCTTCAGCCTGCCCTCGCCGGTGCTGGCGCCGCTGATGCTGGATCCGGCCCAGGGCATGTTGACGCCCGAGGCGTCTGACTGGAGCCGCAAGCTGTGGCTCGGGGTCATCATGGGGCTCTATCCGCTGTTTCAACTGCTGGGGGCCCCCTGGCTGGGCAAGCTGTCGGATCGCCATGGCCGCAAGCCGGTGCTGACCCTCTGCCTGGTCGGGGTGCTGGCGGGTTATGTGCTGATGGCCCTGGGGATCGCCTGGCGCTCCCTGCCGCTCTTGCTGCTGAGCCGGGTGGTGGAGGGCTTCTTCAACGGCGACATCGCCATCGTCCAGGCCATGGCGGCGGACATGAGCACCGCCAAAACCAAGGCGCGCAACTTCGCCCGCATCAACATCGGCATGAACCTGGGTTGGGTGCTGGGCCCCATGATAGGGGGCTATGCGGCCGTGGTGTCGGGGGATTACAGCCTGGCGGCCTGGCTGGCGGTGGCCATGACGGCGGGCAACCTGCTGCTGGTGCTCTGGCTGTTGCCCAACCGGCCGCCGGTACCGGCCGAGCAGGAGCTGGCTTCCCTCTCGACCCGGCAGTTGCTGTTGCAGCCCCGCCTCCTGCCCTACTTCGTACTGACCCTGCTCAGCTACGGGGCGGTGCAGCTCTACTTCACCTACTTCAACGTCTGGCTGGTGGAGCGGCTCTCCTGGGATCCGGTGCAGCTGGCCCAGGCCGCCGTGCTGGTGAGCGTGCCCATGATGCTGGGTTCCTGGCTCGGGGAGCAGTTGGCCCGCCACTGGCGCGGCAGCTCCCTCGGCATCGTCGGACATCTGGTGATGGCGGCGGGCATGCTGATGTTCATCCTGCCGACCCAGTGGTGGGGGCTGGCGCTCACCTTCATTCCGGCCGGCATCGGCATGAGCCTGGGGGAGCTCGCCACCTCGGTGGCCATCTCCAACCGCAGCCATGCCAGCCAGCAGGGGCAGGCGATGGGGATCTATCGCGGCCTGGCGGTGGGCAGCGAGATCCTGGCGGTGGTGCTCGGCAGCCTGGCGCTGCTGGCAGGCACCGAGTGGCCCTTCTATCTGGCGGCGCTCTGCGGCGTGATCTGCGCCCTCGGTTTCTACGGGTTGCGCAGACGGGCGGACAGGCGAAGCGCCGTGGCCGCCTGCGCCGAGCCGGGCTGACGAAGGGCGAGGGGATCACAGATTGGCGCCGGAGTGGCAGGCGGGGCTTGCATCCCGGCGCCGAGTTTGGGACGGTATGGCTCTTTGTCCCCTTTTACTCCGTCGCCCGGCGAACCTGGCCAGCACAGGCCTTCATATGCGCCCCGCGATGCCCAGTCCTGAGAGGTGATATGAATCATTATCAAGCCATTGTGCTGGACGCGGGATTATACGGTGCCGCATTCGTTTCGACATTCTTGGAGGTGATATGAGTCGTTTTCAGGCCATTGCTTTGGATATGGACGGTACCCTGCTGACCCGGGATCACAAGATCTCGTCCGCCACCCGGGCCGCCCTGGCCCAGGCCCGGGCCCACGGCATCAAGGTGCTGCTGGTGACGGGTCGCCACTTCATGACGGCCCGTCCCTTCCATCACGAACTGGCCCTCGACACCCCCCTCATCTGCAGCAACGGCGCCTACCTCTATGATCCGGTGCAGGGTCGGATCCAGGTCGGGGATCCCCTGGCGGTGGCGCCGCTCACCGGCCTGCTCGCCGAGGTGCAGGCCCAGCAGATGGGCGCCCTGTTCCACCTCGACGAAGGCATAGGCTATCTCGGCTGCGAGGAGCATGTGGGGCGGATGCGGCACTGGTCGGCGAACCAGCCGGATCACCTCAAAGTCTCCCTGCTGCCCGCCGAGGATATCGACAGCTGGCTGCAAAAGCCCATCTGGAAGCTGGAGCTGTTCAATCAGGATCCCGGCCTGCTGCACCGCTTCGTGGGGGAGGTGGTGCAGCATCTGCCCTTCACCCAGGACTGGGCGGCGCCCTATGCGGTGGAGCTGGTGCAGCCCGGGTGCAGCAAGGGCAACCGGCTGGCCCAGTGGGCGGCGAGGGAGGGCATAGCGATGGAAAACGTGGTGGCCTTTGGGGACAACAACAACGACATCAGCATGTTCGAGCAGGTGGGGCTGGCGGTGGCCATGGGCAATGCGGCGCCCCAGATCCAGGCCCATGCGGACAGGGTCACCGCGGATCACAACGAAGACGGCATAGCGCTGGCGCTGCAGCGCTGGGTCCTGCCCTCCTGAGGGGCAACAGAAAGGGGCCGGCGCGGCCCCTTGATTGTCAGCTCCCGAAGGAGAACTGGATCACCCGATCCGGGAAGCGGATCCGGTTGTAGTCACGGCGCACCCCTTCGTAGTGGCGGATGGCGCGCTCGCGCTGGGCCCGGTAGTAGTCCCGCTGCTTGCTGTCGCTCTCGCCCCGGATCTGCTGATCCAGCTGATAGATGGTCCGCTCGGTGCGCTCCAGCTCCTGTTGCAGCTCGCCGAGGCGCTGCTCAAGCAGGAACTCCTTGCGGCCGCGCTCGAACTGGGTGAGGAAGCTGGTGTCGTTGGGGCAGACCCCCAGGTACTCGTTCCCCTCCCGCCCCTTGCTGTAGGCGAGCTCCGGGATGCAGTAGAGCTCCAGCCCCTTGGCGTAGCCGCGCTGCCACTCGTCTTCGTCCACCCTGAGGCCGTACTCCCCGCAGGTCTGCTTGTAGTCACGGGTGGCGGTCCGGGTCTTGCCCTGCTCCCCGTCCTGATAACCCTGGTTGTACCAGCTCATGGCGCGGCACTCCTCCTCCGACAGGGAGCTGCACCCGGCGAGCAGCAGGGGGAGGGTCAACAGCAGGATCTTGGGGGACATGAAGGGGCTCCGACAGCAATGATGGTGGGGCATTCTAGAAGAGGAAGCCCGCCCGGGACAAGCACCCGGCACCAGGCCGACATCATGATGTTTTTATCAGTATTTTCAAGCCGTTGCGAACGGGCCTCCGGCAACCTTTTCTTGCCGGGGGAGGCAGGGTAAACTGCGCCTACTTTTAACTGGCATGTAACAAAAAAACAATGAAAGTCCTGACCGTCGATTATCGCTCCCCCGACGCGGCCGAGCGCTTCACCGAATCCCTGCGCACCACCGGCTTCGGGGTGCTGACCCACCACCCCATCCCGAAGGAGCTGGTGCAGTCCATCTATGACAACTGGTATCGCTTCTTCATGAGCGAGCAGAAGCAGGCGTTCCTGTTCAACCGCGAGACCCAGGACGGCTACTTCCCGCCCTCGGTGTCCGAGGTGGCCAAGGGCAACACCCAGAAGGACATCAAGGAGTACTTCCACCTCTACCCCTGGGGCCAGATGCCGGAAGAGCTGAGGGCGCAGGCGATGGAGTACTACCGCCTCGCCAACGATCTCGCCGCCGAGCTGCTCTCCTGGGTGGAGCAATACACCCCGGCGGACATCGCCGCCCACTACAGCTGCCCGCTCTCCTCCATGATCGAAGAGAGCCAGAAGACCCTGCTGCGGGTGCTGCACTATCCGCCGTTCGACGGCACCGAGGAGCCGGGGGCCATCCGCGCCGCGGCCCATGAAGACATCAACCTGCTGACCATTTTGCCCGCCGCGAGCGAGCCCGGCCTGCAGGTGAAGGGCTCGGACGGGGAGTGGATGGACGTGCCCTGCGACTTTGGCACCCTGATCATCAACATAGGTGACATGCTGCAGGAGGCCTCCCGTGGCTATTACCCCTCCACCACCCACAGGGTCATCAACCCGACCGGCGGCAGTGCCGCCAAGTCCCGCATCTCCTTGCCGCTGTTCCTGCACCCCCGTCCGGACGTGGTGCTCTCCGAGCGCCACACCGCCCACAGCTACCTGATGGAGCGGCTGCGGGAGCTGGGGGTCATCTAATCCCGTCAGAGGCGATCAGACAGCAAACCGGAGCAAACCGCTCCGGTTTTTTATTTTGTGGCACGTTTGGTTGGTTATCCGAATTTTATTGGCAAATGATGCTAAAAGCTGAGTTTTATATCGAATATACGCCGAGTGATTGCGCGCCCCCGGGCGTACTCTGAGCGCCATTCCGGGCCCCGCTGGCGGGCCCCTCGATTGGAGTTCCCATGAAGCAGTCCCAATGGTCATCCCGGCTCGGTTACATCCTGGCCGCCGCAGGTTCGGCGGTCGGTCTCGGCGCCATCTGGAAGTTCCCCTATGTGACCGCCGCCAACGGTGGCGGCGCCTTCCTGCTGGTGTTCCTGCTGTTCAGCTTCACCCTGGGGGTGGCGGTGCTGATGGGGGAGACCTTGCTCGGCAGCCTGACCCGGCGCGGGGTGGTGGGGGCCTTCGGGGAACTGATGGGCAAGCGCTGGCGCTGGGTCGGCGCCATGGGCCTGCTGTGCAGCCTGCTCATCTTCAGCTTCTACAGCGTGGTGGGGGGCTGGACCCTGGGCTACACCGGCATGGCGCTGGCGGGAGAGTTGCAACAGGGGGACGGCGCCGCGCTGACCGCCCGCTTCAACGACTACGTCGGTGATCCGCTCTGGCCGGTGCTGACCCACCTGCTGTTCGCCGCCCTCACCTGGTGGTTCGTGCAGGGGGGCGTGCAGAAGGGGGTGGAGCGCACCCTGCGCTGGATGATGCCGGCCCTCTTCATCATGATCCTGCTGCTGGTGGCCTTCGGCCTCACCCTGCCCAATGCCATGGCCGGGGTGCGCCACTTCCTGATGCCTGACTTCAGCAAGCTCGGCATGTCCGGGGTGCTGGACGCCATGGGGCTGGCCTTCTTCTCCCTCTCCATTGGTCTGGGCATCCACACCACCTATGGCGCCTACCTGCCCTCCAGCGAAGGGGTGGGCCGCTCCAGTCTCTGGGTGGTGCTGCTGGCGAGCCTGATCGCCGTGCTGGCGGGCTTGATGATCTTCCCGGTGCTGGCGGCGACCGGCATAGATCCCGCCTCGGGGCCCGGCCTCACCTTCATGACCATGCCGGCGGTGTTCCAGCAACTGCCCTTCGGCCAGGGGCTGGGGGTGGTCTTCTTCGCCCTGCTGGTGGTGGCGGCGCTCTCCTCGGCCATCTCCCTGCTGGAGCACCTGCAGTGCTTCGTCTGCGAGGGCCTGGGCTGGTCGCGGCGGGCGGCTTGCAGCCTCATCACAGCCCTGGTGATGGCGGGGGGCATCCCGGTCAGCCTGTCGTTCGGCCCCTGGGCGCAGGTGACCCTGTTTGGCAAGAACATCTTCGAGCTGCTGGACTTCATCACCTCCAACCTGATGATGCCCCTGTTCGGGCTGGCCCTGACGCTGCTGCTGGGCTGGCAGCTCGGTCGCCGGGCGCTGCCCGCCGGGCTGGCACCGCACTGGCGGACTCTGCTGATGGGCTGCTGGCGCTGGCTGGCGCCCCTGCTCATCGGCGGCATCCTGGTGCGGGGTCTGCTGTAACCTCCCGCCGTGCGGGTGGGCCCCGGGCCTGCCCGTTGTCCGGGCAGAGAGAGGATCCTCGCTGGCAGGATTGACTGCCTCGAAAAATCCACGAAATAGCGGTTTTTCAAAACTTTGATTTATAGAGCGGCCATTTAATTGATAAATATTCTGTTTTGCGGGCAAAAATGGACTATTGGCTGTCAACTTCTCTTGCCGTGGTTTAGGCTGTGGCTCCTTTTTCGCGTCCAGGTTACCCACTGCATGTCACCCCTCATCGCCCTCACTGGTCGATTTTTCCGCTCGCAAGAGAGGTGACCCTGCACGCGCACTCAGTCTGAATGTTCATTGCAAAGGTCGCCCCCGGGCGGCCTTTTTGTTGCAACCCGGTCGTTGCGACCCAGGTTGCACTTACCCATGGAGTATCGATTCGATGTTGTCTTCCCCGGAGGTTGTATGAGCCAGGTTCAGTGGTCTTCCCGTCTCGGTCATGTGCTGGCGGCGGCCGGCACGGCCATCGGCCTTGGTGCCATCTGGAAGTTTCCCTATGTGACCGCCACCAATGGCGGCGGCGCCTTCCTGCTGGTGTTTCTGCTGTTCAGCTTCACCCTGGGGGTGGCGGTGCTGGTGGGTGAGACCCTGCTCGGCAGCCGCAGCCAGCGCGGGGTGCTCGGCGCCTTCCACAAGCTGGTGGGGCCTAACTGGCGCTGGATGGGCTACATGGGGATCCTGTGCGGCTTCTTCATCTACAGCTTCTACAGCGTGGTGGGGGGCTGGACCGTGGGCTATGCGGCGCTGGCTGTGGCGGGCAAGCTCAACCTCGGCGAGGGCGCGGCGCTGACCGCCCTGTTCAACGGCTATGTCAGCCATCCCTGGTGGCCTGTGCTGACCCATCTGGTCTTCGCCGGGCTCACCTGGTGGTTCGTGCAGGGGGGCATCCAGAAGGGCGTGGAGCGGGCGCTGCGCTGGATGATGCCGGCGCTCTTCATCATGATGCTGCTGCTGGTGGGAGTGGGTCTCTCCATGCCGGGGGCCATGGCGGGCGTGCGCCAGCTGCTGCTGCCGGACTTCTCCATGCTGACCGGCCAGAGCGTGCTGGATGCCCTGGGGCTGGCCTTCTTCTCCCTCTCCATCGGGCTCGGGGTACACACCACCTATGGCGCCTACCTGCCCAGCAGCGAAGGGGTGCTGCGCTCCGGGGTCTGGGTTGTGACCCTGGCGAGCCTCATCTCTGTGCTGGCGGGGCTGATGATCTTCCCGGCGCTGGCCTCCACCGGCATAGACCCCACCGCCGGCCCGGGTCTCACCTTCATGACCATGCCCGCGGTGTTCAGCCACCTGCCGTTCGGCCAGGGGCTGGGGGTGGTCTTCTTCCTGCTGCTGCTGGTGGCGGCGCTCTCCTCCTCCATCTCCATGCTGGAGCACCTGGTGCGCTTCACCTGCGAGGAGTGGGGCTGGTCGCGCCGTGGCGCCTGCCGGGTGCTGACCCTGCTGATCATGGCCTCCGGCATTCCGGTCAGCCTGTCGTTCGGCCCCTGGGCCGACTACACCCTGTTTGGCAAGACCATCTTCGACCTGTTGGACTACCTCACCTCCAACCTGATGATGCCCCTGTTCGGTCTGGTGCTGACCCTGCTGCTGGGCTGGCGGCTGGGGGAGACCATACTGCCCGGGGGGCTCTCCCCGACCCTGCGTCTGTGCCTGCTCTGGTGCTGGCGACTGGTGGCGCCGCTCTTGATCGGCGGGATCCTGGTGCGGGGTCTGATCTAGCCGTCGCCCCGTGGCGGCCCTTGGGCTCTGGCCGCCCCTAGCGGGGTGGGAGGGGGGAAAGCCTGGGGGCCAGATGAGATCGGATCTGCCGCAGCGTCTCCTGACAGGCGTCGGCATGCTGCCCCATGAAGGCGGCACTGTGGTTGAGGCGTAGCTCCAGCCTGTCCACCAGTTGTGCCACCGCCGGGGCCGCCATGCCGGCGGGCCAGCAGTGGGTGAGCAGCGTCAGCAGTTGCCAGGCATCCCCCGCCTGGGCGGGGAACGCCTCCTGCAGGGTCAGGGCACACTGCACGGCGAGCTGGTGCTGGCCCGCCGTCATGGCCTGTTGCCGCTGCTGGCGCAACTGGGCCAGGTGCTGCTCGCGCTGCTCCAGCTGCCGCTGGAGCTCCTCGACCACCTGGCGGATCAGCCGCTGCAACTGCGGGCTCTGCGCCACCGGCCCCCGGTACTGGCCCAGCTGGGCCAGATAGCGCCGGGCGTGGTGGGGCAGGCCGCAGAACTGGCTGACGGCCACGCCGAGCAACTGGTTGAGGTGATGGTCCCGCGCCGCCTCCGGCGGGTGCTTGGCCAGCAGCAGCAGGGCCTCGTCGAAGCGGTAATCCAGCCCCAGCATCAGGGCGCGTAGCAGGGCCTCCTCGTGGACCCGCAGGGTGCCCGCCTGCTGGCCGAGATCCGCGAGACCCTGTTGCAGTCCATGCGCCCTGGCCGCGACCGGGGGATGCCAGAGCACCGCCAGGGTGGCATCCAGCATGCAGCGCTCGACGGACTGGCGAAACTTCTGCTTGGGGAAGAAGCGCAGGGTGAAGTCGTCGGCTTGGGCCAGCACCTCCCCCTCCTCTTTGAGCAACAGGGCCAGCAAGATGGCGGTCTGGCGCCATTGTGGCTGCCAGGGACAGCGTTGCAGCAATCCCGTCAAGGTGTCCCAGGAGCTCTCCCACTGCGCCTCGTGCAGCAGGCAGGTGAGGGAGAGCTCCTGATGAATGGCGGGGGGCAACTTCTGCTGATTGCGGGCCAGATCCTTGCGGGCACTCTCCAGCCGGTTCAATCCGAGCAGGGCGAGGATCAACCCCTTGCGCGGCCACCAGGCGTCGTGTTCCGTGGTGCACATGGCGTAGTGCTGGGTGGCCTGAAAGTGATCCTGCTCCTGCAACAGCATGTAACCCTTGACCCTGTCCATCTGCGGCCCCAGCGCCTTGTTGCTGGCATGCCGGTAGAGCAGATCCTCGCACTGGGCGCAGGCGCTGCGCCACTCCCTGAGGGCCATGGGCGTCGCCAGGGGGCGGCTCAGGGTCGTCAGCGCCAGCAGTTCGTGCAGGCTGCGGCTCAACTGCTCGGTGGTGAAGGGCACAGCCAGGCGCAGGGCGAAATAGAGATCGGAGGGGGGATAATGGCCGGCATCATCGTCATGGTCCAGCAGCAGCAGTACGCAACCCGGCGTGAGCAGCCCCAGGTGGTGGGCCTCCTGCAGCAGGCGGACCCCCTCGCGGGCCTGGTGGTGATACTGGCGGCAGAGGATGGCATCGAACGACTGCTGGCGCAGCAGGGCTGGCAGGGTGGCGAGCTCTTTGCAATGGTGCAGCTGGGAGGGGGCCATCCCCTGGTCACTCAACCCCTGGGTGAGGGCCGAGCCCAGCATGGCATCGTCTTCGATCAGGAGGATCTGCATCTTCGACGCTCCTTCGCCGGTTGGGGTGGCGAGGTTGGATTCAAAAGTAGCCTCCACTGTCGTCCGGGAGCCGTGACGGGGTCAATACCTCACTTGGGTCAGTGGTGAGCTGGCGGGGCCGCAAGGCTCACGCACACTTAGCCCGGACAGGGCCCCGGCGTCGGCAGGCCTCACTGCAACCCCTGCCCCCTGGCGGAGAAGGGACAGTCGCGCTGGTGGATGCGCTGGCTGCCCTGCTGGCCGCTCCCCTGCCAGGCGAGCTCGAGCTGGCCGAGGCGACCGAGGTGGCGCAGCTCGAACTCGTAGCGCAGGCAGGGGTTGTCCGTGGGCAGCCGGGTCATGGACGCCGGCAGGCGGTAGTCGTAGCGCAGCAGAGGGCCGTCCTGCAGCCGGCTCTGGGCGGGCACCAGGCCCTCCGCCGTGGGGGAGGGGGCGCTCAGGTAGCGGCGCAGGGCCAGGGGCGCGTCTATGGCCTTCTGGTAGTGGAGCCCGTTCATGGCGGCCAGCTCCTCCTCCAGCCTTGTCAGCTCCCCTTCCAGGCCACTCAGGGCCTGGCCCAGCTGCTGATGGCTGGGGGAGGCGCAGCCTCCCAGCAGCAGGGTGACGAGCAGCAGGGCGGGGCGGACGGGCGGCATGGTCACTCCTTCGGGATCAGGGCCACAGACTATAGCAGGGGATTGGTGGGCGGCGCCGCGCGCAGCAGCCCGGCGAGGCGCTCCAGCCCCTCGGCGACGCGGGCGTCGGTGGCGGGCTGGCTCAGGCTCAGGCGCACCCCTTGTGGGGCGGCAAACTGGCCGGCGGCAAAGTGTTCTCCGCTCGCAACCCCGACGTCAAGGGCGTTGGCCGCCTCGGCGAACTCCTGACTGCGCCAGGGCTCGGGCAGCGGCAACCAGGCGTGCATGGAACCCGGCTGCCAGCGGGCCCCCGACAGCAGGTGGCGCAGCAGCTCCCCCCGACGCGCCAGGATTTTTCGCTGTTGTTCGATGAGCGGCATGATCTGGCGCTGGCTCACCAGCTTGCAGGCCAGCTCGATGAGCAGGGGGCTCACCATCCAGCTCGACAGCCGCATGGCCTGGGCGAAGCCGTTGCGAAGGGCGGGGGGAGTCAGCACGAAGCCGACCCTCAGGCCGCCGCAGGCGATCTTGGCCAGGCTGCCGAGGTAGATGACCCGCTCCGGCGCCAGGTTGACCAGGGGCGGCAGCATCTCCTCGGGCAGCAGGCCGTTGACGTCGTCCTCGACGATCAGCAGATCGTGGCGGCGGGCGATGGCGACGATTTCCTCCCGCCGCGCCAGGCTCATGGTGGCCGTGGTGGGATTCTGCAGTGTGGGGGTCAGGTAGAGCAGCTTGGCCCGCCGCTGGCGGCAGGCGGCCTCCAGGGCGGCGGGGATCAGCCCCTCCTCGTCCATCGCCAGCCCCATCACCTGATTCTTCAGCTGACGCGCATTGCCCAGCATGCCGGGGTAGCTGAGCCCCTCGCAGAAGAGGGTCTCCCCCACGCAGCCGGTGGCCAGCAGGGCCAGCATGATGCCGTGCTGGGCCCCATGGCTGAACAGCAGCCTCTCCTCGCTTCCCCGGATGCCCTGCTCGGCGAGCCAGTCGATGAACAGCTGGCGCTGCGGGGCACGCCCCGCCTCCTTGTCATAGCCGAGCAGGCCGTTGAGATCCCCGTCCGCCAGTTCGGTCAGCATGGGCTTGATGATGGCGGCCCTGTCCAGCTGCACCGGCAGGTTCTGCCACAGCTCGATGCGGTGATTGTCCTCGTTGCGGATCACCCATTCGTTGGCCGGATCCGCCGCGGCCCTGACCCAGGTGCCATGACCCACCCTGGCCGCCAGCAGACCCCGCCGCTCGGCCTCCGTGTAGGCCCGGGTGATGGTGCCCACCGTCACCCCCAGCCGGTCCGCCAGCGCCCTGTGGGTGGGCAGCCGGGTCTGGGGAGGCAGGGCGCCATCGGCAATGGCCTGCTCGATGGCCTTGACCAGTTTCAGGTAGAGGGGCCCCTCGAAGGGGGTGAGGTCGGGCGTCCAGATTGTCATGGTGACAATAAATCCATTGATCCAATATTGTCCCCAATATAGCGTGATATTCAGCCTGTTAACAACCAAATAGCTCACATTGTACCGATACAATGTGGCGAGAAAGGAGTCACCTCATGACCATCGAATGGTACGCCACCCTGTTTGGCTTCGCCCTGCTCACCTGCGGCACCCCGGGGCCCAACAACCTCATGCTGACGGCATCCGGCGCCAACTTCGGGGTGCGTCGCACCCTGCCACACCTCATCGGGGTGACGGTCGGCCAGCCCGTGCTGCAACTGGTGCTGGCGCTCGGCTTCTATCCGCTGTTCGAACGCTGGCCCCTGCTCAAGCTGAGCCTGCAGGTGCTCGGCAGCCTCTATCTGCTGTGGCTGGCCTGGCGCATCGCGGTGGCCGGTGCCCCAGGGGATCCGGCAAGACGCGCCCGCCCGCTGACCCTGCTGGAAGGGCTGGGCTTCCAGTTCCTCAATCCCAAGGCCTGGATGATGGGGATCTCCGCCATCAGTCTGTTCAGCCTGCCGGGGAGCGACTACTGGGCGAGCATGTGGGGCATCATGTCGGTCTTCCCCATGGCGGGGCTGCCGGTCTGCTTTGCCTGGGTGCTGTTCGGTCATCAGCTCAGTCGCTGGATCAACTCGGACAAGGGGTGGCGCCGCCTCAATGGCAGCCTGGGGGCCCTCACCGCCCTGTGCGTGGTGATGCTCTGGTATTAATGAGCGCCTGATTATTCATGCAAAGAAAATGCATTGCTGACCTTGTCGTCAGGGCAGAGGCTCTGCATATTAGGAGGCTTGCCGCGCTCTTGCCGTACTAAGGATGAGATTGAGATGGATCTGAACTGGTTGTTCCCCCTGGCGGGCTTTGCCCTGATCACCTGTGGCACCCCGGGCCCCAACAACATGCTGCTCACCAGCGCCGGGGCCGCTCAGGGATTTCGCCGCTCCATTCCCCTGCTGGTGGGGGTGGTGGGGGGCATCAACCTGATGATCCTGGCCACGGCCCTGGGGCTGGGGGTGATGTTCGAGAAGGTGCCGCTGCTGCACGACGGCCTCAAGCTGGTGGGTTCGGCCTACCTGCTCTGGCTGGCCTGGAAGGTGGCCAATGCCAGCGGCCCGGCGGATGGCAGCCGGCCGCTTATTCCGGCCCATCAGGGGGCCATGTTGCAGTTGCTCAACCCCAAGGCCTGGATGATGGCGCTCTCCGCCATCAGCGGCTTCACCCTGGCGGGGGAGGCTTACTGGCCGTCCGCCGGCTGGGTGCTCGGCATCTTCTTCGTGACCGGCCTCTACACGGGGGCCTTCTGGGTGCTGTTCGGTGCCCAGGTGCGCCGCCTCATCCGTACCGCCAGAGGCTGGCGTCGTTTTAACCTCGGCATGGGGATCGCCACGGCGGCCTGCGTGCTGATGATCTGGGTTTAGGCCCTGGCCTGAGCCTTTACCGGCTGTCTTGTTGGCCCTTCGGGGCCTTTTTTGTTTCCCCGGCGGCGCGGCATGGCGCTCGCGTCGCCCAGTGCCAGCATGGTGGCAAGGAGGTCTAATGAAATGTATCGGTCTGCTGGGTGGCATGAGCTGGGAGTCCACCGTCAGCTACTACCAGGCGCTCAACCGGGGCGTGCGGGGGCGGCTCGGCGGTCTGCACTCGGCACGGGTGTTGCTCAATAGCGTCGATTTTGCCGAGATAGAGCGGCTGCAACATGCCGGTGATTGGCCCGCCACCGCCCGTCTGCTGGCGGCCGAGGCCCGGGCACTCCAGGCCGGTGGCGCCGATTTCCTGATGATAGGGACCAACACCATGCACAAGGTGGCGCCCGAGATCGCCGCCGCCATCGAGATCCCGCTGCTGCACATCGCCGACGCCACCGCCCGCCGCCTGCTGGCCGACGGGGTGACCCGGGTCGGCTTGCTCGGTACCCGCTTCACCATGGAGCAGGATTTCTACAAGGGGCGGCTGGAGGCGCAGTTCGGGCTGGAGGTGCTGGTGCCCGGTGACGCCGCGCGGGAGCGGGTGCACCGCATCATCTATGACGAGCTCTGCCTCGGCGACATTCGCGAGTCGTCGCAGGCCGAATACCTGGCCATCATCGCCGATCTGGCCCGGGCCGGGGCCCAGGCCGTGATCCTGGGCTGCACCGAAATCGCCCTGCTGGTGGGGGAGTGCCAGGCCGCCGTGCCGCTCTACGACACCACCGCCATTCACGCCGACGCCGCCGTGGCGTGGGCGCTGGAGTAGGGCAGGGAGAGACAGGATCCCGTGGAGGCGCTGCGGCGCCTCCTCTCTTTCTTTCCCCTCATCCCCCCGATCCTGACTGTGAGTCAGCCTTCACTTCAGCAAGCCGATCGACGCTTTTATTGTCAAACGGCTCACATTTCCCCCTTTTGACTCTTGAGTCTGGTGCGTCGGGCGCCTAGTTTTCGATAACTGAAACGATTCAGCTATCACCAAAAACAAGAGACACGAGGATAAAGCCATGTTGAAGAGACTCTCCATTGCCGTGCTGCTCGCCTTGGGCACCACCGCGGGCCAGGCCGCCGAGTTCCTGCTGACCGACGCCCAGCAGGGACTGGATGTAGGGGACTGGAAGATCACCAGCGACAAGCTGGGGATCAAGAGCCCGGTCCCCTTCTCCATCGAGAAGAGGCGCCTGCACGGCGGGCGCCAGGAGGGGGTGGATCTGCTCATCGTCGACAACGGGGTGATGAAGATCACCCTGGTGCCGACCCGTGGCATGGGGATCAAGGAGGTCAAAGGGGCCGATCTGCGCCTGGGTTGGGATTCCCCGGTCAAGGAGGTGGTCAACCCGGCCTTCATCGATCTGGAGAGCCGCGCCGGTCTCGGCTGGCTCGATGGCTTCAACGAGATGCTGGTGCGCTGTGGCTACGAGTGGACCGGTCACCCCGGGGTGGATGACGATGGCCGCCTCAAGAGCCTGCACGGCCGGGTGCAGAACATACCGGCGTCCGTGGTCAGTGTGACAGTGGACGAGGAGCCGCCCTACGCCATTCACGTGCGGGGCCGGGTGGACGAGCGCACCTTCAAGATGAGCGAGCTGGTCACCTGGACCCAGCTGAGCGTAGTGCCCGGTCAGGCGGAATTTGCCCTGCAGGACAAGCTGACCAACCACGCCGACTACGAGAACGAGTACCAGATCATCTATCACGGCAACTTCGGGGCCCCCATCCTGGAGGAGGGGGCGCGCGTCAGCACCCCGGTGAAGCAGATCTCTCCGTTCAACGACTACGCCAAGGGGGGGCTCAAGGGCTGGCAAACCTATCTGGGGCCGACCAAGGGCTTCGACGAGATGGTGTTCAACCTGGTGCCCTACAGCGATGCCGAGGGCAATACCCTGGCGGTGCTGAACAACAAGGCGGGCAGCGTCGGGGTGGCGGTGGGTTACAACACGCACCAGTTGCCTGTGCTGACCCTGTGGAAGAACACAGACACCCGGGCCCAGGGCTATGTGACCGGCATAGAGCCAGGCACCAGCTATGCCTACAGCACCAAGTACCAGCGTCCGCTGGGGCTGGTGCCCAAGATCCAGCCTGGGGAGACCAAGACCTTCGACTTGACCTATCGCCTGCTGCGCAATGGGGAGGAGGTGAAGCAGGCCCTGGCCCAGGTTGAGAAGATCCAGGACGGCCGCCCCACCGAGCTGCGGGAGCAGCCTCTGGTCAAGCTGCCCTGAGTCACAGGCAGACAGCAAAAAGCCGCTCCATGAGCGGCTTTTTCATGCCAGATGAGGGATCAGCCGTAGCTGGACTCAGACATGGCTATACATGGCCTCTATCTCGCTCTGGTACTTGGATTCGATGATCTTGCGGCGCAGCTTCATGGTGGGGGTGATCTCCCCGAGCTCCATGGAGAAGGCGCTCGGCAGCAGGGTGAACTTCTTCACCTGCTCGAACTTGGCCAGCTCCTGTTGCAGATCCGCGATCCGTGCCTCGAAGAACTCCACCACCTTGGAGTGGCGCAGCAGCTCGGTCTTGCACTGGTACTGCAGGTTGATGGAGCGGGCGTACTCCTCCAGGGACTCGAAGCAGGGGACGATCAACGCCGAGACGAAGTGGCGGGCGTCGGCGACGATGGCGATCTGCTCGATGAAGCGATCCTTGCCCAGGGTCCCCTCCACCAGTTGCGGCGCCACGTACTTGCCGTTGGAGGTCTTCATCAGCTCCTTGAGGCGCTCGGTGAAGTAGATGTTGCCCTCGTCGTCCAGCTCGCCGGCATCGCCGGTACGCAGGAAGCCATCCGCCGTCATCACCTCGGCCGTGGCCTCCGGCTTGTTGTAGTAGCCGCGCATCACCGTGGGCGAGCGCACCAGCAGCTCGTTGTTCTCCCCGAGTTTGACCTCTATGCCCTCCATGACGGTACCGATGGAACCCAGCTTGAACTGGCTCTCCTCGTAGCAGCAGACGGTGGCCGTGGTCTCTGTCATGCCGTAGCCGTACTTGAGGTTGAGCCCCATGGCCTGGAAGAAGAGGTTGACGTCATCCGCGAGGCGGGCGCCCGCCACCGGGAGGAAGCGGGTGCGGCCGCCGAAGCGGGCACGCAGCTTGCGAAACACCAGCCGCTCGGCCAGGGCCAGCTGCAGGTAGAGCAGGGGGGAGGCGGACTTGCCCGCCTGGCGGGTGGCGACCATCCGCTTGCCAACCCCGGTGGCCCAGCCGAACAGGGCACGGCGCAGGCGCGGCGCCTGGGCAACTTTGGCCTGGATCATGGCGTAGGCCTTTTCGTAGAGACGCGGCACGGCGCACATCACGGTCGGCTTCACCTCGCCAATCACCTCCATCACCTTCTGCGGATCGCGGATATAGACGTTCTCGGCGCCGCAATAGAGTACGTAGTAGCTCCAGGCGCGCTCGAACACGTGGCTCAGCGGCAGCATGCAGAGGGACACGTCCTGCTCGCCAAGATCCAGGCGGCGATCGTGCATCTCGAAGCAGGCGGCGATGTTGTTGAAGTCGAGCATGACCCCCTTGGGTTCACCCGTGGTGCCCGAGGTGTAGATCAGGGTCAGCAGATCGTCCATGCGGTAGTGCTGCTCGCGCTCCCTCAGCGCCTGCTCGCTCGGCTGATGGTTGCCGGAGACCAGGAAGCTCTGGAAGTGGCTCGCCTGCTCGCAGCCACGCAGATCGACGGTGCCGTCCAGGGTGACTATCTGGTTGATCTCGCCGCTCTCGAGCAGCAGGAGCGCCTGATCGAACTGGGGCTGTTCCCCCACGAACAGCAGCTTGATGCCGGCATCCTTTACGATGTAGCGCAGCTGATCCAGCGTGCTGGTGGGGTAGATGGGCACGCTGACGCCACGGGCGGCCAGGATGCCGAGATCGGCCTGGGTCCACTCCGGCATGTTGCGGGCATAGATGCCGACCATCTCGGTGGGCTGGTGGCCGGCGCGGATCAGCGCCTGGGCACAGTAGTCCATGGCCTGGCCCAGGGTGCGCCAGCCGATGGCGCGCCACTGGCCATCCTGCTGGACGCGCAGGGCGGCCTTGTTGCCAAGGCGGGCAATACGCTCACGCATCACTCTAACCAGATGAAGCTGCGACATCTAAATCATCCTCAAGTAACAGTTGTGCGCCCGCAGGGGCACTAAAATCGGGGCTGGAGTTTAAACTCTAACATTACAGCTTACAAGTGTGCGCCATTTGTCCTGGATCACAAAGTCGTCAACTCGGGGAGAGTCAGGCATGATAAGGGCAAGGGTCGGATTCATTCAGGGAGGTGCGCCATGGGGATCGGGGTCAAGAGTCTGTTGACGGGCATGTTGTTGCTGCTGGCGGGAGCCGGCGCACTCTGGTTCCTCCTTGGCGGATCCGAGGGGCAGGACAACCCCTGGCTGAGCGGGGCCGAGGGTTATGAGCAGGCGCAGCGGCTGGCGCTGAGGGAAGGATACCCCCTGCTCTACGTGATAGAGCGCGCCAAATGCCGACGCTGCAAGGCGCTCGATAGCGAGCTCTGGCGTGCCCCCGAGATGCAGTCCGCCCTGGCGGGGCTGGCCAAGGTGCGGCTCAACCCGGATGCGGGGGATGGCAGCGAGCACATATTGCGGCGCTTCCCCCAGGTGGCGACCGCCCCCGGCATCTATGTGCAGCGACCGGGGGAGCCGCTTCGGCCCATCAAGGTGGCGGTGGATATCCAGCAGATCTGGATGCCAGGGGTCACCTACGGGCGCGGCTTCTTCATGCCGCTCTCGGGGGCCGCCTTCGAGGCGGTGCTGAGGGTCACCCTCAGCCTGGAGGATCCCGCCATCGACAATGCCCCCCTGCCCTGAGGGGCGGCTGGGGAGCGGGATGAGGGTAGACACGACAAGGGGGCTGCACGGCCCCCTTGTCTGTTGCGGGCGGTCTCTTAGCCGAAGTCGAACAGGCGGGACATCAGCACGGCATCCTCCCGATCCTGGCCGGTGCCGTAGTAGTCGGTGCGGCGGCAATACTCGGCAAACCCCTCGCTCTCGTAGAGGCCGATGGCGGTACGGTTGCCCGCCCGCACCTCCAGGAACCAGGCCTCGGCCCCCTTCGCCTTGCTGCGGGCCAGATACTCCTTGAGCAGGGCCCGACCCAGCCCCTTGCCCTGAAACTCGGGGTGCACGCAGATGTTCATCAGCGAGCTGTCTCCCGCCACCAGATCCGAGATATAGAAACCGGCGGGACGGCCCTCCACCAGCATCAGGCCGTTGAGATAGCGCAGCCCGAAGCAGGAGAGCAGGTTGGCCTGGCTCCAGGGCTCCTGGTGGGCGGCCCGCTCTATGGGATAGATGGCATCGAAATCGGATTCGAGCAGGGGACGAAAGCTGGGCAAGAGGTCAGACATGGTTACTCCGGACGGGATTCGGACTTGCGACGGACGGCATGGTCATGCCATGGTCGTGGCTTCAAGGATCTTGGCGGCTGGCCGGTTCAACCTGGCTGGCGCTGCCGGCACTGCTGCCAGAGGGCGCGCTTGTGCGCCGGGCCTGGCTTGAGCGGGCAGACGAGGGCATGGGGCCAGCGCGGATCCGGGGCCGTCAGCCAGAGCAGGGGGGGCGTCACCCCCTCGGGCAGCTCGCCGAGCAAGGATACCTCGTCCGTGCCTATGCCGAGCCACTGGCAGATGTCCCCGAGCAAAGAGGGCGCGGGCAGCGCCTCGGCCTGCAGCCAGAGCTTGCCGGTCGGCACCGCCACCGGCTGGTGTGGGGTCGCCGCATCCTCTGCCGCCGGGGTCACCTGCGGCTGCCGGGCTGCCGCAGCGTCTGCCGGTTGGTCTGGCAGGCCCCGGGCTCTCAGTTGCCAGAGGGGGATGCCCATCCGGGCCAGGATGCGCTGACGCAGTGGGTCCAGCAGGGGATCTTGCATGCGAAGGCTCACTCTTGATCTGCGTTGGGGTAAATTCTGATGCGCAGAGTACACTCTCGCAGGTTTTGCTGCACCCCCTTGCGTGCCGGGATTGTCCCGCCGGGGCCGTGCTGTCCCGACCCCGACCGCGGGATGACCAGATTCAACAGACCATGACAGTGAGGCGGGGCCTGAGGCCGGACCCCGTGGACACCATGACAATACCAGCTTCGGAACTGTGCCTATGCCGCCTTTAGCCCAGAATACTGTTCGTGCCACCCCCATCCATGAGCGCCTGCCACGGCTGCTGGCTGCCCTCGGGGAGGGGCTCTATGAGCGCCAGGACGCCCTGCGGCTCGGCCTGCTGGCGGCCTTGAGTGGCGAGAGCGTCTTCCTGCTTGGCCCCCCCGGCATCGCCAAGAGCCTGATCGCGCGGCGCCTCAAGCTCGCCTTTCACGATGCCCGTCACTTCGAATACCTGATGACCCGCTTCAGCACGCCGGAGGAGGTGTTCGGCCCCCTCTCCATCCAGGCGCTCAAGGAGGATGGCAAGTACCTGAGGCTGACGCACGGCTACCTGCCGGAGGCCGAGGTGGTCTTCCTCGACGAGATCTGGAAGGCGGGCCCGGCCATCCTCAACACCCTGCTCACCGCCATCAACGAGCGGCAGTTCCGCAACGGCGACAGCCAGCACCCCATTCCCATGCGGCTGCTGGTGACCGCCTCGAACGAGCTGCCCGCCCCGGACAGCGGGCTGGAGGCGCTCTACGATCGCATGCTGGTGCGGATCTGGATGGACAGGGTGCAGGAGAAATCCAACTTCCAGGCCATGCTGGCGAGCGATGGCCAATCCCACCAGAACCTGACTCCCTCGGTGCAGATCCGGGGGGAGGAGTACGAGGCCTGGCAGCAGGAGATCGAGCAGGTGCGCCTGCCCGACGCCTGTTTCGAGCTCATCTACCAGCTGCGCCAGCAGCTCGACAGCCAGCTCGGCCACGGCTGCTATGTGTCGGATCGGCGCTGGAAGAAGGCGGTCAGGCTCATCAAGGCGAGCGCCTTCTTCAACGGCCGCGACGAAGTGGCCCCGCTGGATCTGCTGCTGTTCAAGGATTGCCTCTGGCACGACGAGGCCTCCCGCACCGCCTTGCTGGAGATGATAGGGGAGTTCTCCCGCCTCTACGGCTACCAGCAACTGGTGCTGACCCGTGAGCTGCTGGCCCTGCGTGAGCGGTTCAAGCAACTCAAGGGGGCGGTTGCCCAGCGACTCGGCTGCAAGGCGGTCAAGCGCAAGCAGTGGTTCGGCCGCCGCGCCCGCGGCACCGAGTTGCCGCTGGCCAACGCCAAACCCTTCGGCAAGCAGGTGCACTTCCACCTGCTCACCCCGGCGCCCCTGGATGGGGGGGATCCCGATCGCCTGACCGAGACCCTCACCTTCGATCGCACCCTGCTCTCCCACTGGCACCCCACCGGGGAGGCGCTGGTGGGCTGGCCCCTCGGCAACCCCAAGGAGGGGCACTACGAGCTGGTGCTGGACGAGCAGTTGCGGCTGCAGGTGCTGGATGTCCAGCGCCAGCCCGTGCCCCTGGTGCTGGTGGAGCGAACCCCCATCCCCGAGGTGGTGACGGCCCCCTGGCAGGCCGAGCTCGGTGAGTTGGCGAGCCAGGTTGTCCGGGTGCAGCAGAGCCTCAAGGGGCAGCGCAGCCTGTTCGATCGTCACCAGCCCCACCTGTTTGTCGGGGAGCACTGGCTGCGCCAGGTGGAGGACAGCTTCTTCGTGCTGAACCGGGACCTGGAACGGCTGGGCGAGGAGCTGCAGCAGTGGCGGGATCGCCTGCCCGGGCTGGATGCCTGATGCGCTCCGGACTGACGCCGCCACCAGCCCTTGGCCGCCTGCCGCACCGGCAGCATGGCGCCGTGCGTCCCTTGCATAGGGAGTCCCCATGCTAGAGATCGGCATGATGGATCTGGGGCTCCTCATCGGTGAGGGGGAGCTGGCGGGGGAGATGGCGCTGCTGCTGGCCTCCACCCCCAAGATCTCCGAGTTTCTCAAACGCTCCCCGCTGCAGGGCAAGCTGCTGAAAAAACGCATCCAGAGCTGGAGCGAGCAGCTCGGCGAGGAGATGCGCCACAAGCCGGTGCCGGTGGCGCTGGAGCAGGAGTACCTGCTCTATCAGGCCCACAGATTGCTGTCCCTGCCCGAGCTGGTGGGGCGGCTGCCGGCCCTGCTTGAGGCGCTGGAGCAGCACAGCCCCTTCGCCGGGGATGCCCGCAGCCTGGTGCGCCAGATCATGGTGCAGCCGACCGAGGGGCTGCGTCAGCTGTTCGTGGAGAAGTGGCGGGCCAGCCTGGTGGGCAGCCTGCTGCAGTTGCAGCAGCAGATCGCCGAGGCGGAGCGGGAGAAGCAGCGCCAGGAGATAGAGGATCAGCTGCTGGCGAACCGGACCCTGGCCGATGCCCTGGATCCGCACCAGATCTCCGCCGGGGGGCTCTGGGATCTGGCCCAGGGCAGCTGGCACAAGCGCAGCCTGGTGCTGGTGCAGCAATATGCCCGCATGTTGCAGCGCGAACCCCTGCTGGGGGAGATAGCGGCCCTGCTGGGGCGCAGCGAGCGGGATCGGCGGACCGACGCCCGGACGCTGCCCCCCGTGCCCATGCACGAGCTGGAAGAGGTGCAGACCGACGACGTGCCTGACGATCTGGTGGGGGTGCACCCGGCCAGCGATCTGATGCGCCTCTTGCCGAGCGAGGCGGTGATGCTGGCCCTGCCGGAGCTGGAGCTGGAGTTCTATCGCCGCTATCTGGAGCGGCGCCTGCTGAGCTATCAGTCGCGGGGCACCTTGCCGCGCCAGCGCCTGATGCAGCGCTCCCCGGAGCAGGGCGGGCAGGAGGTGCAGCCGCGGGGCCCCTTCATCGTCTGCGTCGATACCTCGGGCTCCATGGGGGGCTATCCGGAGGAGTGCGCCAAGGCGCTCTTCCTGGCCCTGCTCAAACTGGCGATGGACGAGAAGCGGGGCTGCTATCTAATGTTATTTTCCACCGAGGTGGCGACCCTGGAGATCACCGCAGACACCGGGCTGGACAAGGCGGAGCGCTTCCTCTCCATGAGTTTCCACGGCGGCACCGATCTGGTGCCCTGCCTCGAGCAGGCGCTGGTGCAGCTGGATCAACCGGATTTTGCCAGGGCGGACGTGCTGGTGATCTCCGACTTCATCGCCCAGAGCCTGCCCCATGCCCTGCTCGATCGGATGAACCGGCGGCGAACACAGCAGACCCGCTTCCACGCCGTCGCCATGTCCAGGCATGCCAAGTCGGCCATCTTGCGGGTGTTCGACAACAGCTGGTTGCTGGACTGCGGTCTGCGGGGCCGCCTGCTCAGGCGCTGGCAACGCGGCTAGGGGCGGGCTGGCGCCGCTCCGGTGTCAGATGTCGACCCTGTGGTAGAGGCCCCGTTCGCTGATCTGATCCTGATCCAGCAGCGGCTGGCCGCTCGGCCTGGCGATATAGAATCCCCGTTTGCCGCTGCGCTTGACCCTGTACATGGCCTGATCGGCCCGGGCCAGCGCGGTGCTGAAGTCATCCTGTGGCCGAATGGCCGCTATCCCCATGCTCATGCCCACGGCCGCCTCTCCATTGGGCAGCTCGAACGGGGTGGTAATGGTGTCGACACATTGACGGGCCAGGTGGCTGGTGCGGGGATCCTCGCTCGGCCAGGGCAGCAGCAGCACGAACTCATCCCCCCCGAGCCGACCCAGCCTGACCTCCTCGCCGCAGCAGTGACGCAGCCGCTGGCTGAGGGCCACCAGCAGCTCGTCCCCGGCGCGGTGGCCCAGGTTGTCGTTCACCTGCTTGAAGTCATCGAGATCGATGAAGCAGATCGCCTGGTATTCCTGCGGGAACTGGCGGTGCAGGGCGGTGCGATTGAGCAGGCCGGTGAGGGGATCCCGGTGGGCGAGCTGGGCCAGCTGCTGCTCGTACTCCTTCTCGTGGGTGATGTCGATATGGGTGCCCATCACCCGGATGGGGTTGCCCTGGGCATCCCGCTCCACCACCCGGCCGCGATCCAGCACCCAGGTGGTCTTGCCATCCTTGGCGATCATCCGGTGCATCACCTGATAGAAGGGGCTCTTGCCCTCCAGGTGGTCGAAGAAGGCCTGCAGCACCCGCTCCCTGTCTTCCGGGTGCAGGTGCTCGCGCCAGATGTCGAAGTGGGCAGACAGCTCCTTGGGCTGATAGCCGAGCATGGATCCCCAGCGCCGGTTGAAGATGATGAGCTTGCCGGTGGGCACATGGTTCTGCCAGATGCACAGGCCGGTGCCGTCCATGGCGGCATCCAGCTTCTCCCGTGCGTCATCCGCGATGCGTTTGAGGCGCTCGTTCTCCAGCAACAACCTGTCGTAAGCCTCCCGCAGCTCCTCGTAGGTCATTCATCATCCCTTCCCTTGTGTCAGTTCGCTTATAGTCGATGCAGACTTTCCTTCTGTAAAGAATGAGATAGCAGGATTGAGCGCTGACAGGGCAATGCATGCCGTGGCTGTGCGCCCATGGCAAGGAGGGATATGATTGAGGCGGCGGGCACGGCGTCCGGGCCATCGAACGGGGAGACTGAATCAGCATGAAGATCCTGATGGGCGTTAGCCTGCTGTTATGGCTGGGAGTGACACCCGCCTTCGCGGTGTCTCCCCGGCTGACCGAGCCCGCGCTGTCCCGGGAGTTGCAGCAGCTGGAGGATGATACCCCGCCCCTGCAGGTGTTTCGCGACCGTGTCGCCGCCCTGGTTGCCCATGTCGATGCCTATCCGCCGGAGGTGCAGGGTCGCATCGCCCGGTTGCAGTGCTGGGCCCAGCCGAGCGAGCGGGACGAGGAGTTCCTGCGCGCCGTGCAGTTTGCCGATCGGGCGCTGGCAGAGGTGAAGAGCCGCAAGGACAGGGTCGCCGAGAGCGGTCTGCTCGCCTGTCGCGGTTATCATCAGCAGTTGCTCGGCAACATGGACGAGGCGCGGCAGGATTACGACGCAGCCCTGACCCTGGCGCGCAGACTGGGGGATGAGCGGCAACGGGCCGACATCCTCAACCTGCGGGGGGAGATGTACTCCTACCAGGGGGAGCTGGCCGAGGGGCTGATGGAGCTTATCGATGCCCATCGCCGCTACGAGGCCCTAGGGTTGGAGAACAAGGGGCGGGAGGTGCTGGCCAGGATCGCCAATGCCTATCGCCGGATGGGGCTCTTCGAGCGGGCCGAGGGCTACTTCCAGGAGCTGGAGCACGACTACCGGACATTGGGGGATCAGGAGCGGCTGGTGGATATCCACACCCAGCAGGGGCTGCTCTATGTGGACACGGGCGAGTACGACAAGGCGCTGCCCCTGATGGTGGAGGCCGAGCGCTACTATGAGGCGCAGCGGCAGGACGGGGTGCTGGCCTGGAGCAGGATAGAGCTGGCCACCATCCTGCTCAGGCAGGGCAAGACGGCGCAAGCCATGGCCAAGCTGGAGCAGGCCGCCACCTTGCTGCAGCAGGGGGAGGGGGCGGACAGCGTCACCCTGGGCCACTGGCACATCGTCATGGCCACCGCGCTGGATGCCATGGGCAAGCCGGCCGAGGCGCTGCGGCACCTGGACGAGGCCGAGCCGATTTTTGCCCGGGAGCAGAACCTGCGCTTCCTCGCCTGGGTACACGAGGTACGCGCCCGGGTGCTGGAGCATCAGGGGCGGATCGGGGAGGCCCTGGCCAGCCTCAAGGCCTTCGTGCAGACCCGTCATGCACTGGATCAGCGGCTGCGGGAGCAGCGGGCCCTGCAGATGCGCTTCGAGTTCGATCTGGCGCGCAAGGAGCTGGAGAACCAGACCCTCAGATCCCAGCAGCAGTTGCAGGCGGAGAAGCTCAAGCAGTTGCAGGAGCGGCGCTACTGGCAATATCTGGTGGTGGCCCTGTCGCTGCTGATCATGGGGGTACTGGTGCTCCATCAGCGCAGCCGTACCCGCAAGATGCAGCACCTCGCCATGACGGACGAGCTGACCGGCATTCACAACCGGCGCCAGATCCAGGCCAAGGGGCGCAAATGGTTCGCCCAGGCGCGCGCGAGCGGCAAGCCCCTGTGCGTGCTGCTGCTGGACATAGATCACTTCAAGAAGGTCAACGACCAGCTCGGCCATCAGGTGGGGGATCAGGTGCTGACCGCCGTGGCCCAGTGCATCGAGGAGCAGGTGCGCAGCCTGGACAGGGTGGGGCGCAACGGCGGCGAGGAGTTTCTGGTGCTGCTGCCGGACACCGGTCTGGAGGAGGCGGCCGAGGTGGCGGAGCGGGTCAGGATTGCCGTCTCCCGCCTCGTCATCGAGGGGGTGCCTGAGGATCACCCCATCCACGTCAGCATAGGCTGTGCCGAGTACAGGGCAAAGGATGACAATCTCGGGGAGCTGATACGCCGGGCCGACGAGGCCATGTACGGCGCCAAGCTGGCGGGGCGCAACCGGGTGGTGAAGGCGGCCTGATCCCGAACCGCCCTCCAGCCCCTCATGCCGGGCTGGGTATTTTTCACTCGCGCGGGTATAATGTCGCGCAATTTTGCTTTGACTCAGGCGAGAAGGCCCATGTAACGCAGCGCTCCTCCTTTTTCCACCGGCGGGTTCCATGACCCGGCTGAGTGGCGTCGTTGTCTGCATGGGAGCCCTGATCCCAAGGTGCTGTCCCGCATTTATTCCCACGGTGGCTCCAGGCCGCCGCTCAATAGAAGAACGTCGAATTATGTCAGCTGAATTTCTGAGTGAAGTCTCCAAGAGACGCACTTTTGCGATCATCTCGCACCCGGATGCGGGTAAAACCACCATCACCGAAAAGGTCCTGCTGTTCGGACAGGCCATCCAGCGCGCCGGTACCGTCAAGGGCCGTGGCTCGGGTCAGCACGCCAAATCCGACTGGATGGAGATGGAGAAGCAGCGCGGTATCTCCATCACCACCTCAGTGATGCAGTTCCCCTATGCGGACTGCCTGGTCAACCTGCTCGACACCCCGGGTCACGAGGACTTCTCCGAAGATACCTACCGTACCCTCACCGCGGTCGACTGCTGCCTGATGGTCATCGATGCCGCCAAGGGCGTCGAAGACCGGACCCGCAAGCTGATGGAAGTGACCCGGCTGCGCGATACCCCCATCCTCACCTTCATGAACAAGCTGGACCGCGAAGTGCGCGATCCCATGGAAGTGATGGACGAGGTGGAGCGCGAGCTGAAGATCATGTGCGCCCCCATCACCTGGCCCATCGGCTGCGGCAAGTCCTTCAAGGGGGTCTACCACCTCTACAAGGACGAGACCTATCTGTATCAGACCGGTCAGGGCCACACCATCCAGGAGAAGCGGGTGGTCAAGGGGCTGAACAACCCGGAGCTGGACGCCGCCATAGGTGAAGATCTGGCCGCCCAGCTGCGCGGCGAACTGGAGCTGGTGCAGGGCGCCTCTCCCGAGTTCGATCACGAGGCCTTCATCGCGGGCGAGATGACGCCGGTCTTCTTCGGGACTGCACTGGGTAACTTCGGTGTCGACCACATGCTGGACGGCCTGACCGACTGGGCGCCGTCTCCGATGCCGCGCAAGGCAGAGAGCCGCGAAGTGGAAGCGACCGAGGAGAAGTTCTCCGGCTTCGTGTTCAAGATCCAGGCGAACATGGACCCGAAGCACCGGGACCGTATCGCCTTTATGCGCATCGTCTCCGGCACCTACTCCAAGGGCATGAAGATGCGCCACGTGCGCATCGGCAAGGACGTGAACATCTCCGACGCCGTCACCTTCATGGCCGGTGATCGGGAGCAGGCGGTCGAAGCCTGCGCCGGTGACATCATAGGGCTGCACAACCACGGCACCATCCAGATCGGCGACACCTTCACCCAGGGTGAGGATCTCAAGTTCACCGGCATCCCGAACTTCGCCCCCGAACTGTTCCGCCGCATCCGCCTGCGTGACCCCCTCAAGCAGAAGCAGTTGCTCAAGGGGCTGGTGCAGCTCTCCGAAGAGGGCGCGGTGCAGGTGTTCCGTCCGCTCATCAGCAACGATCTCATCGTCGGCGCCGTCGGTGTGCTGCAGTTCGATGTGGTGGTCTCGCGCCTGAAGAGCGAGTACAACGTCGAGGCCATCTACGAGGCGGTCAACGTCTCCACCGCCCGCTGGGTGGAAGGGACCGACGTCAAGAAGTTCGAGGAGTTCAAGCGCAAGAACGAGGTCAACCTGGCCCTCGATGGCGGTGACAACCTCACCTACATAGCCCCGACCATGGTCAACCTGCGCCTGGCCCAGGAGCGTCACCCGGACGTTCACTTCCGCCAGACCCGCGAGCACTGATCACCCCGCCCGCGCCCTGCGGGTGGCTGATGACAAGAGAGACCCCGCTTCGGCGGGGTCTTTTGTTATGTGCGCTGTCGGGAGGCTATCCCCATCCGGGGCTTGATGTGTGAATAAAAAGCACAGATAAGTGATTTAAATTTCATTTATGGAGATAGACATGTCCGTCACCCAACCCGTAGAGGCGCAGTTTACCGCCTACAATGCCCACGACATTGACGCCTTCCTGGCCTGCTTCGCCGAGGATTTCAAAGGCTATCGCATGCCGACCGAGACCCCGAGCACAGTCGGCAAGGGGGCGCTTCGGAGCTTCTATGCCGAGCACAGATTCAACAACCCGGCCTTGCGGGCCGAGCTGCTTTCCAGAACCCTGCTCGGCAACAAGGTGTTTGATCACGAGCTGATTTATGGCCTCTCCCCTGAGCCCATCGAGAGCGTGGCGGTGTTCGAGGTGAAGGACGGCCTTATCCAGACCGCCTGGTTCTATTTCCCCTCTTGATACGAATATCTAACTATTTCTCCATACGGCGCCAATATATGGTTCCTCTGGTCATGGGATGTCGGAAAAACTGCAATAAGGACATTGAATGCACATTATCCAGGCCACCCCGGATCATCTTGAAGAAATCAGTTGCCTGTTTGATGCCTATCGGCAGTTTTATGGGCAGGCGCCGGATCAGAGTGCCGCAACCGGGTTTATTGCCGAGCGCCTCGAGGCTGCCGATTCAGTCATCTTTCTTGCTCGCAATGAGATGGGTGAAAGCATCGGTTTTACCCAGCTTTACCCGGCATTCTCATCCGTTGCCATGAAGCGGATGTGGTATCTCAACGATCTCTTTGTCATCGAGTCAGCCCGCCAGCAGGGAGTAGCGCGGGCCCTGTTAAAACGGGTGGCAAGTTTTGCCAAAGAGACAGATGCGCTGACTGTAAAGCTGGCCACAGCCGTATCCAATCATCCTGCCAAATCGCTCTATGAATCAGAGGGATATCAGAAGGTCATCGCCTTTGATCACTACACCTAACGGGTTTAGGTGAGGCAGAGGGCACCGTTCATAGGCAACTTGTTTGCTCCCTTCTCCCCTCGCGGGAGAAGGGTTGGGGATGAGGGGGATAGGAGCTCACATTTACTCTGCTGGCATCAGCTCAAGCACCATGCAGATCTCGCAGGCGTCGTGGCCAGTACAGCCGAGGGGGCCAGGCAGGTGCTCGAAGCCCAGCGACTCGTAGAGGCTGGTGGCCTCGCGCAGATCGGCCGTGGTCTCCAGATAGCAGCGCCGATAGCCGAGCACTCGTGCCTCGGCCAGGGCCTGCAGCACCAGCCGCCGCCCCAGCCCCAGGCCGCGCAGGGCGGGCAGGAAGTACATCTTCTGCAGCTCGCAGGTTCCGGTTTCCCCCGCCAGGGGGGCTATGCCGCCCCCGCCGAGAATGGCGCCGTCCGGCCCCTCAAGCACCCAATATCGGCTCTGCTCCCCCTGATAGGTCTCGTGGAGGAAGTCGAGATTCGGGTCTGCCACCCCGTAGCCCTTGTCGGCGGTGAGGCCGTATTCGGCGGAGACGGCCCGGATCACGGCGGCGATGGCGGCATTGTCCTCAGGCGCTATGGGCCTGATGCGATAGCCCTGCTGGCGGCGGGCGCGGGAGAGGGCGCTGCGATAGAGGCGCATGCCGTCCCAGAGCCGCTCGCGCTCGGCGGGGGCGAGCTGGGCCAGGGTCTCGGCCATGGCCTCATCCATCTGCCGGTGCAGCTCCTCAAGCTGTGCCTGGCCCTGTCCGGTGAGGCTAGCCTGCTTGCTGCGCCCGTCCGAGGGGTGCGGCTGCCAGGTGATCAGCTCCCGCTCGGCGAGGCGGGCCAGGGGGCGGCTGGCATTGGATTTGTCGATGCGCAGCCGCTCGGCGAGCTGCTGGTTGGTGGCGGGGCCATTCTCCAGCTCGATGAGCAGGTGGGCCTCCAGGGGGCTCAGGGCCAGGGAGCCGCACTGCTGGGAGAGCATGCCGAGTTCGCGTACCAGTTCCCGTGACAGGGCGCGCAGGGGGCGGGGATCCATCTTGTGAGTGTCCTTCTGGTTGTTACCTGCAACCAATATAGCTAACAGGTTGTTGGTGGCAACCATTTTTCAGGGGCAGAAGGCGGGCACAAAAAAGGGCCCGGGAGAGGGGCCCAAACATTGGAAACCCGCGCCAGGGCGCGGATCCCATCCTTGGTCAGGAACAAGCTGGCCGGGCAACGGTAGCCCGGCCTGTGGATGACTCAGATCTGGCGGCTTGCACCAGCTCGGCCAGCATGGTGCCGGCCACGGCGCTGTCTCGGGGCGCGGCGCGGTTTATACCAATTCCGCCAGCATGGTGTCGGCATAGGGGACCAGGGCGTCGCCCTGTTTCACCTTGGCGAGGTAGTCCGGGTTGGCGATAAGGGGGCGGCCGATGGCGACGAGGTCGAAGCGGTCGGCGCGGATCGCCTCGGCGGCGCTCTCTGCCGTGTAGTTGCCGACCCCCACCAGGTGGCCGTCGTAGTGGGCGCGCAGGTAGTCGGAGGCGCGGCCATCCAGGTAGTCGAAGGTGAGACTGTCATCGAAGATGCCGAGGTGCACATAGGCCAGGGCACGCTGGTTCAGCTCTGCCAGCAGGTGGTCGAACACGGCGCGATCCCGTGCATCCCCTTCCAGGTGCACATAGGCGCCGGGGGAGAGACGCAGGCCCACCCGCTCGCTGCCGATGCGGGCGTTGATGGCGTCCACCACCTCCAGGGCGAAGCGGCTCATGTTCTCCGGAGTCTGGCCGTACTGGTCGGTGCGCAGGTTGCTGGAGTGGTGCAGGAACTGATCGATGAGGTAGCCGTTGGCACCGTGGATCTCCACCCCGTCAAAACCCGCCTCGATGGCGTTGGCGGCGGCCTGGGCGTAATCCTCGACCAGCTGGGCAATGTCGCTCTCGGTCAGGGCGCGGGGCACCTGATATACCAGTTCGCGCATGCGCGGCACCGTGCCCTCATGGGCGACCGCGGACGGTGCCAGCACCTCGCCCTGATGGAAGAAGGGGTGGGAGAGACGGCCCACGTGCCACAGCTGGGCGAAGATCTTGCCCCCCTTGGCGTGCACGGCGGCGGTGACCTGTTTCCAGCCGGCGATCTGCTCAGGGCTGTAGATGCCGGGGGTGTTGGGATAGCCCTGGCCGTCCGGGCGAATGATGGTGGCTTCGGAGATGATGAGGCCTATGTCGGCGCGGCGGCCATAGTAGGCGGCCATCTGCGCGGTCGGCACCAGTCCCGGGCCCGCCATGCAACGGGTGAGGGGAGCCATCATGAAGCGATTCGCGAGGGTGAGGGTGCCGTTGAGGCGGTAAGGTTGAAACAGGGTATCCATGCAGAGCGTCCTCGGGGGTGATTCTTGAATGGGCATTCAAGACGTTTTTTGGTTTGTACGCAAGTCTTTTTTGAGCAAGCATTCAACATGGATTGGTCTTGCCTGCCTGCTGGGGTAAACTTGCCGCCCTGTTCCCCGGTACGCCGGGCCCTTGCCAGCGGAGATCCCATGCGCAGTGCCGAATTTGATCGGGACCTTGTCCTGCGAAGCGCCATGGAGGCGTTTCGAGCCAGAGGCTATGCCAAGACCACCATGCAGGATCTGGTGGCGGCGACCGGGCTGCACCCGGGCAGTCTCTATGCCGCCTTTGGCAACAAGCGTGGGCTGCTGCTGGAGGCGGTCGATCACTATGTGCAGGAGAAGGGCGCTCTGCGCCGTCGCTGCTTCGATCAGCCGAGCCCGCTGGCCGGGCTGAAGGCCTTCTTCACCCAGCTGGTGGACGATGCCCTGCAGGGCTCCTGCCTGCTGACCCGCACCCTGATGGAGCTGGCGGAGCAGGACGAAGAGCTGCACCTGCGCTTCAAGGTCATCTATGGCGAGCTGGAAAGCGACTTGGCGCAGCTGCTGCGTCAGGCCAGCGAGCGGGGGGAGCTGGCCCCCGGGGGGGACATCCCCACCCTGACCGCCTTCTTGCAGGTCAACATCCAGGGGCTGGTGACCTTCGCCCAGTGCCACCCAGACCGCGCCCTGCTGGGGGGCGTCGTCGACCAGCTGATGGCGGCCCTGACCCCTCGCCGCTGAATCCTGGCCCTCTGGGCCTATATTTGTCCCCGGTGCTTGCCCCTGCCTGCCCCCTCTTCCATCTTGATGGTGAGGATATCGGCAGGAGGAAAGAGAATGACCAGGAAGGCAACGTCTCGGACGATACTGGCGCACTTCACCACGCCACAGCTCTCCATCGCGCAGCGATTCGCCGCCGGCAAGGCCCTGCGGGAACAGTTTCCTCGCGAAGCTCACTCCTGGCTGCCGCCCGCGCCCTATGACAGGGATCCCATCGCCGTGCTTAAGGCCCAGGCCACCACTCGCTTGAAGCAGCTGGTGCCGGTGCGCCATGCCAGGATGCAGGAGTCTCCCTTCGCCTTCCTGCGCGGGGGGGCCGCCATCATGGCGGGGGATCTCGTCGCCACCCCCCACTCCGGCCTCATGGTCCAGGCCTGTGGCGACATGCATGTCGCCAATATCGGCCTCTACGCGAGCGCCGAGCGCAACCTGGTGCTGGCCATCAACGACTTCGATGAGACCCACCTCGGCCCCTGGGAGTGGGATCTCAAGCGCCTGGCCGCCAGCGCCCTGGTGGCGGCCGAATACCTGGGGGCCGACGCCGCCCGCCAGCGGGAGGCGGCCAGGATGATAGCGACCGGTTACCGCACCAAGCTGCGGGAATACGGCAAGATGGGCTTTATGAGGGTCTGGTACGATCACATCGAACAGGCCTCGGTGCTCGACGCCTTCTCCGTCGATGCCCATCAGCGCGTCAAGGCCACCTTCGCCAAGGCCCGGGGTCGCAACCACCTGCAGGTGCTCGGCAAGATGACGGATCTGGTGGACGATCAGCACAGGATCCGCGAACTTCACCCCTTCGTCATCCGCGAGACCCACACCGAGGACGGGGAGCCAGTCTATGAGGTGCTCGGCGAGTTGCTGGAGGCCTATCTCGCCTCCCTGCCGGAGGACAGGCGTATCCTGCTGCGCCGCTACCGGGTCGTGGACGTGGCCCGCAAGGTGGTGGGGGTGGGCAGCGTGGGCACCCGCTGCTGGGTGATCCTGCTCACCGGCGCCGACGATGAGGACCCCCTCTTCCTGCAGGTCAAAGAGGCGCAACCCTCGGTGCTGGCCCCCTATTTCACCTCGGAAGACGACAGCGGCAACCAGGGGCGGCGGGTGGTGCGGGGGCAGCGGATGATCCAGGGATCGCCGGACATCTTCCTCGGCTGGTGCGAGCTCAGGGGCCGCCACTTCTACGTGCGCCAGCTGCGGGACATGAAGGGGGGCATCGACATCACCCCCGGCATGGTCAAGCCTCGCCACTTTGTCGAGTATTGCCAGCTGTGCGGCTGGGCCCTGGCGCTGGCCCATGCCAAGTCGGGGGATGCGGCCCAGATCGCCGGCTACCTCGGCAAGTCGGAGGTGATGGATGAGGCCATCGCCGACTTTGCCGTGGCCTATGGTCAGCGCACCCGGGAAGATCACGCCCTGCTGCTGGCCGCCATCGCCCGCGGGGAGCTGCCGGTCGCCTCAGAGGCGAGGTGAGCGCTTCCCCTCACCCTGGCCCTCTCCCGGAGGGAGAGGGAACCGATCGAGGAGCCGGTGGAGGCGAGGCTAGAAATAGCTGAAGTGCCAAAGTGCTGGAATCTTGGAATCTTGGAATCTTGGAATCTTGGAATCTTGGAATCTTGGAATCTTGGAATCTTGGAATCTTGGAATCTTGGAATCTTGGAATCTTGGAGTCTTGGAGCTTTGAAGCTTTCTTGTCTTGGCGTGTCGGTTGCCCCCGCTTTTCCACTGAGCGCCGATCCGCTCCCTTCTCCCCTTGCGGGAGAAGGGCTGGGGATGAGGGGGGAATCTAGTCACTGCAATGACAATCTGATAAACGCCAGCACCCCATCCATCCGCCCCAGCACCTCGTTGTTCCACACCCTGATCACCCGAAACCCTTCGCCATTGAGATAGGCCGTTCTGGCGTCATCCTGTTGTTGACCTTCCGGCTGGCTATGTTGCGAGCCGTCGACCTCGATCACCAGCCGCTGTTCCAGGCAGATGAAGTCCACTATGTAGGGCCCGACAGGAAACTGGCGGCGGAACTTGAGCCCCTCAAACCGGCGATTGCGAAGCTGGAACCAGAGCCTCTGTTCGGCCAGGGTCGCTTCGGCTCTCAGCCGCTTGGCAAAGGAGTGGGTCTTCATGGTGCATATCCAGAGCTGTTTGACCCTATTAGATATAGTCATTACTCGGTGGCGTACGGGTGGGCGGGAAGCTTTTCCCTCACCCTAGCCCTCTCCCAGAGGGAGAGGGAACCGATCGGGGAATCCTTGAAAGTGAAGATCACAAGGGGCCTCTAGTGCCAACACATTGAAGCCCTGGCATTTTGGGTCTTTGTCGCTTTGTCGCTTTGTCGCTTTGTCGCTTTGTCGCTTTGTCGCTTTGTCGCTTTGTCGCTTTGTCGCTTTGTCGCTTTGTCGCTTTGTCGCTTTGTCGCTTTGGCGTGTCTGCTGTCCCGATTCTTTCTATTTAACACCGATCTGCTCCCTTCTCCCCTCGCGGGAGAAGGGCTGGGGATGAGGGGGAGGAGCCGCCAGACGCAGAGGGCTCAAACCGGGCTCACCAACTCCTTCATCAGCTCTTTCAACCAGATCAAGGCCGGCTGCTGCGCATGGACCGGGTGCCAGACGCAGTTGAGATGATAATCCGGCACGTCTTCGGGCAGGGGCAGGCTTTTCAGCGGCCAGTGGTTGGCGAGCAGCTCGGCCACCATGCTCGGCAGCACCAGCAGGTGGTCGCTCTGGCTGACGATGGCTGCGGCGGACATATAGCTCTGGCTGTTGACCGAGATGGTGCGGCTGTGCCCCAGGCTCTGCAAATAGCGGTCGAGGCTCGCCTCCGAGGTGCCGAGCGGCGAGTGGAACACATGGGGCATCTCGATAAGCTGCTCGAGCGTGATGCGCTCCTCCTCCAGCTCCAGGGTGGCGCGCACCAGCCCGGCCAGCGGCTCGGTGAGCCAGGTCTCCTTGCCCAGATACCCCGGCACCTGCATGTACTCGTCAAAGCCCAGCACCAGGTCTATCTCGCCGCTCGCCAACTCCGCCTCCGGCAAGGTGTCGCGCAGTATGCGAATCTCTATGGTGACCCCGGGCGCCAGCCTCTTGAGGCGCTGGATGAGCGGCGGGATCAGCACGCACTCCACGTAGTCCGTGGTGCAGAGCACGAAGCGGCGCTTCGACTGGCGCGGCTCGAACAGCTCCTCCTCGCTGAGCTGCTGCTCCAGCAGCCGCAGCACCTGCTGCACCCCCAGATGCAGCCGCTGGGCCCGGGGCGTCGGCAGCATCCCCTGGGGCGTGCGCACCAGCAGCGGATCGTCAAAGAAGGCCCGCAGGCGATTGAGGGCATGGCTCATGGCGGGCTGGCTGATAAAGAGCGACTCGGCGGCGCGGGTCACACTCCCTTGTGTCATCAGGGCGTCAAGGGCGAGCAGCAGATTGAGGTCGAGCTGGTGCAGTTTCATGGGGGGATTATTCGCCGTGTTTATGGGACAATCCATCCTATTCATTTGATGGATGGGCACGCAACTTCTTACACTGCGACCCACTGTTATTTTTCCAGGGTTCCCAGATGAATCGGGGGCCTCAATCCATGCAAGGAGCCTTGCGATGAGCATCAAGACCATCAACTCCATTCCGGCCGCCGACGGCTTCACCATGCCCGCCGAGTGGGCGCACCAGCAGGCCGTCTGGATGATCTGGCCGTTCCGCCCGGACAACTGGCGCGTCGCCGGTCGCTTCGCGCAAGAAACCTTCGCCAAGGTGGCGGATGCCATCGGGCAAGCCACCCCGGTCTTTATGGGGGTGCCGGCCCAGTTTATGGAGCAGGCCCGCGCCATCATGCCCGCCCACGTCACCCTGGTGGAGATGGCCAGCGATGACTGCTGGGCCCGCGACACTGGCCCGACCGTGGTCACCAACGCCGCCGGCGAGTGCCGCGGCGTGGATTGGGGCTTCAACGCCTGGGGCGGCCACAAGGGCGGTCTCTACTACCCCTGGGATCAGGATGAAAAGGTGGCGGCCCAGATGCTGGAGCAGCACGGCATGGATCGCTACGCCGCGCCGCTCATTCTGGAAGGGGGCTCCATCCACGTGGACGGTGAAGGCACCTGCATGACCACCGCCGAGTGCCTGCTGAACGAAAACCGCAACCCGCACCTGAGCAAAGCGCAGATCGAAGCGTTGCTTCGCGACTATCTGGGTGTGAAGAGCTTTATCTGGCTGGACGAAGGCGTCTACATGGACGAGACCGACGGTCACATCGACAACATGTGCTGCTTCGTGCGCCCGGGTGAAGTGGCCCTGCACTGGACCGACGATGAGACTGATCCCCAGTACGCCCGCTCCCTGGCCGCCCTCAAGGTGCTGGAAGCGGCGGTGGACGCCAAGGGTCGCAAGCTCAAAATCTGGAAGCTGCCCCAGCCGGGCCCGCTCTACTGCACCGAGGAAGAGTCCGCCGGCGTCGAGAGCGGCAGCGGTGTGCCGCGCGAGGCAGAAGGCCGTCTGGCCGGCTCCTACGTGAACTTCCTTATCACCAACGATCGCATCGTCTACCCGCTGCTGGATGCAGCCACCGACGGCGAAGCCCAGCGCATTCTGGAAGAGATCTTCCCGGATCACACCGTGGTCGGCGTCCCGGCCCGCGAGATCCTGCTGGGCGGTGGCAATATCCACTGCATTACCCAGCAGATCCCGTCCGGCCAGTAAGAACCGGATGACGATCCTGCTGCGAGGCCGTGATCAAGGCTTATGTGCTGCTCGGAAGCCTCACGTATGTTTATACACTCCGGTTCCTGCGCTGCTCTTCACCTTGCTGACGGCCTCTCGCGACGGGTCGTAAACCGGTTCCGGTGAGTATTAAAAACCCCACGCCGTGGGGTTTTATCTCTTGATGGTGTGATGGTCGCAGGCGCCGATGCGGCGATCATCATGACAAACAGTCACCCTTTTACAGGAGATCCCCATGATCGAAGTGACCGAGGTTTCCATTGCCGAGCTGCGCGGTGCGCTCGAATCAGGCCGCACTACCGCGGTCGAACTGGTCGAGGCCTATCAGGTCCGGATCAAAGCCTATAACGGCCCCGAGACCGACACCCGCCTCAACGCCGTCGTGGTGCCCAACCCCGATGCGCTGAAAGAGGCGCAAGATTCCGATGCCCGCCGCGCCCGTGGCGAAACCCTGGGGCCGCTCGACGGTATTCCCTATACCGCCAAAGACAGCTATCTGGTCAAGGGGCTGACTGCCGCCTCCGGCAGCCCGGCTTTCAAGGATCTGGTGGCCCAGCGCGATGCCTTTACCGTGGAGCGGCTGCGCGCCGCCGGTGCCATCTGCCTCGGCAAAACCAATATGCCCCCCATGGCCAATGGCGGCATGCAGCGCGGCGTCTATGGCCGTGCCGAGAGCCCCTACAACGCCGACTACCTGACCGCGCCCTTCGCCTCCGGCTCCTCCAACGGCGCCGGTACCGCCACCGCGGCCAGCTTTGCCGCCTTTGGTCTGGCGGAAGAGACCTGGTCGAGCGGCCGGGGCCCGGCTTCCAACAACGGCCTCTGTGCCTACACTCCGTCCCGTGGCGTCATCTCGGTGCGCGGCAACTGGCCCCTGACCCCGACCATGGATGTGGTGGTGCCCTACGCCCGCACCATGGCAGATCTGCTGGAAGTGCTGGATGTGGTGGTGGCGGACGATGCCGACACCCGTGGCGATCTGTGGCGCATGCAGCCCTGGGTCAAGTTGCCCAAGGCCTCCGAGGTACGTCCGGCTTCCTATCTGGATCTGGCTGCCAAGAGTGATGCCCTCAAGGGCAAGCGCCTCGGCGTGCCGCGCATGTTTATCAACAAGGATGAACTGGCCGGCACCAGCGACAACCCCGGCATCGGCGGCCCGACCGGTCAGCGCATCCATACCCGCGACTCCGTGATTGCCCTGTGGGAGCAGGCCCGTCAGGCGCTGGAAGCCGCGGGCGCCGAAGTCATCGAAGTGGACTTCCCCCTGGTCTCCAACTGCGAAGGGGACAGACCCGGCGCGCCGACCGTGTTCAATCGCGGCATAGTCACCCCTGAGTTTCTCAACGACGAGCTGTGGGAGCTCTCCGGCTGGGCGTTCGACGACTTCCTGCGCGCCAACGGCGACCCCAAGTTGAACAAGCTGGCCGATGTGGATGGCCCCCAGATCTTCCCCCACGATCCGGGCACCTTGCCGAACCGCGAGGGGGATCTGGCGGCGGGCATGGACGAGTACGTCAATATGGCCAAGCGCGGCCTGAAATCCTGGGACGAGATCGCATCGGTGCCGGACGGCCTGCGCGGCCTTGAACAGACCCGCAAGCTGGACTTGGAGGACTGGATGGACGGGCTCAAGCTCGACGCCGTGCTGTTCCCGACCGTCGCCGACGTGGGCCCGGCCGATGCGGACGTGAATCCGGCTTCCGCCGATATCGCCTGGAGCAACGGCATCTGGGTCGCCAACGGCAACCTCGCCATTCGCCATCTCGGCGTGCCGACCGTCACCGTCCCCATGGGCATCATGGCCGATATCGGTATGCCGGTGGGTCTGACCTTCGCCGGTCGCGCCTATGACGACAACAACCTGCTGCGTGTCGCCTCGGCCTTCGAGT
Source organism: Aeromonas sp. OTU364 (assembly GCF_038440395.1). NCBI lineage: Bacteria > Pseudomonadati > Pseudomonadota > Gammaproteobacteria > Aeromonadales > Aeromonadaceae > Aeromonas > Aeromonas sp. OTU364. The sequence goes on from NZ_JASATR010000010.1 coordinate 128,346, forward strand.
CCACCGGCAGCAAGCGCAGGGTGCCGCCGCGGACGCCGCCGTTGGCTTGATTGCTGTTGTGAGTTAAATTTCTTTGGATTTACCGGCAATAAGAAAAGCAAACCCATCCGTTATGCGGGTGGGTTTATTTATTGAGTGAAATCATAACCACGCAGATTACGAACCTTATTGGGATAAGATCTAAGCTAGTAAATGGTTGGAGCACAGCTTACTATAAGTCTTGAAATTATTTCTCATTGCAATGGTTTAAATATGACAAGAGCATCTGACAATATCTACTTTGTGAAGGAAGTTGATGAGATTGCGGAAAAGGCAATTGACGCATTCGGTCTATCATATGATAAAACTGCACCTGAAAATTTACATAATCCTTTGCTTAGATGGTGTGATTTCATTTTGCGTTATATACCAAATGCAACAAGGTATGTATATAAATCAGATAAATTCCCAGCCTTTATTCCGAAAGAGGCAGAGAAAGGCCTAAAGCGAATAGAGGAATTGTTTATTGCAGGTGGTGATGTAAATCCATATCAAAGTAAATCATTGACACTTTTCAATGATACTAGCAGTAAAAAAAAGAATAAAAGAACAGACATGTTATGGGCTGATTGGGGAATTCATCACCTACACCTACCATGTAATGCGGTCGCTCCTACTGAACAGTATTCAGAACGTTCAGAGTGGATTTTATTTCTAAGGGTATATAATGACGTAGTTCTTTTTATTGATGTGAAAAATCACAATAAAGGCATTGAACCTGAGTTATTTTCACAACAGGAATTAATAAAAACATTTATTCGTAACTGGCCTGAAGAAGCTGGTCTCTATGAAATGAAAGGTGTGATTGGATTAGCTAGGGATGAGCCTTTGACAGATTCTGGCATTGGCACGATGAGACGCAATGGTATCAACATTCCAATAGAAGTAAATGGAAAGGTTTATGCCCCATTGGGTATGGGGGTAACTACGGCTGCAACCTCTGCAAGGGTATCGTCATACCATAATAGAATATATCGCTATGCTAGGGACTTAGAGAATATAGTAATAGATGAAAAAAATGAGTTTATGAAGGAAATAAAAGAGCTTTCTATAAACAGACCAGATTTTAAAATAATGATGTTTGATGATGGTGGATTGGGTATTTATGAGGAAATGCTAAAAAAAGCTTGGAGATTCCCTCGCAAGCACTCTCAAACCCCTAACAATTTTTATTGCCTTTTTAATGACCTTTTAATGCCAGAATGGGCGGGGCCAGTGGTGGCCTCATATTGGAGGAATAACCCATGAAATCATCTTGTGTGAGGTTGCTATATTTTTTTATAAATTGTCAGCTATTCGAATAACTAAAGGCCGTAGGTTCGAATAGCGAAGCGTATTCGGACGATCGCGAAAGTAAGGGGGTTGAGGTGACGCTGATGTTCAGGGTTTCCTGCTTCTCTTGCTATCAGGATATTCGCGGTGAACGGACGATTACGCTACGCTAATCGTCCCTACATCAAGGCGGTGATGGCATGGACTGAGCCTTGAGAACTCTTTTCCCCGCATTGCCAACCGCCATGTTTGTCGTGACTCGCTGCTGATCTCTCCGACTTTCCCCAGACTTCACCTTGGCTTCACACAGCCTCATCTTTCCCTCACATATCCCTTCTATCTTCTGCCCACTGATAAATGGACCTGCTTGCCACAGGGATGGCGAGGGGTTGAAGAGAGGGGAGCAGAGGATGAAATCCTGGATCAAATACGGGTTGGCAGGGGCCTTGATACTGGTGGCGAGTTTCTGGGGCGGCAGCGTGCGGGCGACGGAGGCCTGTTCCACTCAAGGGGGCCCGTGCCCGCCTGTCTCCCAGTTCCCCTAATATCAGGCCAATGGCTGAATGCGCCGGGCTGATCCGTCAACGGAAGCGAAACAGCTCCCGGTGCAGCGGGGTGGCCAGATGGGCATCCAGGGTCTGGGCCATGGGCTCGGGGCCGCAGAACCACACCGGGGTGTGCTGGCGTTCACCCAGGGCGGCCAGATCCAGTCGACCGCGATCGGACTCCAGGTGCAGCCGGTAGTCGACCCCGGCCCGGCGGCACAGCTCGGCCAGATGAACGTGATAGGGGGCGGCCTCGGCGTTGGGGGCGCATTGCAGCAAGGTGGTGCCCGGGCGTGTCTCGCCACGGCGTACCAGGGCCTCCAGCCGGGCGACGAAGGGGGTGATGCCGATACCGGCGCCCACCCAGAGTGCGGGGGCCGGATCTGGCAGGGCGAAGGCACCATAGGGGCCGGTCACGGTGACGGCATCGCCGACCCTGAGGTGGCGGTGCAGCCAGCGGGTGTGATCCCCGAGGGCGCGCACCGACAGGGTCAGGGTGCGGCAGTCTGCCGAGACATCGACCAGGGTGTAGGGGTGAGGCTCGCCGCGCCCTGCGAAGTCAAAGAAGGCGAACTGCCCGGGGCGATAGCCGTGCAGGGGAGAGGCCAGGGCGACCCGGATCTCCAGGGTGCGTGCGTCCAGGGGGGTGAGGGTGCTGACCCTTCCCTGGTGGCGCGCGTCCCGGCCCACCCGGCCAAACAGGGAGTAGAGCGCCCCCAGGGCACCCACCCCGCCGCCGATGAGCAGGGTCAGGCCGACCGGGGTCAGGGCGCCGATGGGCGGCAGCAGGCAGAGTCCGTGCAGCCAGCCCATCAGATAGATGACCGGGGCCAGCCGGTGAACAACCTTGAAGCGCTCGTAGCGCACCACCGCAAGCAGGCTCACCACCACCAGGGCCAGCAGCAGATAGAAACCCCATTCCCCCAGGGTATTGCCGAGGCTGTGCCAGAGGGCATCGTTGCCAGCACCAGCACCAGCACCAGCACCAGCACCAGCACCAGCACCGCGGCGCGCCGGTCGGGTCAGCCAGTCGGCGGTGACGGCCCACTTGGGGGCCTCCACCAGCAGCCAGTGAGCCATCAGGGTGCCGGTGGCCCAGAGGGCACTGCTGCGATGCAGGTGCAACATGCGATCCAGCCCGCCGCACCAGGCCTCTAGCCTCGGCAGGCGCAGGGCGAGCAGCAGAGAGAGTGTCATGGCGCCGAGGCCAAGCAGGCCGGTCAGGATCAGCAGCTCGTGGCGCCAGGGCCAGAAGCTGGCGGGCCACTGGGTGAGGCTTGCGAGCCAGAGCAGGGTGAGAGTCAGGGGCAGGGCCCAGACGAGGGATGCGGGTTTCATGATGTCCTCCTTGTCCATGCCTCCATTGCACGCCCCCTTTGTGGCAAGAGTGTGCCCCTTTACTACCTCTTTTGTAGCAGGTTGTGGCAAAGGGTCGCCGGGTCAGAGGAAGAGGGTTGAACAGGAGGGCTCAGGAAGGAGCACGGTCGAAGAACGGAAGCCAACCCTTCATCCGAACCAGGATAGTGAGAAAGCGGAGGGCCCGCATGGCCGAGCTCCCCGCAGGATCCCGGTATCAGGGCTTGCGCCCCTTGCCGCCCTTGTTGCCCGCGAGGGCCTGCTTTCTGGCCTTCTGCTTCTGGGCCCCCTTGCCGCTGCGGCGGGGCTCGGGGTCGAAGCGGGTGAGATCCGGCTCAAAGCCCGGGAACCACTGCTGTGGCAAGCGGGTGTCGAGCACGGCTTCGACCTTCTCCAGCAGGGGCGCATCTTCCGGGCTGAACAGGGTCACGGCGAGCCCCTTGTTGCCGGCGCGGCCGGTGCGACCTATGCGGTGGACGTAATCCTCAGGCTGATGGGGGAACTCCAGGTTGATCACATGGTTGAGCTCGCTGATATCGAGGCCGCGAGCCGCCACGTCGGTGGCGACCAGGGCCTGCAGGGTGCCGGCGCGAAACTCCAGCAACACCTTCTCCCGGGCGCTTTGCGACAGATCGCCGTGGAAGGCGAGCGCATTGATGCCCGCCTTGCCGAGCTGCTGGGCCAGCTTGTCCGCCCCCTGGCGGGTGCGGCTGAAGATCAGGGCCGGTGCCCAGCCCTTCACGGTCAGCATGTGTTCGACCAGCGCCAGCTTGCGATCCCCATCCACCGCATAGACCCGCTGCTCCACCTCGGCGGCCGTGGTGTTGCGTGGTGCCACCTCGATCAGTGCCGGGTCGCGCAAGAGCACTCGGCTCAAGGCAAAGAGGTTGTCGTCGCAGGTGGCCGAAAACAGCAGGGTCTGGCGATCCGCCGGTATCTGTCTGAGCAGGGCCTTTATCTCGTCCATAAAGCCCATGTCGAGCATGCGGTCCGCCTCGTCGAACACCAGATGGCCAAGGCTTTCAAGGCTCAGGGCCCCCTGGCGAAGGTGATCGAGCAAGCGGCCCGGGGTGGCGATGAGCAGATCCACCCCATCTTTCAGCGCCTCCACCTGGGCGGCAATGCTGACCCCGCCGTAGACCAGGGCGCTGGTGAGGCCTGTGCCCTGACCGTAGCGCGCCACACTCTCGGCGACCTGCACCGCCAGCTCGCGGGTTGGCACCAGCACCAGGGCACGGATGGGGCGCGGGGCATCGCTTGCTGGCTGCTGCATCAGTTGCTCCAGCAGCGGCAGCACGAAGGCGGCGGTCTTGCCGGTGCCGGTCTGGGCCCCCGCCATCAGGTCCCGCCCCGCGAGAATCAGGGGGATGGCGCTGGCCTGAATGGGGGTCGGCGCGGCATAACCCAGCTCGCGCAAGGTCTGTTGCAGGCGGGGGGAGAGGGCCAGTTCGGCAAAGGAGGCAATGGACATAGGGCACCAGTGTGGGGTTATCGCGGCCAGGGCCGTGACGGAAACAATGATAGTGGCCGGGATGGTAGCAGAAGCGCCCCCCGGAGCAGAAGGCGATTGCGGCTCCATGGGAAGGCGCCGCTGGCAGGGTCAGCCTGGCTCCCTGGATTTTGCCGGTTGGCCCCGCATCTCGAGGGGTCTGATGAGCCCGATGCTTTGCCCAGAGTAGAAGGCGATGTTGTGCTTGCCATGCTGCTTGACGTGGTAGAGCAGCGCATCGGCCAGATCGGTGGCCTCGGCGACCGTCAGGTAATCGCGGATGCGGATGATGCCCGCCGAGAAGGTGATGGGGGCGGGCAGTTCCGGGATCACCAGCTGTGATGCCAGCAGGCGGGCCACCGTCTGGTGCATGCTGGCCTCGTCGTTGAGCCCCTTGTAGAGGACGATGAACTCCTCGCCCCCCCAGCGAATGGCCTTGTCCCCCTTGCGCATATTGGTCGTCAGATGACGGGCGAAGGCGGCGAGGGCCAGATCTCCCACCCCGTGACCATGGGTATCGTTGATGGACTTGAAGTTGTCTATGTCCAGCAGCATCAGGTAGTCGTGCTCCTGCAGCAGGCCCTGATCCAGGATGTCCCGTCTCGGCAGCCGGGTCAGGTGATCGGTCAGTGCCAGGGTACGCAGGCGACTGTAGATGCCCCGACCCGTCAGCATCAACAGCAGCAGGGCGATCAGATAGAGTTTGAAGGCCGGGCCATAGAGCACGGCCCGGACGGCATCGCCGTAGCTGTATGACCACTTGAGAAAGAGGTCGTTGCCGGCCTTGGTCTGCATGAAGCGGGTATTCAGGCAGAGATGCAAGGGGCGGCAGGGTTCGACCTCCTCGAAAGAGATGACGGTGCGAGTCGGATTGAGCCCCTCGAAGGGGTGAAACACATCCTTGAAGGCCTCGTCGATGGCGATGTCTATGCCCGTCAGGCCATAGCGGTAGTCCGCTAAGGCGGAATCGTAGAAGACAAAGGGGAAGTAGAGGGTGATGTTCTTCAACCCGGTGAAGGTGTCGGTGTAGATGTCCGATACCCAGGCCTCATCCGTGCTGCAGGGCACATGGGTGGCTGCGAAGAAGGCACAGCCGAAATAGTGGGTCCAGGGCTCGATGTCATTGAGGTTGGTGTTGACCGGCTGCAACTGGTTCGGAAGCATCCGTTTGTCCGTCACCATGCCAAGCATGCGACGATCGTTATAGAGGGCGTAGAGGTTGAGGACCTCGGGGTAGGAGAGCACATATTGGTAGGCGGTGAGCATCTGGTTGGCGGGCGGCAGTATGGGGATGACCGCCAGGCGAGCCAGGGTGGCGAGATCATAGCCATAGGCATAGGCAGTCGCATCCCCGTTCTCGCTGAAGATGGGCGTCTTGATGCTGCTGTTGTCGATGAATCGGGCCAGTTTCTCTGGCGCCAGCACGCGGGCCCGCTGATAGAACACCTCGAACAGGTTCGGCTGTTTGGCGGTGATGAGCTGCATGTCGTGCCTGATGCTGAGGTAGGTGTAGTTGAACACCAGCCCCAGCCCCGCCAGCGCCAGGCAGAGGAGTGCGAATCGCATCAGCCACCTGCGGGGCAGGGTGCGCAACAGTGATCCCGCCATGCCATAACGCTCCCGGGTGGTGACAGAGGACTTTCTTGTAACTGATTTTGCCTGGCATCACCAGACGAAATTGGGGGGCCTGGACAACCAGTACACGAGAAATGAACCGCCAATATCAACAAGATAGACGGTCACACCCAGCTTCGGTGGCCGGGGGAGGCAAACTGGCGGGGATGGGGGCAATCAGAGGGCATGACGCCCTCTGTCGTACGGCGGTGCGGCGCCTTATCTTGTCTGGGACTTCGGCGAGTAGGGGCCATGGAGAATGCCGTTGGGCATGTCGGCGCTGAGCAGCCTGAAGCTGGTGATCCCGGCAATTTCATGGCCCTTGTCGGTGATGGTGTTGGCAATCTGATTGACGACAGCCACCACCAGCATGCCGATGAGGCCGCCCCCCGAATTGCTCTGCTGTTCGGCACTGCTGGCGCTGGCACTGCCTTCCCACAGCAGCTTGCCGGTGCGCAGATCCACCAGACGGGCGCTGGCGGTGACCACAGTCTCGCTGGAGATGACCAGATAGCTGGTGCCATAGTCCTTGATGTCGAGGTACAGGGCGGTATCGGCACCGTAGATCTCGTGGAGCTTCTTGATGGGCAGGGCATGAATGTCCGTCGGCTCGGTCACCCCGTTCTGCCGGAAGGTCTCGTTGGTGACCGCTACCGGCAGCACGTAATAGCCGGACTCGGCGAGCGGGTAGGTGATCTGGGACTGCAGGCTGGCCCCCGCCTTGATATCAGGCGAGTGATTCACCGGTGGCAGCACCAGGATGGAGGTCGGTCTGCTCTCCTTGAAATTGCCGTAGTCGTAGCCGGGGCCCTTTGCGCAGCCGCTCAGCAGCAGGGTGCCCAGTGTCAGGGCAAGGAAAGTGCGCAGTGTCATTGGGTCGCCCCCTTCTGGTTGGACATCAGGAAGTTCATGAAGGGTGCCGATTCAGGGAAGAGACGTTTCTCGGTCTCAAACTGCTCGCGGGTCTGCGCATCCTTGCCGAGCTGGGCATAGAGCATGCCCAGGTGAGCGTGGAAGCCGGGCGGCACCGTCTGACCCTTGGCGCTGGCCTCTTGCTGGTTTTTCTCCAGCGCGTCTATCTGGGCTTCAACCCCGGTGTCGTCACCCTGCATGTGCTGGTAAACCACCCCCTGGTATTGATCCCAGTTGTAGAGCGTCTTTGGCGCCTGGGCACAGGCACTCAGCAGCAGGCCGCTGGCCAGCAGCAGGGAAAGCTTGGACATGGTCATCTCGTCTCTCCTTATTGGGCCGGACGCCAGGCGCCGGTCTCGATGCCGCTCACCAGGTTGTTGACGGCTTCCCGGATGGCGAGATCCAACACCTTGCCGTTGAGGGTGGAGTCGTAGCTGGCGGTGCCGCCGAAGCCGACGATTTCGCGGTTGGAGAGCTCGTACTCCCCGGCGCCCTGGGAAGAGAAGACCACTTCAGAGGTGGTGACGTTGACTATGTTGAGGTTGACCTTGGCGTAGGCGATCTGGGACTTGCCGCGGCCCAGGATGCCAAACAGCTGATGATCGCCGACTTCCTTGCGACCAAACTCGGTGACGTCACCTGTGACCACATAGTCGGCGCCCTTGAGCTGCTGGGCCTGTTGCTTGATCCCGGCTTCCGCCTTGATCTCTTCCATGTTGTCGCGATCCAGCACGCTGAAGCGGCCGGTCTGTTGCAGATGGGTGATCAGCACGGTTTTCGCCTGGCTGCCCAGTCGGTCCACGCCGTCGGAGAAGATGCCACGCATGTAGCTGGAGCGGTTATCAAACTTGCCGACGGCAATGGGGCTGCGAGTGCCCTGATAGTGGCTCTGATAAGAGGCGACCTTGGGCACTTCCAGGGAGCGCGACGACTCGCTCGCACAAGCTGTCAACAATCCCGCCATCAAAATGACACCAGATGAAACAACAAACTTCTTCATGTAACGTCCCGTTATTTAAGGAAAAAACAACGGCGGACTCTAACATTGTTCGCTGCGAATAAAGTGCCCCGAATGGGGGGCATAGCCGCTCAATCAGTGTGCGTTTGGGCTGGCGTGGCGAGGATTGAGGGGGGCTGGTTATCCTGATGGCGCTGGAACACCTCCTCCAGGGCCGCCACCAGGGCGCGCATCCGCCCCGTCTTCTGCACATCCGGGTGCAGCACCATCCAGATGTCGATGGGGTCGTGCTGGTCAGGCAGCAGGCGCACCAGGCCCGGATCCTCCTCGGCGAGGAAGGTGGAGAGCAGGGCGATGCCGAGCCCCTGGCGGGCCGCCCCCATCAGCACCAGCTGGGCGTTGCTCTGCAGCACCACATTGGGCTCATGGAGGGGTTCACCGCACAGGCTCAGCCAGTGGCGGGCCACCAGCTCCCTGGGAAAGAGCAGCAGGTCGTGCTGTTGCAGCGACTGACCCGAGCGGGGCGTGCCGCGGCGGGCCAGGTAGTCGGAGGAGGCGTAGAGCCCCATCCTGATGGTGGCGAGCCGTTTGACCACCAGATCTCCCTGCTCGGGGCGCACGCTGCGAATGGCGAGGTCCGCCTCCTGATTGGGGATGTCGCTCACGCTGACCGCGGTCAGCAGCTTGAGGCGGATGCCGGGGTGGCGCTGGCGCAGCAGGCTGAAGGCCGGCAACACGAAGCCCTGGGCCAGGGTGTCCGTGGTGGCGATGCAGATCTCCCCCTCCAGCTCCCCCAGGCTGGCCGCGCGATCCATGGCCAGGGCCGCCTGCGCCATGGCCTGTGCCTGGGGCAAGAGCGCCTCCCCCAGGGGGCTGAGCCGATAGTGCCTGGGGGTGCGGATAAACAGCTTGGCCCCCAGCTGCTGCTCGAAGAGGCCGACCCGTCGCCCGACGGTGGCCTGATCGACCCCGAGTTCGAGGCCGGCCCGGCGCAGGCTGCCCCGCCGTGCCAGGGCCAGAAAGAAGCGGGCGTCATCCCAGTTGATCATGCTTGCTCCTCGCTCAAGCAGGACGCCCGATTGGCGCCGGTGTATTAGATGCCAGAGGGGGCGGCAGCACAAGGGGCCGCCCGATCCCGCTCTCTGGGGCCACTCAAGGGATGGAGCGCAACTGCCAAGGTGATGCAAATTTGAATCGCCATGATGCAGAACTGCCGCAGCCCGGGGCGGACGGGATCGCTATGATGTCGCTCCCGATAGCGCTTCCCCTGTCTGTGATTGGAGTCTTGATGTCATCCCCCTGCGCCCCAACTGCTGCCCACGGCAGCGAGGTCGATGTTCGCCCCCGCCTGCTCGGGTTTTTGTCCCTGGCCCTGATGTCGGCCCTGCTCAACAGCAGCGTGCCCACCCCGCTCTATCCCCATTACCAGGCGGCGCTGGCCCTGAGCGATCTTGGCCTCAGCCTCATCTATGGCGGCTATGCGGGGGGCGTGCTGATCGCCCTGTTCGGGGTGGGCAACCTGGCGGGAAGGGTGGCGGATCTGCGCATCCTGATCCTGCCTGCCCTGCTGGCGGTCGGGGGCGGAGCCCTGCTCTTCTCCCTGGCCGACAGCTTCTGGTCCCTGCTGCTGGGGCGGGTCCTGGCCGGGATTGGCACGGGCAGCCTGACCGGCGCCGCCAACGTGGCGCTGCTGCGCTTTGGCCCCCAGGATGGCGGCAAGCGGGCGGCCCTGAGCGCCACCCTCTCCTTCACCGCCGGGCTGGCCCTCGGTCCCGTGTTCAGCGGCCTGGCGCTGCAACTGGACTTCTATCCGACCACCTTGCCCTTCCTGCTGATCCTGGGGATGGCGAGTTGCGCCATCGCGGGCCTGGTGCTGAGCTGGCCAAGAGGCGCCAGGACGACGGCGGCCGCCCCGAGCGGGCCGGGTGGGGGATCTCTGGGGGAGGGGCTCAGGGCCACGGGGGCCGGGTTCTTTCTCTGCGCCCTGGCGCTCTTCACCGCCTGGGCAGTGGCGGCCAGTCTGCTGGCCATCGGCCCCAAGGTGGTGAGTCAGTTGCTGGGCATGAGGGATCTGGGGCTGTTCGGCTATCTCGTCGCGGCCTATCTGGTCTTCTCCGGGCTTTGCCAGCTCTGGGCCCGTCGCCTCGATGCCCGCCATACCCTGCAAAGTGGCTGCCTTGCCCTGGCGCTCTGCGTGCTGCTGTTTGCCGGCGCCGTGCACGGGTTGCCAGGCTGGCTGGCGGGACTCGGGCTGCTGGTGGCGGGTTACGCCCAGGGGGCCGTGTTCGTGGGCAGCGCCACCCTGATCAATCGCATCGCCCCCCCGGCCAGCCACGCGCGGCTGCTCTCCCTCTTCTATGTGATCGCCTATGTGGCGAACTGGGTGCCCGCGCTGCTGGGCTGGGTGAGCGACGGTGCAGGCCTCCTGGCGGCGCTGGATCTGCTGTTCGTCGGCAGCACGCTGACCAGCCTTGGGCTGGCCTGGGCCCTGTCACGGCATCGCTTCGAGCCCGCTGCCTGACGAGAGAACATCACCCATCGACCAGGACGACGCTGCCGGCATCCAGATGGTGCATCCACTCCCGCAGGATCAGCAGGGCGGCGGCGAAACGGCGATCCTTCGGCAACTGGGCCGATGCCAGGGGATCCCCCTCCACCATGGCAACCAACTGGCCGAACAGCCGCTCTATGTTCTCCCGGCTCTGCACCCGGTTGCCAAGCACCTCGGCCAGGGGCACGGGGCTGTGCAGGTGCAGCACGGGGTGGGGCGGGATCCGGGCCGCGAGGGGCATCAGCATATCCTCCACCACCATGATGGCCTGCTCCAGCTCCAGGGCGCTCGGCGGATCCTCCGCTACCAGGATGGCCTGCTCCAGCTCCAGGGCGCTCGGCGGGTCCCGGCGAAAGGGGCCCGGGGTCAGGGCATCGAGCCCCAGTGTCAGCGAAAAGGTCTGGCTGGTGCCGTCCGCCCCGGTGATCTGCACCCGGCTCTGGGTCTCCCCCAGGCTCAGTAAGATGGTGTCGCGTTTCTCTACTGTCATGTGGTGCTCTCCTGCCTTCGAATGCCCATGGATACACCCGAGCGGGCCGGATTGGCGACTCTTTTCCCCCCATTCGGGCATCAGGGGTTGCAAAGGGGGTATGAAATGGCACTCTGGACGTCTAGATTTCTGTTTCTCTGTCGCATCCCTCACAAGGAGTCCTGATATGGATATTCGTACCGCTCCCCGCGCCCTCGTGCTCGCCCTCTATCTGGTGGGGGCTGGCGCCTTCGCCAGCGAGGCCCTGGTGTTCCAGACCGATTTCGGCCTCAAGGATGGCGCCGTCTCCGCCATGAAGGGGGTCGCCTTCGGGGTGGACCGCACCCTGCCGCTGCAGGATCTGACCCACGAGATCCCGGCCTACAACATCTGGGAGGCCTCCTACCGCCTCTATCAGACCCTCAACTACTGGCCCAAGGGCACCGTCTTCGTGAGCGTGGTGGATCCCGGTGTGGGCACGGATCGCAAGTCCGTGGTGCTCAAGACCAAGAGCGGCCACTACATCGTCAGCCCGGACAACGGCACCCTGACCCTGGTGGCGGAGCACTTCGGCATCGACACCGTGCGCCAGATCGACGAGAAGCGCAATCGCCTCAAGGGCTCCGAGAAGTCCTACACCTTCCACGGTCGCGACGTCTACGCCTACACGGGAGCACGGCTCGCCTCCGGCGCCATCAGCTTCGAGCAGGTGGGGCCCAAACTGCCCGCCGAGGTGGTGACCATCCCCTACCAGCCGGCGGTGGCCGAGGCCGATGGCACCTTGAAGGGCACCATCCCCATTCTGGATGTGCAGTACGGCAACGTCTGGACCAACATCGACGACACCTTGCTGACCAGGGCGGGGATCCACAAGGGGGACAACGCCTGCATCAGGATAAGCGAAGGGGATGCGCTCAAATACGAGGGCAAGGCCCCCTACGTCAGCAGCTTTGGCGATGTGCCGGAGGGCCAGCCGCTGGTCTACCTCAACAGCCTGCTGCAGGTGTCGGTGGCCCTGAACATGGAGAGCTTCGCTGCAAAACATCAGGTGCAGTCCGGCGCCAGCTGGCATATCAGCCTGAAGAAGTGCGGCCAGGGCTAGCCTCTCTATCAGCGATGCTTCTCCTGGGGCGGTGGGACTCGTGTCCACCGCCCCTTGTTCTGGGCGGTGCGCCTTGCCGGGCCAGACGGCTATCTCATCAGTTGTCATCTTCGTTTAATAAAGTGCCGCCATGCTGTGGCCGGACGCCGTGATGACGCAATGATTGCGCTGAGATAACAAGGAAAAGCCGATGAGCCGTTTTGACGAGAGAGACAGTGCCAACCACCCCCGGGAGCAGGAGCCGGAGTTCAACCGCCTGATCGAGGCCGGCCTCAGCCGCCGGGGCTTCCTCAAGGGGGTCGGCGCCGCCAGCATGGTGGCGTTTTTTGCCGCAAATCCGGTGGCCCGCGCCGTGGCCGCCGCCACCCAGCCGCTGCTCGGTTTCCAGGCCGTGCCAGCCTCTGTGGCCGACACCATAGTGGTGCCACCCGGCTACAAGGCCGAGGTGCTGATCGCCTGGGGGGATGCCCTGTTCGCCGATGCCCCCGCCTTTGCCCAGGGCAATGACGCCAGGGCCCAGGCCCGCCAGTTCGGCGACAACAACGACGGCATGAGCTTCTTCCCCCTGGGGCCGGATCGCGCCCTGCTCGCCGTCAACAACGAATACACCAACTACGAATACCTGTTTGCGGATGGCGGCAAGGCGCTCAGTGCCGAGGCCGTCGCCAAGGCCCAGGCGGCCCACGGGGTCTCCCTGGTGGAGCTGGTGCGAAAAGATGGCAAGTGGCAGGCCAACCCCAAGGGGGCTCTCAACCGCCGCATTACCGCCACCACCCCCATGACATTGAGCGGCCCGGCGGCGGGCCATGCCCTGCTCAAGACCCAGGCCGATCCCGAGGGGCGCACCGCCCTTGGCACCTTCAACAACTGCTCCAATGGCCAGACCCCCTGGGGCACCTACCTCACCTGCGAGGAGAACTTCAACGGCTACTTCGGCAGCGCGGGCAAGCCGGTGCTGGACCAGCGCGCCGCCCGCTACGGCCTGGCCGCCGAGGACGCGGGCTTTGGCTGGCACAGGTTCGACGAGCGCTTCGATCTCGCCAAACACCCCCAGGAGCCTAACCGCTTCGGCTGGGTGGTGGAAATCGATCCGCTGGATCCTGCCTCCACCCCGAAGAAGCGCACGGCGCTGGGCCGCTTCAAGCATGAGAACGCGGCCTTTACCGTCAACAAGGATGGCCGCGCCGTGGTCTACCTCGGGGATGACGAGCGGGGGGAGCACATCTATCGCTTCGTCTCGAAGAACAGGGTGGCGCCGGGCAATGACCCCGCGAACCGGGAGCTGCTGGACGAGGGCACCCTCTATGTGGCCCGCTTCGAGGCCAAAGAGGGGGAGCTCAAAGGCACCGGCCAGTGGCTGCCCCTGGTGCACGGCCAGCACGGCCTGACCAAGGAGAACGGCTTCGCCGATCAGGGGGAGGTGCTCATCTTCGCCCGGGAAGCGGCGACCCGGCTTGGCGCCACCACCATGGACAGGCCCGAGTGGGTGGCCGTGCATCCCCACCGTGCCGAGGTCTACTGCACCCTGACCAACAACAAGAACCGCGGCATCAAGGAGAACCAGCCCCTGGACGGTGCCAACCCCAGGGCCGAGAACCCCTATGGCCAGATCATCCGCTGGCGCCCTGCCGCGGGCGATCACGGCAGCGACCGCTTCGAGTGGGATCTCTTCCTGCTGGCGGGCAACCCCGGCGTGCATAAAGAGGGCTTGATGGCGGGCAGTGCCAACATCACCCCGGACAACATGTTCAACAGCCCTGACGGCATCGGCTTCGACGAGGCGGGGCGGCTCTGGATCCAGACCGACGGCGACTACTCCAACGAGAAGCAGTTTGCCGGCATGGGCAACAACCAGATGCTGTGTGCGGATCCCGCCAGCGGCGAGGTGCGCCGCTTCCTGACCGGCCCCGTGGCCTGCGAGATCACGGGCCTCACCTTCAGCCCGGACTGGCGCACTATGTTCGTCGGGGTGCAACACCCGGGCGAAGAGCTGGCCCCCTCCCACTTCCCGGACGGCGGCACCAGCATTCCCCGCTCCGCCGTGCTGCGCATCACTCGGGACGATGGCGGCATCATAGGGGCCTGAGTCGGCAGGCTTATATAAGCAGAGATAATGTCAGAAAAGAGAAAGCCGCCCTCGGGCGGCTTTTTCGATGGCGCAAGGCGAACTCAGAACTCGTTGGAGAGCGCCTTGTAGCCCCTGACCAGGTCGATGTTGGTGTGGGCCACGTCTTCGGAGAATTCGGTGGCATCCACGGTCACGCGGGGGATCTGGGCCAGATCGCTCTGCTGGTTGATGCGGGTGGTAGAGGGCACATAGAAACCGGGGGGCAGATCGCAGCCGTCGATCACCGAGTTGTGACGCACCACGGATCCTTCGCCTATGTGGCAGTTGAACAGCACGCTGTTGAAGCCGATGAAGACCCGGTTACCCACCTCGCAGGGGCCGTGCACTATGCTGCGGTGGGCGATGGAGCTGTATTCGCCTATGGTGACGGCGGCACCGGACTTGGAGTGGATTACCACGCCGTCCTGAATGTTGGAGTTGGCACCGATGACGATGGGCTCCATGTCGCCGCTCTCATCCACCTCGTCGGCACGGATCACGGCGTAGGGGCCGACAAACACATTCTCCTTGATGATCACCTTGCCGCAGATGATGGCGGTCTTGTCGATGTAGGCGGATTCGTGGATGACGGGAAGGTGACCGGAGGGATTCTTGCGGATCATGGCATGTCCTGTTGCTGATGAAATCGGGGAAAATGGCGGGACGCAGAGGCTCGCCGGAGAGTCAGCTTACGCCTCTGATCCGGGTGGGGGAACCCTTTACTGGTCTGACCCACTCTTGGTAAGGGCATTTGGCATGGTTGTTCTTTGACTCCCTTGTATGGGAGCATGGGGCCTGACAAACGGGCGTGTTCCTCGCCAGAAGGGGGCGGCCTGACTGCGATGACGGAGACGATGACATGAAGAAGATGATGCTGCTCCTGGCGGCGTTCTTGCTGTGTGCCCAGGCCGCTCAGGCCAAGGGGCGGCCAGGTGAGTTTGACTACTACGCCCTGGCGCTCTCCTGGTCACCGGAGCACTGCGCCATCAAGCCGGCCGATCGAGAGCAGTGCAGCCGCCAGTTGGGCTTCGTGCTGCACGGACTCTGGCCCCAGTACCAGCGCGGCTATCCCGGCAGCTGTACCCGCGAGCGGCTGGATCCCGCCATGGAGCAGGCGTTTGCCGGTCTTTACCCCAGCCGCTTCCTCTATGGTCATGAGTGGGAGAAGCACGGCACCTGCTCCGGCCTGAGTCAGGAGGCATTCCATCAACTGGCCAGCGATCTGCGCCAGAAGGTGCGGGTCCCGGCGGCCTACCAATCCCCGGTCGAACCGCTGCGCAAGAGTGCCTTCCAGCTCAAGGCGGATCTGGCCGCAGCCAACCACTGGCTTGCCCCCGATACCATCACGGTGGCCTGCGCCGACGGCGGGCGTTTCCTGCGGGAGATCTACATCTGCATCAACAAGGAAGGGACGGATGCCGTCCCCTGCTCGGACGAGATGCAAAAGCGGGAGCGCCGCTCCTGCGGCCAGCCGGACTTCCTGCTGCGCAGCGTGCGCTGACCCTCGTTATCTTCATCAGGCCTCTTGGGGACCTGATGTGCAACTGCAGTCATCGGAAAGGAGCTCTGCAATGACCGACGTGAAACTGTTTTCGGCACGGGAGCGCAGCCTGTTGCTCGGGGTGAAAGGGGTGGGCCCCACCGTCATCGGGCGGCTCGAACAGCTGGGCTACCACAGCCTGAGTGAGCTGGCCGAGGCCGATAGCGGCCACATAGTCCGGCTGGTGGCCAGCATGCTGGGCGCGACCTGCTGGCAGAACAGCCCGCAGGCCAGAGGGGCCATAGACGGTGCCATAGCGCTGGCGCGCAGTCAGATGGCCGCCTCCGCCGCAGAAGGAGAGGACGGCGCATGAGCCTGTTTGCCGATCTGGGGATGCGCTACCCAATCATCCAGGCGCCCATGGCCGGGGTGCAGAACGCTGAGCTGACCATGGCGGTGACGGGGGCGGGTGCCCTGGGATCCTTGCCGGCGGCCATGCTCGGCACGGCCGAGCTGCGCAAGGCGCTGGAACAGCTGGTGGCCAGTGGCCCAGGCCCCTTCAACATCAACTTCTTCTGCCATCGACAGAGTGAGCCTGATCCGGCCGAAGAGCACCGCTGGCGAGAGGCGCTGGCTCCCTACTATGCCGAGTTCGGGGTGGATGCCAGAGCCGTGACGACGGCGCCCGGCCGCGCCCCCTTCAATGCGGAGCATGCCGCTCTGCTTGGCGAGTTCAGACCTGCCGTGGTCAGCTTTCACTTCGGCCTGCCGGCGCCCGGGTTGCTGACCCGGATGAAGGCCATGGGGGCAAGCATCTTTGCCAGCGCCACCACGGTGGCGGAAGCGCAGTGGCTGGCGCACCATGGCGCCGATGCCATCATAGCTCAGGGGCTGGAGGCGGGAGGGCATCGCGGCCATTTCCTGAGTCAGGATCTCGGTCTGCAACAGGGCACCTTCACGCTGTTGCCACAGATAGTGGCGGCAGTGGATCTGCCTGTCATCGCCGCCGGGGGCATAGTCGATGGCAAGGGGATCAGGGCCGCCCTGGCGCTGGGGGCCAGCGCAGTCCAGATGGGAACGGCATTCCTCTGTTGTCACGAGGCGACGACCTCGCCCCTGCACCGTGCGGCGCTGCAGGGGGCCCATGGCCGGCACACCGCACTGACCAATCTGTTCAGCGGCCGTCCGGCGCGGGGGATAGTGAATCGCTTGATGCGGGAGCTTGGCCCTCTCTCGGCGCTGCCTCCTGACTTCCCCCATGCCAGCGGCGCAGTGGCCCCGTTGCGCGCCGCTGCTGAAAAGGTCGGTGACAGCGGCTTCTCGCCGCTCTGGGCCGGACAGAATGTCTCGGGTTGTCGCTCCCTGGCCGCCGCCGAGCTGATCGCAGCCTGGGCCGCCGAAGCCGATCTGGCCTGATGGCCTCTCTTCTGCAGCTTTCCTTTATATAGATGTCCCTACAGGCACCGGCTTCTGGCCTGGATGGCGTCGAGATCCTGCCGTGGTGGGGGAGTGCAGAGCATCAATCAGAGCCCTTTTTAACGGTCGCCTGTGGATAAGTGTGTATAAAAGCTGTGTTTTGATATGAATAACTAATAAGTGGCCTTTTTTTGCAATTTTATTGCAGTCAGTGCTTGCCAATGTGATCAATGTCTCTATAATGCGCCACATCGACAGGGCAAGCGGCAACGCAGAAAGCCAAGTCGATAACCTCGAAAAG